>CAYUWI010000047.1:0-9861 GCA_964448275.1 uncultured Gammaproteobacteria bacterium | reverse complement strand
GGTACCACGACCCGTGGCCTCGCCGCCCTGGAGAAGGGTGGACTGCGCACTGCCCTATTGGAGGCAGTCTGGGCTGCCAGCCACCGGGCACGGGAACTAGGGAGTAATTGAGCTCCGCCCTCGAGTCCCGAAATAGCCGATCACCAAGCCAACAACAACCGAAGGAGCGTGCATGCCCCTCCTCACCAACCTAATCAGCGCCCTTGCCATGGTGATCAACGCGGCATTGACCCTGTTCTTCTGGGCCATCCTGATCCGGGTACTGCTTTCTTGGGTCAGCCCTGATCCATTCAACCCGCTAGTCCAGACCCTCTACCGGATCACTGATCCGGTGCTGCGCCCTGTCCAGCGTGTCATTCCCCCACTCGGAGGCCTGGATCTCTCTCCGATTGTGGTCCTAGTAGCCCTTGAGTTCTTGCGGCGGGTCCTCATAGGCAGTCTGCATCAACTCACCTACGGATTCTAAGTAGCGCGGCGATGGAGGACCCGTTCTACAGCTGGAAGGGGGAACACCTCCTCTTGAGGGTAAGAATCCAGCCTAAGGCAAGCCAAGACAAGGTGGTCGGGCTCTACCAGGGGGCCTTGCGTATCCGGATCGCCGCCTCCCCCACTGCCGGGAAAGCCAATCGGCACCTGATCGAGTTCTTGGCCAAGGAGCTCCATCTACCTGCTTCGGCAGTCACTCTCCTGCAAGGCAAGCGCGCCTGTATCAAGCGCCTCTGCTGCCAGGGGGTCGATATGCTCACCCTTGACAGGGCTCGTCAACGGTGGGGAATTTAAACGGGCTGCAAGGGGCTACAGAATGACGATATCGTAGCGCTCCTGCGAGTAACTACTCTCGCTGCGAAGGTGGATGGATTGACCGAGAGAGACCTCCAACTCAGCGAGCCCTTGTCCCTCCTCGTGAAGTAGAGTCTCCACAACGGCCGGATGGGCCACGACCAGAAACTGCTCAGCGGGATATTGGTGGGCCTCCCGTAGGACCTCCCGGAAGATCTCGAAACAGACCATCTGCAATGACTTAACGACCCCCCGTCCCTTACAGGCCGGACAGGGTTCGCACATCACCCGCTCCAGACTCTCCCGTGTCCGCTTGCGGGTCATCTCGACCAGCCCGAGCTCCGAAAAGCCTACCAAATGGGTTTTGGCGCCATCGCGAGCGAGTGCACCTTCCAGGGCCCGGTAGACCCGCTCGCGATGCTCCCTGCGTTCCATATCGATAAAGTCGATGATGATGATCCCACCGATATTACGCAGGCGTAATTGGCGAGCGATCGCTTGGGCGGCCTCTAGGTTCGTCTTGAGCACGGTCTCTTCGAGGGTCCAATACCCGACAAAGCCGCCCGTATTGACATCAATGGTGGTCAAGGCCTCGGTCTGGTCGAACACGATCGAACCACCCGATTTGAGGTAGACGACTGGTGAGAGGGCCCGTTCGATCTCCTCTTCAACCGAGTAGAGATCGAAGAGGGGAAGACTCTCCGAGTAGTGTTCGATACGATCGGTGATTTCGGGCACAAACTCCTGCGCAAAACTTGTGATTTCCTCCCATACCTCGGCCGAGTCAATCCGGACACTCTGGGTCCGTGTATCCGTCATATCTCGGATCGCCCGCACCGGTAAGGAGAAATCCTGATGGATCAGAGCCGGAGCCCGGCTCTGGCGGATGGTCCCGGCAATCGACTCCCAGACTCGGCATAGGAAATGAATCTCCCGTTGGAACTCCTCCCCTGTCACCCCCTCGCTAACGGTCCGAATAATGAACCCTCCCGGGGCGTTCGACCCTTGGATCGCCTCGACGACCTCCTTGAGCCGCTCGCGCTCTGCTGCATCTTCGATCCGGCGAGAGACGCCAACGCGATTCAAATACGGCATGTAGACGAGGAAACGGGAAGGCAGAGTGATCTGGGTGGAGACCCGCGCCCCTTTGGTTCCGAGGGGATCTTTATTGACTTGGACCACCACCTCTTGGCCTTCACGGAGGAGTTCGGTAATCCGAGGCAACTCCCCCTCGCTCTCGAGACCACCGAGATCGGCAGGCAAACGGACATCCGAGGCGTGCAGGAAGGCAGCCTTC
Source organism: uncultured Gammaproteobacteria bacterium (assembly GCA_964448275.1). Taxonomy (GTDB): domain Bacteria; phylum Pseudomonadota; class Gammaproteobacteria; order Thiohalorhabdales; family CAYUWI01; genus CAYUWI01. The sequence continues at coordinate 7,784 of CAYUWI010000047.1, read as the reverse complement.
TCCAAGCCAATGTCGATGAATGCCGCCTGCATACCGGGAAGTACTCGGTCGACCCGGCCCTTATAGATGTTGCCAACAATCCCCCGGGAGCGGGGCCGCTCGATGTGGACCTCCTGGAGAAGGCCGCCTTCGACTACCGCCACGCGCGTCTCCTGAGGGGTGACGCTGATCAAGATTTCGTTCCCGCTCAAGGGGGAAAAATCCCAAAATGTATGACTGATCTCTCTTTCGCATTGGAGTCCAGGGGCAAACGGCCCTGCCTCCTGATGAGAGGGATTCCCTTTAACCGCCCCCGTGTGACCTCGGCCCACGGGGCCTCCTTTTACTCGGAGTCGCCGCCCTTTCCTACGGCTTCTTGGCGAGCATCCATCATCCGAGCACAGAATCCTCTTGGGGCCCCTTCGGGCCAACCTGGATATCTGTCCAGAGCTCCTCCAGATTATAGAAGGCCCGGGTCTCAGACCGCATGACATGGATGACGACTGCCTGGAGATCGATCAGGATCCAATCGCTCGTCTTTGCCCCTTCAATCCCAGCGGGCTGAGTCCCACTGTGCTTTACCTTTTCGTAGACATAGTCTGCAATCGAGCTAACATGCCGGGCGGAGGTACCCGTCGCAATGATAAAGTAGTCAGCAAAATCACTCCGATGCTCCACATCGAGAACACGGATATCCTTCGCCTTGCGGTCCTCCAGGGCATCTTGAATCAGTTTCAGAAGTTCCTCGAAACGACCATCCCTCACACTATTCTTCCGATTCATCCTGATAGAGCTCATGCTCTCCAATGTAATCCTCGACAGCTTGTGGGAGTAAGAATCGGGGACTGTGGCCTCGGCTAACCAAACTCCGGATGGCGGTCGCACTGATATCGAGCCGGGTAATCTCGAATACCACTACCCTCCCGCCAGGAGATTGGCCAAGCTCGGCGGCTGTCTCTGCCCACCGTCCCCGAAGGGCCTGTCCTAGGGAAGGTACCAAAGGATCCAATGGCGTCCCGGGGCGCTGCACCACTGCAATATGCGCCAATTCGAGCAACCGTTGCCACTGGTACCAAGTGTGCAGTTGCTCAAAGGCATCACTTCCCATAATAAATACGATCGACCATGAGCCAAACCGTTCCCGAAGCCAGCCTAAGGTCTTGACAGAGTAGGAGGGCCCCTGAGAACGCACCTCCCAATCCAACACCGTAAAGCCGCGCTCGGCAGCGACCGCAGACTGGACCATCGCGAGGCGGTGGGCGCCACTGCTCTGGGGGGGAGAACGATGCGGGGGATCACCTGCTGGAACGAGAAGCACCTGCTCCGCTTGGAGCATTTGGCGTACCTCTTCAGCCGCCCGTAGATGCCCAAAGTGGATCGGATCGAAGGTTCCCCCGAAAACCAGGAGGGGGCCCTCCGCGGAGCCCGGATCCAAAGGGGATAAGGGATTAGCCATCGGCTCTCTCAACTCCGGATCTGGCCATTACCCAAGACCACGAACTTCTGTGTGGTGAGGCCTTCGAGCCCCACAGGACCACGGGCATGGAGCTTGTCAGTGCTAATCCCGATCTCGGCACCCAGACCGTATTCGTAACCATCGGCGAACCGAGTCGAGGCATTGACCATAACCGATGAGGCATCTACCTCGCGCAGGAACCGCCGCGCACGGGTGTAGTTCTCCGTCACGATCGCCTCAGTATGCCCCGAGCCATGGACGGTGATGTGCGTCATGGCCTCGTCCAAACCATTGACTATGGCAATGCTCAAGATCGGGGCCAAGTACTCCGTATCCCAGTCCGCTTCGGTCGCCGCTACAGCCTCCGGGACCAACTCCTGGGTACGAGGGCAGCCCCGGAGCTCGACCTCGACCTCTTGGAAGCGCTTTGCCAATCCTGGGACGACTGCCTCTGCCACCGAAGCGTCAATGAGTAAGGTCTCCATGGTGTTACAGGTACCATAGCGCTGGGTTTTGGCATTGAAGGCGATCTCAGTGGCCTTGTGGAGATCGGCCTCTGCATCGATGTAGATGTGGCAGTTCCCCTCCAGGTGTTTGATGACGGGGACCTGGGTCTCTGCGATCACACGCTCGATCAGGCCCTTCCCGCCGCGTGGAACGATTACGTCGACATACTCAGGCATATTGAGCAAGGCACCGACGGCCTCTCGCTCCGGAGTATCCACTACAGCGATCGCCCCCTCCGGGAGCCCTAGCTCTTTGAGGACCCCTTGCATGAGTTGGCTGATCGCGCGATTGCTGGAGAGCACCTCTCGCCCTCCGCGTAGGATCGTTGCATTGCCGGCCTTGAGGCACAGGGCCGCTGCATCAGCGGTCACATTGGGGCGGGACTCATAGATAATCCCTACCACCCCCAGTGGGACCCGCATCCGCCCGACCTGGATACCACTTGGCCGAACGCCTAAGTCCGTGATCGCACCCACCGGATCAGGTAGGGCCGCCACTTGGCGGACCCCATCTGCCATGGCTTGGATCCGCTTTAAGGTCAATTCGAGGCGATCAAGTAAAGCCGGCTCGAGACCCTCTGACTCGGCCCGCTCCAGATCGGCGCGATTCGCCTGCTGAATGGAAGCCGCCTGAGCCTCGAAGCGATCAGCCATAACGGCGAGTGCGTGCTCTTTAAGCCCGGGCTCGAGACGGTTCAGTTCAACCGCTGCCTGGCGTGCAGCCTTGCCTAATCCGTGCACGTATTTGGTCGTCTCTCCCATAGCTCCCTCGTGGTCACCTCCCTGCTTGTCCTTCGGGTCGGACCACCCCGGATCAGTACTCGCCCACCCCCTCCCCTGTAACCCAGAGGGGGTGGTCTGCTGTCACCTCGGCCAACTCCAGGGCGACCTGTTCACAAACCGCCCAGGCATCCCCCACACCGATCCCCTTGGCTAGACGGTCGGCATAGGCCAGGCGCCGCAGAAGCTGTTGCGCCTCCTCTTCTGAAAAGGTCCGAGCCCGCTGGAGCAGCACCCGCTTGCGGGGAGGAAAGATCTGAAGCTCCCGACATATCTCGTCGACCGCCCCCCCTTCCCGAAGGCAGGCCCCAAGCAGGATCAGATTCCGTACCTCCCGGGCCAAGATAGTGATCAGTAGGGAGGGTCTGGTGTTCTCCGAACGTAGCACAGCCAGTATCCGGACCACCCGCTCGGCTTCTCCCTGCAGTGCAGCCTCCGTTAGATCGAAGGCCGAATAGTGCGCATGGTCACCGACCGCTTCCAGGACCTCGCCGATACCGAGAGGTCCTCCGTCCTGTTCGGTGTACAGGGCCAACTTCTCCACCTCTTGGTGGGCCGCCTCCAAATTGCCCTCGACCCGTTCCACCAATGATTTCAGGGCCTCAGGGGTCAGCTCCAGATTGCGTCCCCGTAAGCGTCGCTCCAGCCAGCTCCCGAGCTGGGTCCGATCAGGTGGAAACAGGGCCAGGGTGACCCCAACCTGCTCGACGGCCTGGAACCACCGTTGCCTCCGCGCCCGCTGGTTCACGTAACCAGACGTAACCAAAAGAGAGGTCTCGGCGACCGGGGCTGCCGCATACTCCCGGAGCCAACGTGCCCCTTCACTGCTTGGGGTTGATCCACCAAAGTGCAACTCGATAAGCCGCCGCGGGGCGAAGAGCGAGAGAGAATGGATCTCCTGGTAAACGTGCTCATAGTCCAACTGATCATCGACCCAGAAGGATTGGCGCTCCGATCCCGGATCCATAGTGAATGCCGCTCGGACCCGAGAGCACGCCTCTTCACGAAGCAGCGGGACATCACTATGGATCAGGAGGATGGGGGGCAGCCCTGTTTGCAGATGGTGATCGAGTTCAGCCTCTGATTTCAGACGCATACAGCTAAGTTGGCTCTTTGATCGCAGTCAAGATTTCTCTGGCCAACTCTTGTGCCGCCTGCCGGGCAGCACGCCGCTGGTTGACCGCTTCGGCGGCAGGGTTGTTCGTCGCCGGGTTGTAAGGGTAGGTCTTGCGCACCTCCAGACCTCGCTGGGAATTGACCACAGCCCCTCCAGCACCCTTCACCAAGTGGTAGTCTGCGGTTACTCGCACCTCATAGGCCGTTGCCACCCCTTCGGATCCGATCCCGACCTGATGGACCTCCATCTCCCCTCCCTGGATCCGAAGGATCCCTCCGGCAGCACCCTCCTGCTCGACCCACTGCACCGACGGATCCTGCCGAAGTGCCTGACTAAGTGCATGGGCCAGTGGGCTCCCAGGCGGGTCGGGCTGCAGATAGACGGAGGTGATTCCTGCAGGGAAGCCCCCACCGCCCCCTGGCAGGTGATAGCCACAGGCGGCCAATGCCAATGACAGGACCCAGAGAAGCAGAAAGGGGGGGATCGACCTCATCGCCCCTCCGGAGCGGAACCGCTTCCCTCCAGGTCGAGATGGCTGGGGCTGTCCTCGGGGAGATTCCACTGCCCCTATTCCACCACTACGTTGGCTAATTTCCCTGGAACAACGACTACCTTACGGATCGGCGCCTCACCAACAAATTGTTGGACTCGAGTGGAACCCATCACGGCCTCTTTGACTGCTGCCTCGTCGGCATCGGTAGCGACCCGGATACGATCACGGACCTTCCCGTTGACTTGGACAACGAGATCGATCTGGTCTCGGACAAGGGCTGCTTCATCCGCTTCCGGCCAAGGGACTTCCTCTAAGGGAGATTCATTGCCCAAGGCTCGCCAGAGTTCATCGCAGATATGGGGCACCATCGGGGCTAACAACCGCACCACCCGATCCAGCCCCTCACCGACTACGGCACGGGTCGAGGGATCTGTGTCTCTGACAAACTTGGCCAAGGCGTTGGCGATCTCCATCACCGCTGCCACCGCGGTATTAAAGTGGTAGCGCTCACGAACGTCGATACTCGCCCTCTGGAGCAGCTCGTGATTCCGACGCCGGAGCTCGGCAACCTCGGTCGGGAGCTCCGCAGGGAGCTCGGGTACTGGGCCGTGCTCTGTGAACTCCGCCACCAATCGCCATAGCCGCCTGAGGAAGCGATAGGCCCCTTGGATCCCCTCGTCCGACCACTCCAGGGCCTGATCCGGAGGGGCGGCAAACAGGATGAACAGGCGTACGGTATCAGCGCCAAAGCGGTCGATCATCTCTTGCGGATCGACCACATTGCCCTTGGACTTGGACATCTTGGCCCCGTCCTTCAGGACCATCCCTTGGGTCAGAAGGCGGGTAAAGGGTTCGTTGCTCGTGAGGAGTCCAACATCACGGAGGAGCTTGTTAAAGAACCGAGCATACAGCAAGTGGAGCACAGCGTGCTCCACCCCGCCGACATACTGGTCTACCGGGAGCCAATAATCGGCCCGCTCGTCCAGCATGGCGGTCTCATTATCAGGACAGGCGTAACGGGCATAGTACCAGGCCGATTCAACGAAGGTGTCGAAGGTATCGGTCTCTCGGACTGCCGGCTTACGGCACCGAGGACAAGGGGTCTCATAGAACTCTGGAACCGCCTTGAGGGGAGAGCCTGCCCCGGAGAAGGTGAGCCCCTCCGGAAGGACCACGGGGAGATCGGCATCCGGCACCGGCACCACCCCACAACCGTCGCAGTAGATGACCGGGATCGGGGCCCCCCAATAACGCTGGCGGGAGATGCCCCAATCACGTAGGCGGTAGTTGACTTGTCGCTCGCCCGCCCCAGTCGACTCCAAGTAGGCGGTGATGGCCTCGTTGGCTTCTGCAGAACGGAGGCCATCGAACCGCCCGCTACGCTGTAGGATGCCTGGTTTGGTATATGCCTGTTCCAGATCATCCCCCTCGAGGGTAGTCGCCTCCGGGACGACGACAGGACGGACCTCTAGCCCGTACTTCCGAGCAAACTCAAAATCCCGTTGGTCGTGAGCCGGAACAGCCATCACCGCCCCTTCCCCGTACTCCATGAGGACGAAGTTGGCCACATAGACCGGCAGGCACTCGCCGGTGATCGGATGGGTCACCCAATAGCCTGAGGGGACCCCTTCCTTCTCTTGGCTTTCCAGCTCCGCTTCAGAGACCACCCGATGGCGTACCCTCTCGATGAAGCCTGCAACTTCAGGGTCATGCCGAGCGGACTCCTGGGCTAAGGGATGGTCCGGGGCCAAAGCCAGATAGGTAACCCCCATCAGGGTATCGGGCCGAGTGGTGAAGACCCCAATACCTCCCTTCTCCTCAGTCACACCCAACTGCGAGCGTAGACCGGTAACCTGAAACCACACCTGAACACCCTCAGAACGACCGATCCAGTTACGCTGCATGGTCTTGACCTGTTCCGGCCAACCCTCGAGGTGGTCTAGTTCCTCCAGGAGTTCATCGGCGTACTGGGTAATTCGGAGGAACCACTGGTCGATTTCGCGGCGCTCGACAAGCGCCCCAGAGCGCCATGCCCGGCCCTCGATCACCTGTTCATTGGCCAATACGGTCTGGTCATGGGGACACCAGTTCACAGTGGCCTTCTTGCGATAGGCCAACCCCTTCTCCAACAACCGAGTGAAGAGCCACTGCTCCCAACGGTAGTAACTGGGGTCGCAGGTCGCAAATTCGCGGCTCCAATCGTAGCCAAAGCCCAATCGCTTGAGCTGGGTCCGCATCTCAGCGATGTTGCTCCGAGTCCAACGGGACGGCGAGACACCATGGTCGATCGCGGCATTCTCCGCCGGCAGACCAAAGGCATCCCAACCCATCGGTTGGAGGACGTTCTTCCCTTCCATGCGTTGAAAGCGGCTGATGACATCACCGATCGTGTAGTTCCGTACATGGCCCATATGGAGGCGCCCGGAGGGGTACGGGAACATCGATAGGCAGTAGAATTTCTCCCGCTTGGGATCCTCCGTGACCACGAAGGGATTACCCCCCTCCCAACGTGTCTGTACCGCCTCTTCCACTTGATGTGGGTGATACTCGTGATCCATCATCCGCCCTATACTGTGGGTTTAGATCTCACCGACAAGACAGGTTTTCCAAAGCTATTAGGTTAGAATTCTGCCATAAATCCAGCCTCCTGCGGAAGCTAGCTAGCCCCTTACCAGCTCCAAGACGGCCTCAGCGGGAGAGTGCACTGGGGTAGGGAAAGTGGTATCCTCTACCTGCAGAGTAACCTTTTCCACGCTTGCTTATCATTCCAACGCTGCGATCTGTATGGTTGAACTCCCTGCGCTCGAGGTTAGCTACCAACGCCTGCAGGCAAAGGCCTTGAACCGGTCAGTAGCCAAGATTACGGCCCTGGAAGAGGGGGTCTTGGCAAACACCTCCAGCGACCAACTACGCCAAGGGCTGGAATGGGCCCGAGTAACCGATCTGAGCCGTTTTGGTGACTTCCTGATACTCGAGCTCGATGGGCGTCGGGTCCTTTTGATCCACCCGAGCTACACCGCTTCGATCCAGGTTGCTCGCCCCAAGGGGGGTCCGGGGCCTCACACTTGTTTTCAAGTGAAGTTCCAAGAGGGCGGTGGTCTAGCCCTCGATGACCGGCGTAGGCGGAGTGCACTCTACCTGATCGAGTCCGAAGAGAATCTCCCCAAGCTAGGCTCCTTTGGGCCCGACCCCTTAAGCGGGGCACTTGATCCCGAGAGATGGCGGCAGAGCCTCCAACAGCGCCGTGCCCAGATCAGGGGTCTCCTCCTCGAACCCTCCCTAATCGCTGGATTGGGGCCAGTATTCGCTGATGAGATCCTGTTCCAAGCAGGTATCCGACCGGACCGCCGCGCTTCGGATCTCAGTGAGGCAGAGCTCGAGCGGCTCCGCCGGGCAGTGCAGACCACCCTCCGAAAGGCAGTGCGATGCCAAGCCCACCCCCGTCGCCTCCCC
>CAYUWI010000046.1:0-10153 GCA_964448275.1 uncultured Gammaproteobacteria bacterium | reverse complement strand
TCGAGTGCGGTTGGCGATCGCGACCACAGCGAGCCGCGAGCCCCTCAGTGGGCTTCTAACCCAGACCCTTGGGGCAGAGGCAGAGGCCTGGTTCGAGGTAATTGTGGCGGGTGAAGAGGTGGAGGCCAAGAAACCCTCTCCAGAGGTCTACCAACGGGTTTTGGAGGCACTGCAGTTGCCCCCTTCGGCCTGTTTAGCAATAGAAGATTCTGCCCCCGGCGTAACAGCCGCCTGCGGAGCCGGAATCTCCGTTCTTGTCACGATGAGTGAGTATACTCAGGGGCAGGAATTCCCAGGGGCCTGTGCCGTTCTAGATCAGCTCGGAGAGCCCGGGGAAGTCCCTGCCACCCTCCTCACAGGAGAGATCACCTTACCTCCTCACGGGGCAGTTGATTTAGAGACCCTCTACTCCTTGCACCATCGCTTCAGCTAAGGCCTCTCCGTAGGGGAATTGACGGCTCAGGAGCCCAATCTACGGGGCGGGGTTGGGGTAGCGCTCGTGGATGTGATCGATGGCCTCAAGGAGCTCATTTCCGAGTTTAAGCTCCGCGCTATCCAGGTTGTTGTTGAGTTGCTCCAAGGTGGTCGCCCCGATAATGGTCGAGGTCGTCAAGGGTTGTTGGCGGATGAAGGCGAGGGCCATCTGCGCCGGTTCGAGCCCAGACTCGCTAGCAAGGCGGACATATTCGGTGACTGCAGGCTCGACGTTGGGCCGGGTGTAACGCCCCCCGAACTCTGGATAGCGGGTCAAACGTGCCCCTCCGGGACGAGCGCCGTGGAGGTATTTTCCGGAGAGGAGACCGAACGCGAGTGGTGAATAGGGTAATAGACGGACATTGTGGTAGTAACAGACCTCGTCTAGGCCTTGCTCAAAGGTGCGATTGAGCAGACTATAGGCGTTTTGCACAGAGAGCACCTGAGGTAAGCCGAACTCTTTGGCGGCTTGGACAAATCGATTAACCCCCCAAGGGGTTTCATTGCTCAACCCAATTGCTCTTACCTTGCCGTCCCTGACGAGTTCCCCTAATACTTCCAGCTGTTCGGGGATGGGGATTGCCTCATAGGCATTACTGGGGTCAAAACGGGTCTGGCCGAATTTGGGGACATAGCGGTCAGGCCAGTGGATTTGGTAGAGATCGATGTAGTCGGTCCGTAACCGCCTGAGGCTGTCTTCGACTGCCTGTTGGATATTGCGGCGATCGACCTTAGGGAGTTCAGTGCCCCCCCGTAGCCAGGAAAGCCCTTGGGAGCGCCCGGCGACCTTGGTAGCGAGGATGATCTCGCTTCGCTTGCTTGGGTTCCGGCTGAGCCAATCACCGAGGTAGGCTTCGGTGCGCCCCTGGGTCTCTGCCTTGGGAGGGACGGGATAGACTTCAGCGGTGTCAATGAAATTCACCCCGCGCTCAAGGGCCCGCTCAATTTGTGCATGGGCGTCCGCCTGGGTGTTCTGATCACCGAACGTCATGGTCCCCAGGCAGATCTCAGAGACTTGGAGTTCGCTCTCACCAAGTTGCTTGTAGTCCATGATACCCCCTGTGGTAGCTGGATTAGTGTGGGCGAGTGTGGGCATTTCGGATTCTACAAAGAGGTAGTGCGAGCCACCAATGGCATTGTGCCTTGAGTGACTGGTTATAGATCCACCCATTCGAACGGGCTCGAGGAGGGTATGGCAGCTCCACAATGGATTCATCCAGCGATCCGCGCGATGAGAGGCTATACGCCCGGCGAGCAACCCCCGGCCGGGCAGCGGATTATCAAGCTCAACACCAATGAGAATCCGTACCCGCCACCTACAGAGGTCCTAGACGCGATTCGGGCGACAGTGGGGGACCCCTTGCGTCGTTATCCGGATCCTGATGCAAGTGGGGTTCGGGAGGCGGCGGCCCGCGCCTACGGTCTCGACCCTGAACAAGTGGTCGTAGGGAATGGTTCGGACGAACTCATTACCCTGTTTTTGCGGGCGGCGGTCGCGCCGGGTGGGATGGTTGTCGCTCCGGGGCCGACCTATTCCCTTTATGCGACCCTGGTCCGGATTCAAGGGGGATACTATCGGGAATTCCCCTGGAAGGCGAATGGGGCCGTGCCGGTCGAGGCCCTCGTGGAGCAAGATCCTTCCCTAATATTCATAGTACGCCCGAACTCCCCCACCGGGCACGCCTGTCCATTGGAGGATATAGATACCCTCTGCAGCGCGGTCGAGTGTCCAGTGGTCCTGGATGAGGCCTACGCCGACTTTGCAGCCGACAGCGGCCTCTCGTTGCTCCCCAAACACCCCAATCTCGTGATCATCCGAACCCTTTCCAAGGGTTTCTCCTTGGCTGGATTACGTGTTGGACTGGCATTCGTCCAGGCTGAGGTCGCGACCGAGATCCATAAGGTGCGGGACTCCTATAACGTCGATTGCTTGGCCCAGGCGGGGGCTGAGGCGACTCTGAACCAGATCGAGGCGTTTCGCCCGGCAATCACGGCCGTGGTCAATGAGAGGAGCCGTCTGGACCGAGAGTTGCGGGCCGAGGGCTTTCAAGTGATTGCGAGCCAGGCCAACTTCCTCTTCGCCCGGGTCCCAGATGGAAGGGGGGCTGCCTGGTATCGTGGGTTGAAAGGGCGTGGGATTCTCGTTCGCCATTTCCCTGAACCGGAGGACCTCGCGGATGGAGTCCGGATCACCGTTGGCACAGCAGAAGAGAACACCACCCTAATTCAGTCGCTCAAGTCATTGATGCCAGAGGAAGGGGGCGGGAGTTAGAAGGCCTCCGCCGCCGAGTCCACCGTCGAGGACCCAGACTGGTTATGGAGTGCAAGGATGATCTCGGCACCGTAGGTGAATCCATCCTGCCATAAGGCTAGCCCCGCCCGACGTTCCTCTCGAAGCCATTCGTGGGTAAGGACACGTTGCCTCTCCCTGAAGTCTCGGCGGTCCAGTGAGGCGAGGTGGAGGTGGACCTGGTCTGGGGGACCGAAACGAGCGGTTAAGGTCTCCAGCCCGAAGCGTAATCGATCCAGGATGACCGGAGTAACGTCATTCGGCGAGGCTGTCTGACGAAAACGCAATGTGATCTCAGCGAGTTGGCCATCGGCAAATATGGGCCGGATCCGGAGTTGGTACTCCCCGAGTTGGACTTCGTAGAGCGGGAAGCCGGAGTAGTGACGTCCGGGGATCCGACGGAAGTGCTGGTCTTGGCTCAGGGCAGCAAGCGCCTCCTCTCGACTCTGCCCCAGTCTGAGGGTGTATATGCCCTCGATGGCCGATTGTTTTGCGGCCACACCCTTCCATGGGAGTCCGACCGACACTAGGGTGAGTACGGCAACAAAACACCTTACTCGGTTGTCAAGCATAGCCAAGCAGTTCACTCGTTGGCCTCGGTCCATTCACGCCATACAGTGAGTAAGACAGAGAGAATGATGGGGCCGATAAAGAGTCCGATCAGACCGAATGCCATTGTGCCACCGATTACCCCGAAGAATACGAGCAAAAAGGGGATCCGTGTGGAAGCGGAGATCACCACCGGACGGATCAGGTTGTCCACTAACCCTACCACGAGAAAACCCCATAACAGTATTCCAATACCCGCTAGCCAATCCCCCTGATAGAGCAATACCCCACCAGCGGGCCCCCAGATTATCGGGGCCCCAAAGGGGATTAGGGCCAGGAGTCCTGTCACAGCGCCGAGCAAGGCCGGGCCGGGTAGCCCGACTATGGTATAGCCGATCCCGGCTAACAGGCCCTGGGCGAGTGCGGTGAGGATCAGCCCGTATAGGACGGCATTCACCGCTTGTGTGATCGGGAGCATATAGCTCCACAGGTGCTCGCCGCCTAGATGCCCGGTGACCCGTTTGATCTGGTTCACCAGGGTGTTGCCGTGGTGGTAGAAGAAGAACAGGGTGAGTAAGGTGATCCCGAGCTTGAAGATGTTACGGGCCGCACCACCAACCATGTCCTGTAGGGCGCCGGACCAGCCTTGGGCCGCTTCAACCAGGGTTGTGCGCAGGGCCTTGGGATCGGTCAACAGGGACTCTGCTTGTGAGGCGACCAGGTTGCCGATCCAAGGGATCCGCTGGAGCTTCTCCACAATCGATTCTGGATCACTATTGGCGAACTCGCGGAGGATCTCCACCGAACTCGCGATCTCCTGGGATAGAGATAAGCCGATGAGCACCGCGGGGGTAAGTAGGAGGAGGATCAAGGCGGTGGTCATCACCAGGCTGGTCAGGATAGGAGGGGTCGGAAGGAGAGTAGAGAGGCGACGATAGAGGGGCCAGCTACTATAGACGAGGATGGCAGCCCAGAGGATAGCGATCAAAAAGGGGCGGATGATCGCATAGGCCCCTAGCAGTAGGATCCCAAGGATGCCTAGGGCAACGAGTTGTTGCTTTGTTAGGCTCACGCCGTTTGATGCCCGGTATAGCAGTCTAGAGAGTACCCGAGTACGATCGACTTTGGAGAAAAGGAGCCAGGTGCGGGGATGCCAAGTTGGCCGGCTCCAGGCTGAAAGGGCTTGGGTTCAGCACGCAAAAAAGCGGACCCGGGGAGACCCCGGGTCCGATACCGCTTGAGTGGCTTGATAAGAGTGGAAGCCAACCAATGGCTGCTACTCACTTACCTCGGGCTCGCTCGGTTCCACAGACTCGGCCTCAGCAGAGCTGCCCTCTTCCTGATTAGGGAAGGTGAAGACCGGCTCACCGTCGGCCACAGTGACCACGACGCGGCCACCCTTGTACAGCCGGCCAAACAGCAGCTCATCAGCGAGGGGCTTCTTGATGTACTCTTGGATGACACGGCCCATCGGGCGCGCCCCCATGGTCGGGTCGTGGCCTTCCGCAGCCAGCCAGGCGCGGGCCGCCTCATCGACCTCCAGCTCCACACCCTGCTCATTAAGCTGGTGCTCCAATTGGGTGATGAATTTGTCCACCACTTGGGCGACGACCTCAGGACTCAATGGGTGGAAGTAGACCGTGGCATCAAGCCGGTTGCGGAACTCCGGCGAGAAGGTCCGCTGAATGGCCTCCTTCCCGGTACTCTCGACACCCCCGCTCGTACTCATTGTGGGATCGATGAAGCCCATGCTCTTACGACTCATGTCCTCGGCACCGGCGTTGGTGGTCATAATCAAGACAACATTGTGGAAGATCGCCTGGCGACCGTTGTTATCAGTCAGCTTACCGTAGTCCATGATCTGGAGCAGGATATTGAACAGATCGGGATGGGCCTTCTCGATCTCATCCATCAGGACAACCGAATAGGGATTCCGGTTGACTGCCTCGGTAAGCAAACCACCCTGATCAAATCCTACATAGCCCGGTGGCGCGCCAATGAGGCGCGAGACAGAGTGGGGTTCCATATACTCGCTCATGTCGAAGCGGAGGAGCTCTAAGCCCATGGTCGCCGCCAACTGGCGGCTCACCTCGGTCTTACCCACACCGGTCGGCCCCGCGAACAGGAACGCACCAATGGGCTTCTCAGAGTCTCGCAATCCGGAGCGGGCCAGTTTGACCGCTGAGGCCACCTGCTGAATCGCCTCGTCTTGCCCGAACACCGCAAGCTTGAGATCCCGTTCTAGGTTCCTAAGGGCCTCCCGATCGTCTCGAGAGACGGTCTTGGGCGGAATCCGGGCCATTTTGGCGAGTACTTCTTCCACATCCTTAGGACTGACCGTCTTGCGCTGTTTCGTCTTGGGTCGCATCCGAATTGCGGCTCCGACCTCATCGATCAGGTCGATTGCCTTATCCGGGAGGTAGCGACCGTGCAAGTAGCGGTGGGAGAGCTCGGCGGCCTCATAGAGGGCCGGCTTGGTGTAGCGCACCTGATGGTGGTTCTCGTAGCGCTTCTTGAGCCCTTCCAGAATGGAGATGGTCTGAGCAACGCTCGGCGGCTCGACATCGATCTTCTGGAAGCGCCGGGAAAGGGCCCGATCCTTCTCGAAGGTATTGCGGTACTCCTCGTAGATGGTAGACCCGATGCACTTGAGCTCTCCAGCGGCGAGCGCCGGTTTCAAGAGGTTCGAGGCGTCCATCGTGCCCCCCGAGGCAGCCCCTGCACCGATGATGGTGTGGATCTCGTCGATGAACAGGAGCGCATGGGGCTGTTTCTTGAGCGCCTTCAGTACTGCCGTAAGCCGTTCCTCGAAATCTCCGCGGTACTTGGTCCCTGCAAGGAGGGCGCCGATATCGAGGGCGTAGATCACCGCATCCTCGAGTAGGGCAGGGACATCCCCTTCAACGATCTTCAAGGCGAGGCCTTCGGCAATTGCCGTCTTACCGACTCCGGGCTCACCGACTAGAATGGGGTTGTTCTTGCGCCGCCGACAGAGGATTTGACTCGCGCGCTGGATCTCCTCCTCGCGACCGATTACCGGATCGATCTTTCCAGCTGCCGCCCGTTCATTGAGGTTGGTTGCGAAGCGCTCCAAGGGGCTCTTCCCTTGGGATTTCTCTTCGCCTTCCCCAGCACTTTGGGCTTCCTCTGCGCCGGAGTCACTCGAGGTCTTCGTAATCCCGTGGCTGATGTAGTTGACTGCGTCCATTCGGGTCAGCCCGGCCTGCTGCAGGAAATAGGCAGCGAAGCTATCCTTTTCGGAGAAGATCGCCACCAGCACTCGGTTCCCAGTCACCTCTCGGAGACCCGCGCTCTGAGCGTGATGGACAGCACGCTGGATCACCCTCTGGAATCCATTGGTTGGTCGGGTCTCCGCTGGGTTTCCACCCCCGGATGGGACCGACTCGTCTAGGAACTGATCCAATTTGCGCTCGAGTACTGGAATATCTACAGCACAGGCACGTAGCAGCTCGGCTGCGGAAGGGTTTTCTAGGAGCGCGTAGAGCAGGTGCTCTACGGTCATCAAGCCGTGTCCCCGTTTATGCGCTTCTTGAAAAGCCCGATTCAGAGTGAATTCAAGTTCATCGCTTATCATCGGATTTATTCCTTCTCCATCGTGCACTGCAGGGGATGCTCGTTTGCCCGTGCGTACTCCAACACCTGATGGACCTTGGTTTCAGCGATATCGTAGGGGTAGACCCCACATACGCCCTTTCCATGGTTATGAACTTCCAGCATGATTCGCGTCGCCGCCTCTCGATCCTTCTTGAAAAACTTCTGCAGTACTTCGACCACGAAATCCATTGGAGTATAATCATCGTTGAGCAAAATAACCTTGTAAAGAGAGGGCTTATGAAGCTCGACCTCTTCTTCGGTTTCGACCGGAGGCTCGGCAACACGGATCAAAGGCCCATCCCCATCCGTACTCATCCAATCTCCTCCTTAGAGAACGCGGAAACCGGGCTTTACACTACGTTGGACCCTCATAGGCTAACAAGATTCCGCCTTATCTCTGATACCTCTTACCCCCTGCTCTGAGGATCCTTTCGGTTCGATGGGTCGATCTACTGATTGGATCACGGACCTGCAGCCGTTCTTGCGTCTCCCGGTTGGCCGAGCACATCTGCCAAGCGGATATAATCTTCCACCCGGAGCTCCTCCGCCCGCTGCTCAGGTCGGATCCCCACCGCCACCATAGTGGCCGGATCACACCAACCCCTTAAGGCGTTGCGAAGCATCTTCCGTCGTGCTTGGAATGCCCGACGGACCAGCTCAGTGAACTGTTCCCGGTTGTGGGGTTGCCGTGTCCCACTCGGGCGACCGCGTAACCGTACCACCATAGAGTCTACCCTAGGCACCGGATAGAATGCACCCGGTGGGACATGAAATAAAGGGGTCACCTCACAATCGAGCTGTACCATTACTGATAATCGCCCATACTCGTGGTGGCCTGGGGCTGCGACCAACCGTTTTGCGACTTCCCTTTGTAGCATGAAGTGCATATCCGCAATCGCTTCCCGCTCCTTGATGAGGTGGAAGAGGAGCGGGGTCGAGATATTGTAGGGAAGGTTACCCACCACCCGTAGCTCTCCTCCCCGACGCTGAGCTAAGGCAGTGAAATCGGTCTCCAGTACATCTTGACGGTGGACCTCGAGGGTGCCTCTCCGAGTCCGAGCTGCCCAGGCCTGAAGGTTTTGGGCGAGACCACGATCGAATTCGATGGTGTCTAGATGCCAAACTTGGGTCAAGAGGAGCTGGGTCAGCTCGCCCCGGCCGGGCCCGATCTCGACACATCGGTCCTCAGGTTGGAGAGCCAGCTCGGTCACGATCCGCTGGGCAAGCCGGCGATCAGTGAGGAAGTGCTGTCCAAGGCGTTTACGTGGGGGTCGGCTGGGATTCATAGTTCGTGTAGCGATTTGCAGCAAGTTCCCTCGCAAGCCCGATGGCTGCTACAAGACTCCCTGCTTCGGCTCGACCGGTGCCGGCTAGCTCAAGGGCCGTGCCGTGGTCGACCGAGGTGCGGATCACAGGTAAACCGAGGGTGACGTTGACTGCGTGGCCAAAGGCCCACTGTTTAATGGGGATAAGCCCTTGATCATGATACATGCAGACCACAGCATCACAATGGGCGATTCGGCTAGGCACGAAGGCGGTGTCCGCTGACACCGGCCCTTCCACCTCCGCCTCCCCTGCGATGCAACTGCGTGCCTGGTCGAGGGCGGGACGGATTGTGGTCTGTTCTTCTTCTCCGATGTGGCCTCCCTCTCCAGCATGGGGGTTGAGCCCTGTGACCAAGAGCCGTGGGTGAGGGATCCCGAAGTCCTGCTGCAAGGTAGATACTGTCGTATGGACGGTATGCTCGACTCGGCTCGACGTCACAGCCCCGGCCACGGCGTGCAGGGGGATATGGGTGGTGACTAGGCTTACTCGCAAGCCCCTACCGACCAGCATCATGACGGGTGTCGGGGTGTCGAGTGCTGTGGCCAGATACTCGGTATGGCCCGAGAACGGGCGTTGACAGCCCACAGCCATTACCTCCTTATGGAGGGGACCGGTGACCAAGGCACTGCAGTGACCGACAGTCACCGCTGCGATGGCCTGATCCAAGGCATGCAGGAGGGCTTCGGCATTCTCCGGGCGCGGGTTCCCCGGTTCGGGCAATCGAGGCAATGGACTGGGACAGACCGGGAGGGCACCCCTCGATCGAGGGGTTTCAGGGTGCCATTCGCAGATCTGGACGGGGAGTTTGAGTTGCTGGGCCCGTCCCGCGAGTAGCTCGGGATCAGCGAAGGCCACCATCTCAATGTCAGGGTAGTAAGAGGCGACATAGAGGAGGAGATCCGGACCCACCCCGGCGGGTTCACCCGGTGTAATCGCGAGCCGTTGCCACATCACTGAGTCATCTTGGGGGTTGTGCTGTGGATGCGTATATAGTGATCGATCTGGTCCTTACGGACCTGTTTCGGGGGTTCAGCGAGGACCTCGGCCTCTGTTCGCCGTGTGGCAAGATCAATAATTAGATGGTCACCGGGGGCTACCTGTTCCCCTGCCTTGGCAGGACGGCCGTTAAGGTAGATGCACCCTGCCTCGCAAGCCTCTTTGGCTAGCGGACGGCGTTTGATCAGTCGCGTGGTCTTCAGGAAGAGATCGAGTCGCATCCCTACTGGGTTTCCTAATCGGGGTGTCGTATCAGAGACGGATGTCGACATAGGCCTGTGCCCGGAGCTGACGGAGCCATTGCTTCCGGTGTTCTCGGGTCTTGCGCTTACGCAGTGCGTGGCGGGCAGCACGCCGTCGGTTCGCCGGTTTGATCTGCGCCTTGCGCTTATCCAATACCTGGACGAGATGGAACCCGTAGGGGCTGCGGACCGGTCCGCCCACTTCCCCCGAATCGAGAGAGAAGAGGACCCTTTCGACCTCTGGGGCGAGCTGACCCCGACTGACCCATCCCAGTTCCCCGCCTTTCCCCGCGGCGGGGCCGTCGGAGAACTTCTTGGCCAGTTTGGCGAAGTCATCCCCAGAGTGCACCTTCCGGAGGAGGCGCCGGGCCAGGCTCTGGGCCTTATTGGGGGATTGTCCGGCCCGCGTACGCAGTAGGATGTGGCGAGCCCTAACTTGGGGTTGTTGTGCGGCTTCTAAGGGACGGCGCTCGAGGAGCCGAAAGATGTGGAACCCGCTTGGAGTACGGATGACCTCAGAGTGCTGCCCCGGTTTGAGGACCTCAATAGTCGCTTGGACCGCGGTAGGGAACTCCCCGGGTTTGAACCAGCCCAGCATGCCGCCATCCAAGGCGTTTTGGCCATCGGACTCGGCCGCGGCAAGCGCCGCAAACTCGGCCCC
>CAYUWI010000045.1:0-10302 GCA_964448275.1 uncultured Gammaproteobacteria bacterium | reverse complement strand
GAGGCCGAAATCGGGTGGTGTCCAGGCCAGACAGGGATGCCGCAAGGCCGAGTCGCCGGCGGGCCACGCGGAAGCGCTGCTCTAACATCTTGGCGTAATGGCCCTGGCCCCGCATGCGTTGCCCGAAGCGGGCATCGTAGTCGCGGCCGCCGTGGACATCACGAATCCGGTCGAAGATATGGTCCACCTTAAGTGGGTAGTGGGTCTCCAACCACTCACGGAAGACCCCATGGACCTCATGGGGCAGGCGCAGGACGACATAGCCCGCAGCGCGGGCACCCCGTTCGGCTGCTGCCGACAAGATCGACTCTATCTCACCATCGGTTAGTACCGGGATGACTGGAGCCACCATAACCGCCACTGGGACACCGGCTGCGGCAAGGCGCTCGACGGTCTGCAGCCGCCTGTTGCCCCCAGCTGCACGGGGCTCCAACTTGCGGTTGAGACCATCATCGAGTGTCGTGATACTGATCCCCACAGTCACCAGATGATCAGCAGCCAGGGCTTGGAATAGATCGAGGTCCCGTTCGATCAGTCTTGCCTTGGTCACCAGTGAGACCGGATGGCGATGCGTGGCAAGGACCTCCAGGATCGTCCGGGTGATTCGTAGCCTACGCTCGGCAGGCTGGTAGGCATCGGTGTTGACCCCTAAGGCGAGGGTCCGGCATCGATAGCCTGGTTGGGCAAGTTCAGCACGTAGCCGCTCAGCGGCCTCGGCCTTATAGAAGATTTGGGTTTCGAAATCCAATCCAGGTGAGAGATTGAGGTAGGCGTGGGTGGCCCGGGCATAGCAGTACGGGCAACCGTGTTCACAGCCCCGGTAGGGGTTAATGGAGTGCTCGAATGGGATATCCGGTGAACGGTTCCGGGTAATAACTGTCTTGGCTCGATCCGGGGCCAGGGTGGTCGGCCGAGGAATCGGATCCTCATCGAAATGGTCCCAACCATCCTCAGTCGGTTCCCGACGAAGGGGCTCAAAGCGCCCTTCAGTGTTCGAGTGGGCCCCGCGGCCCTTCTGTGGAGCTTGATTGGTACGAGACACCATGGGTATTCGCTCCGGCCCTTCCCCCTCCCCCTTTTGGCTGGAGACCGATCAGTGAACGATGGCCACACGGATCATGTTGGTGGTACCCGGCACCCCGATCTCGCCGGCTGTAAGCACCAGGCTATCCCCGGCCTGAACCATCCTCAATGCCTTAGCTGCACTCTCGGCGAGCTGGACCAATTCGTCCAAGGAACTGGGATCGGAGACAAGGTAGGGAAAGACTCCCCAGACCAGTGCGAGCCGGTTGCATGTGCTCTCAAGGGGGGTAGCACCGATAGTGGCCATCCGCGGTCGGTATTTGGCCACTCGGGTAGCAGTGGACCCGGAAGAGGTAAACGAGACGATCGCCTTGACCCCAAGCTCTTCGGCCAATCCGACGGCGGCGTGGCAAATCGCATCGGCCTGCCCCCCCTCTTCCGGAACACCACGCTTCCAGGGCTCCTCCATCTCCCCGGTCACCATAGCCCGCTCGGTCTCCTCAGCGATCCGCGCCATGATGGCGACAGTCCGCGGTGGATTGACCCCGACCGCCGTTTCTCCTGAGAGCATAATTACCGAACTACCATCGAGGATGGCATTGGCTACATCAGAGACCTCCGCTCGCGTGGGTCGAGCACTCCACACCATGGTCTCGAGCATCTGGGAGGCCGTGATTGACAAGATCCCTTGTTGGGCACACAAGCGGAGCAGATGTTTTTGCGCCACTGGGACCTCTTCAGGCGGGAGTGCAAGGCCAAGGTCACCTCGGGCCACCAGGATCCCGTCGGCAGTTCGTGCGATCTCCTCGATATTGGCCAACGCTGAACGACGTTCGATCTTGGCGATGACCGGGATTGAGGCACCCTCGGCAGCGAGGAGCTCCTTGGCTTCGGCTACATCCTCAGCTGAAGTAACAAAGGAGACCGCCACGTAGTCCACACCGATCTCCTGGCCAAACAGCAGATCTTCCCGGTCCCTTTGGGTCAGCCCCCCTGGAAGGCCGAGGTTCGGAGCAGTGATCCCAGCCCCGCTACGCACGGGCCCACCCAGGAGCACGCGCGCCATAACTCCCCCTTCAGCCACCTCAACAACGTCGAGGCTCACTTCCCCATCCCCCAAGAGGAGCTGGGTACCCACCTCAAGCTGTTCAACGAGCCCTTCGTTGACGGTTAACCGCTCCTGATCTGCGATCTCATCAGAGGTCTCGAGCCGGATGGTCGATCCTTCCTCGAGGGTAAGCTCTCCGCCGGCGAGCGGGCGGAGTCGAATCTTTGGGCCGGGCAGATCCTGGATGAGCGCGACCGGGCGACCCACCTTCTCTGAGGCGGCTCGGACTGTTTTGGCGAGTTCGGCATGATCAGCATGCGTCCCGTGGCTGAAATTGAGCCTTGCACCATCGATCCCGGCCTCGACCATCTTGGTGATAACATTGGGACTGCTGGATGCTGGACCGAGTGTGGCGAGGATTTTGGTCCGACGCATGAAGGGAACCTCAGTTTGAAAGAGGTGGGCTCGCACCCCGACAGCACACCCTTCCCTCGCGGGGGCTAGATCCGCGTCGAGGGTCTGCTCGTATCTGCGGTGCTGATACTGTCAGTCGTACTTACTCAACCATCAAATCTGGAACGGTGCTCGGGAGAACCCGCTCCCAGGCAGGAGAAAACCAAAGAGTGGGGATATTTTTCTTCTATCATGCTCTTTTTGGTGAGTCAAACCGAAATAGCATATTACGGGGGCAGTTCTCTCCCTGTGATTCGGGGTGCAAGGAGATGGCGGTCCTTCAAAGTCAACAGAGCCGGGTGACTTTACAGGATTGATGTCCCAGGGCATACTTTGAAATAAAATAGGTTTAAATAGGAATATTTTTCATAATTAAGAATATTCTGAGGAGGTCCCCTTCATGGTGGGTAACAGGTCAGTCACGCGCCTTTTCGCTCTTGTCCTCTGGGCAAGCATGGTGAGCGGGCTACTCGGAGTCACACAGGCCAACGCCGCCGAAAAGGCCCCTCAAGACCAGCTCCAACGGCTCATCCAGGTCCTCGACTATCTTGGCGCGGACTATTCGAGCGCAGTTCACAACGGCAAGGTCATCAATCGCGGCGAATATACCGAGATGAAGGAGTTTGTGGACCGTGCTCAGAAGCTTACAGCAAACCTACCATCTGGCCCAACCCGAGAGCGCCTACGGAATAGCTTGACCGAGCTTGGGACGGCCGTGGCTGCCCAGCAGGAGGCCACCCGAATCACCGGGCTAACCACTCAGTTGAAGGACCTCATCGTTGCCCACTACGAGGTTCAGGAAACCCCCGAGGCCTTCCCCAATCTGGCCCACGGCCAAAGCCTCTATGAGAGCCGATGTGCCCAGTGTCACGGCCTCGAAGGGAATGGTAAGGGACCCATGGCAGCCGGACTCGAGCCCTCGCCCACCAACTTCAACAACCGGGACCGAGCTGACCAGCGGAGCCCATTTGGGTACTTCACTACGATTACCCACGGGGTGGAGGACACCGCCATGCAGCCCTACGGGGATCAGCTGAGCGCCTCCCAGCGCTGGGATCTCGCCTTTTACCTCGCCTCCTTCGCATTTCCTGAACAGCAAGCGAAGGCTGGGAAGGAGCGACTGACCCAAGCCCCAGAGCACTGGGCAACCCTCTTCCCCGATCTACACTCCCTGGCTGCCCAGAGCAACCAAGCCTTCCTCGAGGAAGGGCCGAAGGGAACCGAGGCAGTCCTTGCCTACCTCCGCCACCACCCCCGGGCCCTACAAGAGCAAGCGGATGTACCCTTGGCAGTAGCACGACAAAACCTGGCAGCCAGTCTCGCTGCCTTCCGAGCAGGCAATTATAGCAAGGCCCAGCAGGAGGCCGGCTCGGCCTATCTTGAGGGCTTTGAACGAATCGAGTCCCAGCTCAATACGGTCGCCCCCCAGCTCCGGGTCAAGATCGAGGAGATGATGGCCGACTTCCGCGCCCAAGTCGGCCAGGCCACCGCAACCGAGACAAGTGTGGCCTCCCTGTATGACCAGTTGCTCGCTGCCCTCGATCAGGCCTCCACTCGGCTTGACGAAGAGAGGCTCTCATCTGGGGTCACCTTCCTAAGCTCATTCGGAATCCTTGCACGTGAGGGGCTCGAGGCCCTGCTGGTCGTGGCTGCCATCATCTCTGTCTTGGTGCGGATGGAACGCCGTGAGGGGCTTCCCTATGTCCACCTCGGTTGGATCTTGGCACTCTTCGGTGGAGGCGCTACTTGGTTCGCCGCTCAGGCCTTGATCGAGATTGGGGGGGCCAGCCGCGAACTCGTGGAAGGGATATCCGGGTTGCTGGCAGCGGCCATCCTCTTCTATGTGAGCTACTGGTTTATCACCAAGATCGAGCTCCGCAAATGGCAAGCCTTCATCCACGCCAAGGTCAACGCAGCGGTCAACCGTGGGGCGATGTGGCTGCTCACACTAGTGGTCTTTTTGGCGGTCTACCGCGAGCTCTTTGAGACCATCCTCTTCTACCAGTCCTTGTGGATGCAGAGCGCGAGCGGGACAGCCCAGTTGGCTCTGGTTTGGGGGATAGTCGCTGGGCTGGTACTCTTGGTCGGCCTCGGTTGGGGGATCTTCCGAGCGAGCATCCGACTCCCCTTGCGGGCCTTCTTCTCCGCCAGCTCGGGGTTGCTTTTCCTCCTTGCCGTAGTCCTTGCCGGTAAGGGCATGGTTGCCCTCCAGGAGGCTGGGGTGACCGGGGCCGTCGCGGTACCGTTCTTTAGCTTTGAGCTCCTGGGGATCTATCCCTATCTCGGCCCACTCCTGGTCCAAGGGCTATTGCTAATGGCGATGGTAATCGCCTTAGCAGTGACCTTCTGGAGTCCAGCTTCGACAGCAAGCCAGCGCAATGCCTAAGCTCAAGCCTAGCCCTGTTCAGCAGGGCTGGCCTGTTTTGTCCACTGGAGAACCTGGAGGATCACCCGATCGGTCAAGGCCTTTAACGCCTCCACCGCGCCTTTGGCATTGGGCGGACTCGAACGCCGGACAGTGAAGTAACGGCGCGCCACAGGGAGCTGGCGCCGGGGATCGACCAGGACCGCGCGCAAGCGAATGACCGCGTGCGCCTGGTCAGGCTGCCCAAAGACCTGTTCGAAGGAATCCAATTCTATATGGATTTGATAAGTTGGCTCTTTTTGAGGGGTGGGGGTCGCACTTCGGACCCGGAAGAGGATTTGAGAGAAGCGATACCTAAGGAGCGTAGCCGGCGACGCCACCCACTGGCTCTGGGCATAGGCGTGGAGACGCTCTGGCTCTTCATAGAGGGAGCGATACTGGATCTGCTGTGTATCGAGCCATAGGGGGGCTACCACATGGTCCAGCACAAGATGAATTGGCAGCCCAGCAAACCCCTTGGCAGTAAGCGGTTCGCCCCCAAAGTCGTATCTCTTGGCCGGAGGGGGTCGCTCGGGCAGGATGCGGCATCCGACCGCCCCGCCAATTACGACGGCAAGAAGCACAACTCGCCAGAAGGGTCGCGACCTCGTCACTGACCTGCCCTGTAACCGGGCTCTCCGGGGCCGGGCGGGGGTGGCTGCTTGCCGAGCAAGAGGCTCTGCGGTTCTTGGCGCAGCATGTGGACCAAGCGCTCCAGCTCCGCTGTAGTCTGTGTGAGTTGATCTAGGCCGTCCTCGAACTTGGGTAAGGTGGTTCGCGTGAATTGGTTGCCGACTCGCTGGCCAACAGAGCCGAGTTGAGCCGTCTGCTTGATCAACCTATTCAAAGGGGGAATCACCTCCTCTATCCGGGCAAGAAGGCGGTTCGTGCGCTCAAGGGTCCCTTGGGTGTCCTGGCTCAGGGTCGAGACCGATTCCAGGGTGGTGTTTAGCGTCGTCTCGAGCTGATGCAGCCCCTCAGTAACGGCATCCATATGCGCCAAGATATTGTTGATATGTGTGCGGTTGTCCGTATTGAGGAGGGCCTTCAAGCGGTCACTGAGCTCATTGGCGGTGGTAAGGAGCCGCTGTCCGGACCTGGCCGCCTCCTCGATCTCTGAGGGACGCATCGGGATACGCGTCGGCTTGGACTCGCTCGTCGAGAGCGGGGTCATCTCGTCTCCCTGGATCGCGAGCTCGATCTGGGAAAGTCCAGTGATCCCTTGGGGGCGAAGCTTGGCGTAGGTCCCTTGAACAATCGGAATATCCGAGTTGACCCGGATATGGATCAAGATCTGAGGGAATTGGTCAGGAGAAAATTCGACAGATACCACCTTGCCGACTTCCACACCCCGATAGTAGACGGTCGACTGGGGCTTGAGTCCCGCCACCGATGCATCGGTGACAATGACATACGGGTCACGGGCTGCTTGGTAGCCCCCAAGCCACATTACCGAGGCGACGAGTGCACTCGCAAGCGCCACGATAAAGAGTCCAGTCAGTAAGGCGTAGGCGCGGTCGCTCAAGCTATCCCGAGGCGATCGACTGTGAGGATACGTTGCCCCTGCCTGCCGTGAAAGAACTGCTGTACGAAGGGGTGCGAGCACTTGGCCACCTCATGCAACGGGCCCAGTGCTACAATCTGGCCATCAGCAAGGACGGCCACGCGGTCGCAGAGGTCGTGCAAGGTGCTGAGATCGTGCGTGATCATCGCCACTGTAAACCCTAGATCGTGATGAAGGGAACGGACGAGTTCGACAAAGCCCTCGCTTGCAATGGGGTCTAATCCCGAGGTGGGCTCATCGAGGAGGAGCAGCTCGGGCTCCAATGCCAGCGCACGGGCTAGGCCCACGCGCCGAACCATGCCGCCAGAGAGTTCTTCAGGGACAAGCCGCGCTACCTCCGCGTCCAGCCCGACCATGCTCAACTTCATGCATACCAGCTGGCGGATCAATTCCTCATCCAGGACCCGCATCTCCCGCAATGGTAAGGCAATGTTATCGAATACATTGAAACCGCTAAACAGCGCCCCGTTCTGGAACAACACCCCACAACGTTCACGTAGCCGTTGACCTGCCCCAGCGCTGAGCTCCTGGATGGTCTGACCGAATAGGCAGACTGTCCCGGAAGTCGGTGCTTGAAGACCAAGCATCTCCCGCAGCAACATCGTCTTACCACTCCCCGATCCACCGACGATACCAAGGATTTCGCCACCCTTCAGGCATAGATTGATATCCTGATGGACCACGTGGTCACCAAACTGGGTCCAGATGTGCTCCAGAGAGACGATACAGTCGTCGCTTATAACCATCCCCAACCCTCGAATGCGATTGCAAAGACGGCATCTACTACGATGACCAAAGTAATCGAGGCGACCACCGAGTTGGTCGTCTCACGCGCAAGGCTGCGCGTATTCGGCTTGGCCAACAGCCCAAAGTGGGAAGAGATCAGTGCGATCAGCACCCCGAAAACCGCGGCCTTGGCCACCCCATACAACAGATTAAATACGGGCACGGCCGCAGGCAGGAGGGAGAGAAATTCGAAGTACCCCATATCCAGTGCCTGGTGGGCGGAGACCATACCACCAAGCAGGGCGAGGGCATCGGTCCAAAGGGCTAGCAGGGGTAAGGCGATGAACAGCGCAATCACCTTCGGCAGAACGAGGCGCATGGTCCTGGAGATACCGAGTACAGCAAGGGCATCGAGCTCCTGGTTGACTCGCATGACCCCAAGCTGCGCGGTAATTGCCGAGCCGGATCGGCCTGCTATCAGCACAGCAGCCAGCATAGGACCTAGTTCACGCAAGATGCTCATCCCAAGGATATTCACGAGAAAGGCCTGCGCACCAAAAGTCTTGAGCTGGTTCGCTGAGAGGTAACTGAGCACCACACCGATCAGCACTCCGACCAATGCCGTGATTCCCAGGGCGCGGCCACCGGCCTCATGAATATTGGCAGAGATCTCACGCCACGGGATCCAAGTCGGATGAATAATAAGATACACAAGATCCAGTACTAGTTGACCGAGGAGAGCGATTAGCTGGAGTAGATTGCGGAAAAATACAGCGATTCCTCGGGCCACTGTCTTGAGCGCCGCCCCGGCTTTGGGGCGGGTCTTCTCTGGCAGGGGGGACACTCGCCCCTGCCAGCGCTGGAAAAGCGGCTTATGCTCAGGTTGGAGGCGAATATGTTCGGGGAACTGGTTCCCCCAACTTCGCCATAGGATAAATGCGCCAGTGCTATCAATTGCTTCAATCCCGCTCAGGTCCCAGAGGATCTGGCTATCCTGGCCATACTGAGCCACCGTAGTGCGTAGTTTGCGGTGGGCAATCCGAAACCCTTGCAGGTCCCAGCGCCCTTCGAGGACAACTCGCCCTCCTTCGGTTCCTGTCTCCTCAAGGTGCAGTGTAGGCGGCGTAACGCTCTCTATGGATCGCAAACGACGCATACGGGGCCCTAGGACCCAAGGGGGAAGATGGACTTGACAGCCGGAGAGTAGAGACCTAATCTCAACTTGAAAAGGTGCTCAAACCACAATCGAGAACTAGCCTGATGGACAACCCTCAACACAAACGTTTGCCCCCCTTGATCCTCATCTTGTTGGTACTTGCTGCACCGCTTTCGGCGCAGGCACAGCGGTATGCTACCGGAATCCAGTCGGGCCGTGAGGGGCAATATAGCGCCGGGGCGATGACCGTTGACACGCTCTTCGTTCGGCCCACCTCGCTCGCTGCGACTGCAGTCGGTACTGGGGTCTTCATCGTTTCACTCCCCTTCAGCCTACTTGGTCGGAATGTGGATACGGCTGCTGCCACACTGGTCGGGGAGCCAGCGCGGTATACCTTCATCCGCCCCCTCGGGAAGTTCCGCTGGTAGAGGGATACAGACCTCCTTCCGTAAGCCCCCCAATTCCCAGCACAGGGAAGCCAGACCACCGATCCGGTCCAACTCTACTCTACCAACAGCGTAGACCCGAGTGTACTCTTGTCACACTACTCGGCTGAGCACCTCGAGTCCGGAGCCTGGGAGGCTTCTGAGGGCCTGAATGAAGGGCTGTATAGTCGGTGTCGAATAAAAGGCGAGTATGAGGGCCATATAAAGCAAGAGCGAAGCACCCGGCGAGCTGCGGGCAAACAGGGTCAATGCGGAGCCGAAAGAGCGCTTCATCCGGATCCCGAAGAGATCGACACTGGATAGCTCATCGAGTACTAGATGAACCACGTAGCCCAGACTGACAAAGCTCCCGCTCAGCCAAGACTGAAACGGATTAAGGCCGAACCCTTGAGAGCTGGCCCCAACCGTCACAAGCCCACCCAGTAGAGCCGCAGGTATAGAGTGTAAGGCCCCCCTGTGGACCATCCACTGGGAAAAGACCCTGAAGGCCCCGTACCGAACAACGAGGAATATCGCCACACCGCTCCCGGCCAGCCACCAAATCGAAAAGGCAAAGGCGCGCTCGAGCGACAGCATCGTCATAAGGGCAATCAGTAAGGCGAGTAGGAAGGCACTGATGGTGAACGGTCGAGAGCCCTCTGCATCGATATCCGGCAAAAGCCCGGCAACGGTCCCCAGGCCGACATACAAGGCGACTTCCCAGAGCGTGGCCCATCCGAGATCTATGACGGTTGCGGCCGCTGCTCCGCTTACCAGTCCAGCCATCGCCAGGTGCACATTAAAAGACGCCATTTAGAGTCCCCCTACCTAATCCAGGCCTGCCCCGGGATCACCTTCGGTGCCGAATACCCGCAGGTCACCTTCCGCTATCCCCGCTTACCCGACTACCTTGACTGAGTCGAGCTTCGTAATCTGCAGGTTGGCCAAGGGACCCTGGATTTCGCCGTAACGCGCCACGATTAGGATGTCGCCATCCATGTCATCCGCAAGGCGAGCGAGGCCGAGGTCAGGACCATCTCTTAGACGAAGTGAGCGACCAGCCTAGCATGACATGGAGATCCAGCGTATGTACGCAATCATTGTCCATGGTGGAGCTGGGCCACTACAGGCCCAGTCCGAATCCAGACTGCTCGACGGGGTCCGCCAAGCGGTACGTTCGGGACTGAAGATCTTAACCGCCGGCGGGAACAGCCTCGATGCTGTCACCATTGCGGTGATGGCCTTGGAGGACAATCCCGTGTTCAACGCCGGAACCGGCTCGGTCTTGAATATCGACGGCGAAGCGGAGATGGATGCTGGGGTGATGGTGGGCTCGGGGCTGAACACCGGGAATGTCGCCTGCCTACGCAACGTTCGCCACCCGGTCCAAGTTGCACGCAGCGTCATGGAGGAGACTGACCACGTCTGCTTGGCCGCTAATGGTGCCCTCCGCTTCGCCCGTGCCTACGGCCGGGTCACGGGCGCCGAGGCCCGGGCGGTGGG
>CAYUWI010000044.1:0-10563 GCA_964448275.1 uncultured Gammaproteobacteria bacterium | reverse complement strand
GGTGAGGCGGGTCAGGAACTCACGGGTCAGGGGGTGGGTGAGCTTGCGGTGCCGGCCGGTGAGTCAGGGGTCATCGCTGGCACGCGGCCGCGCTGGATTACTCGCTGGTGCCTGGATGGTCCCAACGATGGTCTAGTGCGAGTTGCCGAAACCGAACTACCAGGTGTGCAAAGTCGGCTCGTCCCAGTAAGCCATATGGGTCTCCTCTACACCTGCTGTGTTGCTGAAGCGACGGCGGAGTTCTTGAGTCAAGGACAGTTTCCCTAAGGATAGGAAGGCAGTGGGATCGATATGCTAGAATCGAACTGATGCGATGCACCAATATGAGTCGTTTTTTACCGCTAAACAAGTCAATTTCAGGGTCGAGCCAATCGCTTCTTAGAGCAGGAGGCACGGCAAATGGCAGGGCATAGTAGATGGGCCAATATTCGGCACCGGAAAGCGGCCCAAGACGCCAAGCGAGGCAGAATCTTTACCCGTCTGATCCGAGAGATCTCGGTGGCCGCGCGATTGGGGGGTAAAGATCTCGAGGCCAATACGCGTTTGCGTCAGGCTGTCGACAAGGCCCTTGCCAATAATATGCCCAAGGGCCACATTGAGCGTGCGATCAAGCGGGGTACGGGGGAGCTTGAGGGCATAAACTATGAAGAAGTGAGCTATGAGGGCTATGCTCCGGGTGGGGTAGCGGTGTTGGTTGAGGCCTTGACCGACAATAAGAACCGTACGGTCGCCGAGATCCGGCACGCCTTCTCCAAGAACCAGGGCTCGCTTGGTGAAAGTGGCTGTGTCAACTACCTCTTCCAGAAGACGGGGATGCTGATCTTCGATGCCGAGGGTGTCGCTGAAGATGAGCTCCTCGAGGCTGCCTTGGAGGCTGGTGCTGAAGATGTCCAGAGGGCAGGTAAGCAGTTTGAGGTCTATACTTCCCCCCAAGAGTTCGATGTGGTCAAGGCCAACATGGAGGCAGCCGGGTGGCAGCCTGCCGTTGCTGAGATTACCATGAAGCCTGAGACCAATGTCCCAGTGGAAGGGAAGGAGGCGGAACAAGTCCTCAAGCTAATTGAGGCCCTTGAAGAAAGCGACGATGTACAAAATGTCTACGCCAACTACGATATCCCGGATGAGCTCTTCGAACATGTCGATGCCTGAAGGAGGGGTAACTTGAACTTCCCCTTTTATAGTCGTCCATCTCTAGGGGCGCAACGTCGCCAAGGAAAGTAAAAGGGGGAGGGGGTGCATGTACTCGGTATCGATCCCGGCTCCCGGGTCACGGGGATTGGGCTTGTCGCCCTCCGAAAAGAGGGGTTGACTGCCCTGTACTATGCCGCTTTGGAGCTAGGCAACGGTCCCTTACCCGAGCGTATCGGCTGGTTGTGTGCTGGAATTAATGAGGTCTTAACGACCTATGCGGTCGATTGCGCGGCGGTCGAGGCTGTCTTTGCGCGGAAGAATTTGAATGCGGCCTTAAAGCTTGGGCAAGCGCGTGGCGCTGCCCTTGCAACCCTTGTAGGAAATGGTCTTCCGATCGGGGAATATACGCCGGGCCAAATCAAGGATGCGGTCGTTGGACGCGGTCGGGCCCAGAAGGGCCAGGTCGGGTATATGGTTCGAGCCCTTCTCGGGTTATCGGATCGGGTGACAGAAGATGCGGCTGATGCCTTGGCCTGCGCAGTGTGCCATCTCCACCACCAACAGGCACGCGGGCGTCGAGGCCTGCAAGGGGGTAGTGGTCGGTGATCGGGCGGTTGCGCGGTACCTTATTGGAAAAGGAGCCTCCGCGCCTGATCGTTGAGGCATCTGGGGTGGGCTATGTGGTCGAGGCCCCGATGTCGACCTTCTACTCCTTGCCGGCGCTCGGGGACGCAGTTGATCTACGGATCCATACCCGGATCCGTGAAGATACCATCTGTCTCTACGGCTTCGCTACAGAGGCCGAGCGCCGAATGTTTGCGGCCTTGCTCCGGGTGAGTGGGGTCGGTGCCCGAGTAGCCTTGTTGATGCTTTCAGGGATGGCCCCCCATGAGCTCTGGCAATGTATCTCAGAAGGGGATCTCCAGCGCCTCAGCCAGATACCTGGTATCGGGAGGAAGACCGCTCAGCGGGTGGTGTTGGAGCTGCGTGACCATCTCGGGCGTTTCTCTCAGCGCCCGGGAGATTCTGGGCAGGCGGAGGAAGGTCCGCGTCGCGAGGCAGTTGTGGCCCTGATGGAGCTCGGCTATTCAGGAGACCGGGCTGAGGCGACACTGCAAGCCGTGACCGAACCGGGTCTAGGGGTGGAGGAGTTATTGCGGCGCTCTCTTCAAAGAATGGTTCGATAGGTCTGTTGGCGATGGGAGACGACGTGATGGAGTCGGAAGCAACGCGCCTCGTCGATGCGGGGGAGGTTCCGGGAGAGGGGGGAAGTGAGGCCAAGTTACGTCCACGGGGGCTTCAAGAGTATGTCGGACAACCTCAGGTGCGCGAACACCTTGAGGTGTTCATTGCTGCAGCGCGTGCACGTGGCGAAAGCCTTGACCACACCCTGGTTTTCGGTCCACCTGGCCTCGGGAAAACCACTCTGGCCCATATCATTGCCCATGAGATGGAGACTGGGCTGAAGGTAACTGCTGGTCCAGTGCTCGAGAAGCCTGGGGATCTAGCCGCCTTACTCACCAACATATCACCCCACGAGGTCCTGTTCATCGATGAGATCCATCGCCTGAGCCCGGCAGTGGAGGAGATCCTCTATCCCGCGATGGAGGATTACCAACTCGATATCGTCATCGGAGAGGGGCCGGCAGCTCGTTCCATCAAGCTCGACATCCCCCCGATGACCCTGGTGGGCGCTACAACTCGAGCCGGTTTGCTTACAGCCCCCCTACGAGAGCGCTTTGGTATTACCCTACGCCTGGATTTCTACAATCGAGAGGATTTGGCAAGAATCTTGCAACGCTCGGCGGAATTGCTTGAACTCCCGATGGAGCCGCAAGGCGGTTTGGAGATTGCCCAGCGTTGCCGCGGGACACCGCGCGTAGCGAATCGCCTCTTGCGGCGGGTTCGAGACTGGGCCCAGGTGCGGGGGGAGGGTGTGGTGACCCGGGAGATCGCCGTTGACGCCTTGGAGAGGCTTGAGATCGACTCAGCCGGTTTAGATAAACTGGATCAGAAGCTCTTGCAGACCTTGGTCGAGAAATTTGATGGAGGGCCAGTCGGATTAGAGAGTCTCGCTGCGGCCATTGGCGAGGAACCAGATACCATTGAGGGAATGGTTGAACCCTACCTGCTCCAGCAGGGCTACATCCAGCGCACGGCGCGCGGACGATGCGCTACTCGGGGTACCTACCACCAGCTTGGCTTGGTCAGTCGAGATACGGCCAATTCTCAGGGGGGACTGTTATGAGCCCTGTAGCCGGGGAATGGCCGATTCGGGTCTACTATGAGGATACGGATCACAGCGGGGCCGTCTACTACGCGAATTACCTCAGATTCTTTGAGCGTGGCCGCACCGAGCTCTTACGGTCATTGGGGTTCGAACCCGATGTCTTGGCACAGAGGGAACGCGTCCTCTTTGTCGTCTACCGGATTGGGGTAGACTATCACCGTCCGGCGTTATTCAATGATGTGCTCCGGGTCATCACTCGGGTTGATGGCCTTAGTCGAACGTGGGTCGAGTTCAACCAGATCCTGTATCGGGAGGGTGAGTCCAATCCGCTGAGTTGTGGCTGGGTAACCGTGGCCTGTGTCGAACCGGAAGGCTTTCGCCCCATACGGATCCCGGCTGCATTGCAGCGTGCTCTCGAGGTACCCTAAATCCTGCAGGTGCCGATTCTGGATCCTTGCTCTAGGAGTCGAAGGCCAAAGGAGCTCAATGTGCCACAAACGAGTACCGCCTATAATGCATGGGACCTTATCCTCGGCGCGAACCCCGTGGTGCAAGCGGTGATCGTATTGCTGCTCTCTGCCTCTGTTGTCTCTTGGGCGGTGATCTACGTTAAGGTCCGGCAGTTACGTAGTATCACCCGCGCTGAACAGGCCTTTCGGGAGCTCTTTCGGCAAAGCAATGACCTTGATCGGCTCATCAATAGCCTGAACCGACAACGCCGAGCTGGGGGAAGTAGCTCTGCAGCGGTCTTGCGCTCCGGTTATCGCCACTTTGCCCGGCTCACCGAGATCGATTCCAAAACGAACGCCCTCGAGGGAGGGCGGCGTGCGATGCGGATCGTGGTCAATGAAGAGGTCGAAAAGCTCGATCGGAATCTGGCCTTTCTGGCTGTGGTCGCTTCCAGCGCCCCCTTCGTTGGTCTGTTTGGAACCGTGTGGGGCATTATGGAGAGTTTTCAAAATATCGGTACCACGGGCCAGGCGACCTTGGCAGTTGTCGCCCCAGGGATCGCGGAAGCCCTCGTGGCTACTGCCCTCGGACTAGCAGCAGCGATCCCAGCCGTCATTGCGTACAATATGCTCACGCGTCGGGTTGAGCAGACACATAACCGGTTAGAGAATTTCGTCGATAGTTTACTTGGACTGTTCCAACATCAGTTTCAAACTTAAGTATGAGTTACCGCCGTCGCCCTTTACTTGGTGAGATCAATATTATCCCGCTTGTGGATGTAGTGCTCGTCCTTCTAGTGGTCTTTATGATGTCTGCCCCGATGCTAACACAAGGGGTAGAGGTCGAGCTCCCGAAGACCCGTTCGGCCCCTTTGCCCGCCCATCAGGTCGAACCCTTGGTTATCTCGGTGCGCCCAGATGGTGCGATCTTCCTCGAGGAGACACGGATCAAGTCGTCCCAAAGCCTGGTTCATAAGGTACAAAGCATCTTACAGAACAATCCCGAACGTCCCGTACTGGTTCGAGGTGACGGGGCTGTCGAGTATGAGCGGGTGGCTACAACCCTAGCTTGGTTGTACCGAGGTGGGGTCACCGATGTGGGGCTAGTGACGGAGCCGCCTTCCGAGCCATGAGGGCCCTTTGGTGGCAGGGTCTCGGTCTCTCCCTTGGGCTTCATCTCCTGCTTGCTGTTGCCCTGAGTGGTAAGTTGGTCGAGTCCCAGCGCTCGGTCACACCTTCTACTCTCCAGGTCAGTCTGGTCAGTCCCGAGGCGGCAACTCCGGAGCCGCAAAAGGCTGGAGTCGTTGAGGCCGAGACGGTGACCAAGCCCAAGGGAACCGAACCCGAGCCTGCTGTTGACCAACAGTCTGGTCAAGGGGGTTCACAAGCGGTGCCCTCTTCCCCCCCTGAGCAGGATCCCGCTCCACCCGAGGCCGTGGTGGAGACCTCAGAGGCAACGAGTATCGCGGTTAAGCGGCCCAAGAGCTCCTCCCCGAAAGAGGTGGTTGCACAGCCCGAGCCCGAGGAGGCGAAAGCGACTCAGTCGAAGGAAGCGAAGGCGTCGCCTCCAGCCGATACAGCCCCTGAAACAGCGACTCCGGTTACCCCACAATCGACTCCTAAGCAAGTAGCTCCTGACACTGAGGCCACGACAGAGGCGCAACCTGAACAGGCCTCCGAGGTAGCGCTGAACGAGGGGTTTGAGGAACGGATTCGTCAGCTTGCCGCTTCCGAGGGGGGCAAGCAAGCCTCACAACGCCTACAGGAAGCTCGCACCCAGTTTGCGGCCGCGGTCCGGAAGCGGATCGAGCGGGAATGGCGTCTTCCCCCCTTTCTGGAGGGGCAGGCGGATCTCTCGGTTCGGATTCGGGTCTCCCTCGGGCCTCAAGGTGAACTGGCTGCGAAGCCGACGGTAGTTGCCGTTAATGGTCCAGGGTATCTGGCGAATTCGGTGATCCGGGCGGTAAAACGGGCAGCCCCCTTCCCGATGCCCCCAGGTCCCTCGGCGTATTTCCAGGAACTCGAGCTCCTCTTTACCCCTGATCGGCTCCAGTAGAGGGAGATCCGATAATGAAACGACACCTGGTCTTGGGGTATTTACTTCTTCTGGTTGCTCTCCTGAGTCGGCCGGCTGAAGCCGTTCTGCAGATCGAGATCCGACAAGGGGTTGGTGAGCCCTTGCCAGTTGCCTTGGTACCTTTCGGTTGGCAGGGGGACGAAGAGCCCGAAGCCGCGGCCAAGGTGGCAGAGGTTGTAGCAGCCGATTTGAAACGGGCTGGTCTGTTTCGGCTAATCGATCCGGCGGATTTCCTCAACCGACCCCATACACCCGGTGAGGTTCGCTTCAAGAACTGGCGGCTCATTGGTGCAGACGCTGTGGTAATCGGTCGCATACAGCCCTTGGGCGGGGAACGTATCGAGGTCGGCTTCTGGCTCTATGATGTCTTCACTCAACGCCAGATCGCTGGGATCCGTTATCGGGCTGGCCCCCAAGGACTCCATTGGGTCGCTCACCGGATCGCCGACAAGATTCACAAGGAGTTGATCGGCTGGCCAGGGGCCTTCGCTAGCCGTTTCGCCTACGTTGTGAGGGAGTCAGACAAGTTCCGTTTGGTCGTCGCCGACTCAGACGGGGCCAATCCTCAGACGGTCTTTATGAGCCAAAGCCCTGTATTGTCCCCTGCCTGGTCTCCAGGCCGAGAGAAACTTGCCTATGTCTCCTTCGAACACGGCCATTCCGCAGTCTATGTACAGGGATTACAAAGCGGTGAGCGAAGGGTTGTGGCCGGTTATGAGGGGATCAATTCGGCGCCGACCTTCTCTCCGGACGGGACCCGCTTAGCCCTTACCCTATCGAAGGACGGCAATCCGGAGATCTATATCCTACGGCTGGCAGATGACCACCTGCGGCGGGTCACCCACAGCCCCACGATTGATACAGGACCTACATGGTCGCCGGGGGGCGATGCCTTGATCTTTACCTCCGACCGCGGTGGAAGTCCCCAACTCTATCGGTTGGATCTAGACGGTGGCCAACCCAAACGCTTAACCTTCCAGGGAGGCTACAATGCAGCCCCCGACTGGTCACCCAACGGCCGTTGGGTGACCTTTGTCCACGGGGAGGGGCAACGCTTCGCCATCGCTGTCCTCGATCTCGAGAAGGAGAATCCCCGGGTGCAGCGGTTAACCGAGTTTGGGGCACACGAGTCCCCGAGCTTTGCCCCAAACAGCCGCCAGGTGGTCTACGCCACCCAAGCGAGTACAGGGGCAAGGGGTGAGCTCGCGATCGTTTCGGTGGATGGTGCCATTCAGCAACGCGTGCACCGCTCTCGCCCAGGTGGGGACCTCCGCGAGCCGGTCTGGTCCCCGACAATCGAGCTAGACAAGGGGGGAAAGGCAAAATGAAGAAGAGCGCCATGCGGATCTTGGGTCTCCTCCTCGCGGCGGGGATGATCGGTCTGTCGGTCGGATGTGCTTCGAAGTCCCCAACTTCGACCCAGAAGACAACGGCTGGGGGAACCGATAAACCCAGTGCGGGCGAAGAAGCGAGCCAAGCCCAAGGAGGGAAGGCAGAAGCGCGAGGGCTTGGTGAGGATGGCTCGATCGAAACACTCGGGGTGGCCGACAAGGGGCAAGAAGGGGATGAGACAGGAAGGCCCGATAAGGTACGGATCTTTTTCGACTTTGACAGTAGCCAATTGACCGAGAAGGCGCGGGCAACCTTACGGGGGCATGCTGCCTATCTCAAGGCGCATCCCAAGGTTGAGGCCACTTTGGAAGGCCATGCCGATGAGCGCGGAACGCGTGAGTACAATTTGGCGTTAGGGGAGCGCCGCGCTAAGTCGGCGCGGCGGATGCTCTTTGTCCAGGGTGTGGGGTCCAAGCGCGTGGAGATCGTTAGCTACGGCGAAGAGCGCCCCTGGGTTGATGGCCATACTGAGGAGGCCTATGCAAAGAATCGGCGTGTGCGGATCCGTTACCACCGAGTGCAGGAGTAGGCCGTGCCCCTCCGCCTGCGTGTGCTAGTTGTCGGTGCCCTTCTACTTACGGTAGGGGGCTGTATGACCCCCTCGGCGCGTCAACAGCTGGAGCGATTTGAGGATCGCCTCAAGGAGGTCGAAGGCCGACTCGCCACCCTCCGTAAGGCCCAAGAGAAAAGTGCCCAGAAGCTCAGCAAGCTGCGTGAAGGGCTAGAAGGCCGTACGGTGGAAGTAGAGGAATTGCAGGAGCGCGTCCGAAACCAGCAAGGCACCAATGAGCTCCTTAGCCACCGCATCGATCAACTCAAAGAGCGTCAAGATCACCTCTATTCGGATATGGACAGCCGTCTTAGCAGGCTTGAGGAGCCCCAATCGGGTGGCGAGGTAGAATCCGGAGCGGCCCCGGTTGGGCCTGGATCGAACTCGAATAGTGCACCGGAATCGGCGACTGAGGCCTACCAGAGTGCCCTCCAGAAGGTGAAGGCGCATGAGTACAGGGCCGCTGCAACAGCATTTGAGCGCTTCCTGAAGGCCCACAGCGACAGCAAGCTGTCTCCCAATGCCCAGTACTGGTTGGGTGAGTGTTACTATGTCCTACGCCAGTTCGAGCGGGCCTTGGTGGAATTCAATCGAGTCCTGGAGAATTACCCCAATAGCCGGAAGGTCCCCGCGGCCTTACTCAAGATCGGCTTTTCATTCTACGAACTGGATGAGTTGGAGAGTGCCCAGCGGGCCCTTGACCGAGTTGTCGAGCGTTTCCCGGATTCATCGGAGGCCCGCTTGGCCCAGCGGAGGCTCAAGGAGATCGACAGCGGTGGATAGAGGCGCCGCGATAAGGGAGAGGTCTATGATCAAGGTGGTCTACTTCGCGCTGGTCCGGGAACGCCTCGGGCGAGCTGAAGAGGAGATCGAGGCGAAGGGAGTGGCAACGGTTGGTGATCTCCTACAGCGACTGCGGGAGCAGGGCCCGGAGTATGCCCGACTCCTTGCCCCAGAAAACACCATCTTGGTGGCCGTGAATCAAGAGTACGCAAATGCCGATGACCCGGTATCAGACGGGGATGAGGTAGCGCTCTTTCCGCCGGTTACTGGGGGAGAAGAGGGAGCAGTGACCTACTGAGGCCATGTCCAACCCTGAACTACCAAACGCCCCTATACCGGGCACACTCGCTGCCCTGGCTGCGAGCACAGGTTCGACCTCGGCGGCTGTTCTCCACAAGGGCCGGCTCTACCATCGACGACAGCCTGGGGTGGCCCAACATGCCCGGTATCTTCTCCCCCTCTTGGTCGAGGTCTGCAAGGAGGCAGGGGTTGAACAAAGGGTGCTCGGGGCGATTGCATTTGCACGCGGTCCAGGTCCGTTCACTGCTGACCGGATCGTGGTAGCCACCGCTCAGGGGTTGGGGATGGCCCTTGAGCGGCCCCTGATCCCAGTTTCCAGCCTGGCGGCACTGGCTTGGGCAAGTGGTCGTCCGAGGGTTGTGGCAGCGATCGATGCGGGCCAGGGCCAAATCTATTGGGGACTATTCCGTCGATATGCGGGGGGAATTGAGCCTGTCGGTGCGGAAGCAGTTGCCGAGCCGGCAGCAGTCGATCTTTCTTCCTTGAATGGCTGTACGGATGATAATGGCGAGGCTGTGTGGTGGGGATGCGGCCACGGTTGGCGTACCCATGGAGATACCCTGGCCCACCGACTAGGGTCGCGACTTGCCGGGATTGATCCCGACGTCGATATCGAGGCGGGAGCGGTGGCCGCCTTGGGCGGTGCTGGGTGGAAAAAAGCAGGCTATACAGTCTCCCCCCGTGAGGCCCGACCGACCTACTTGCGCTCCTCGTATGCCGAGCAGGCCCGATCCTACAAGGAGGGGGAGGATTGACCCACCTAGGTCAAGTCGGCTGTCTTGGGTAGACTCGCCTTGCCCAGTGAGCAGGACCTTCCCCCTCCAATATCCGTTCAGCCGGGCTCTGGCTGTCGCTGGATCGCCGGTCGAAACTCCTCAAGGTCGATGGACTGATCGGCTTGGCGCCTTAACTCATCAGCGGTTACCTCGGCCGAGGAGATCACCGTGACCCGCACCCCTCGGCCTTGTACTGCCTCGACCAGCCGGCGGAAATCACCATCTCCAGAAAAGAGCACAGCGTGGTCGAGATAAGGGGCAAGGTTCAACATATCAATGGCTAGTTCGATATCCATGTTCCCCTTAATCCGTCGCTGGCCGCTGTGGTCTTTAAACTCTTTTGTCGGTTTGGTGACGACGATATAACCATTGTAGGAGAGCCAATCGACCAACGGTTTGAGAGGGGTGTGTTCACCGGAGATATCCAAGGCTGTGTAATAGAAGGCGCGGATCAGGCGCGACCTGTGGCGAAAATAGCTCAATAAACACTGGTAGTCCACATTGAAGCCGAGCTCTCGAGAGCTCCCGTGGAAATTGGGTCCATCAATGAACAGGGCTGTGCGGTCTGTCTCGTTACCAATCCAAATCGAGTCACTCTCAATCATCAAAAAGCTCCTAGGAATGCCCAAGGCAATGATTCAAAGTGTCATACAAACAAAAATCCCAATACTAGAGGGCCCGAGTCCCCGGTTTGTGAACTGGCCTTTTACGATTGTCTATGTTTTTGAAATTATAACATCTTGCCCGCTTCAAGTGCTTGCCCAAGGGGTTTCGGGCTCCCCCGCCCCCCGGTTGGATTGGACACCGCACTGGGGCAAGATCCCCGGCTGAGAGACCGGGGTTAGCCCCTTGCTGGCAACTACGCAGGAGGTGTC
>CAYUWI010000043.1:0-10777 GCA_964448275.1 uncultured Gammaproteobacteria bacterium | reverse complement strand
GGTCGAGTGGTGTTGGCGACTCAGGCCCGCCAGATCGAGGCCGCTGATCGAGTCGTTTTCCCTGGGGTGGGGGCCATCCGGGACTGCCTGGCCGCTGTGGAGAGGCAGGGGATCCGAGGGGCCCTCCTCGAGGCGATCCGTTCCAAGCCCTTTCTCGGAATCTGCCTCGGGATGCAGGCGTTACTCGAGACGAGTCTCGAGCACGGAGAGCATGCTGCCTTGGGGGTGATCCCCGGGCAAGTTGTCCCCTTCCCGAGCGGGCCCACGGCCTCTGGCCTCAAGGTCCCCCATATGGGGTGGAATCGAGTCCAATGCTCGCAGCCCGACCACCCCCTCTGGCACGGACTGGACGCGGCCCCCTATTGCTACTTTGTCCACTCCTACTTCGTGGAACCGGACGATCCTGGGTGGGTCCTCGCCACCACTGTCCATGGGCTCCGCTTTACGAGTGTGGTAGCTCGGGCGAACCTGTTTGCGGTCCAGTTTCATCCCGAGAAGAGCTCACAGACCGGACTGCGCTTACTAGCGAACTTCACGGCTTGGGATCCGAAATAAGGGGGGTTACGCACCTGCCTTCAGGGAATAGCATTTGATCCAAGCCGGGGCCTGCACTAGCCCGACTTGTGGTAGGGGGTTGCTGAACATGCTTGTGATTCCGGCGATCGATCTCCAGGACGGGCGATGCGTCCGCCTTCGTCAAGGCCGCATGGACGAGGCTACTGTCTTTTCCGAGGACCCTGCCGGGATGGCCCGCTACTGGGTGGATGCAGGTGCCGAGCGTCTCCATCTCGTCGATCTGAATGGGGCCTATCAAGGCCGTCCAGTCAACGACACGGCGATTCGCAACATAGCCGCCGAGGTGCGTCCTCTCCCGCTCCAGGTGGGGGGTGGGATTCGGACACTCAATACTATCGAGGCCTTTCTTGAGGCCGGGGTGACCTATGTGGTCTTGGGGACCTCCGCGGTCCGGAATCCTTCGCTGGTCCGT
The DNA here is from genome assembly GCA_964448275.1 of uncultured Gammaproteobacteria bacterium. Classification (GTDB taxonomy): domain Bacteria; phylum Pseudomonadota; class Gammaproteobacteria; order Thiohalorhabdales; family CAYUWI01; genus CAYUWI01. Next base: position 9,789 of record CAYUWI010000043.1, on the reverse strand, counting down.
CAGGCCTGTGCCGAGTTCCCGGGCCGGGTCATGGTCGGGTTCGATGTGCGCGATGGCAGGGTGGCTGTCGAGGGGTGGGCGAAGCTAAGCGACCAGACCGCCGCTGACCTAGGCCGTCGCTTTGAGGATTATGGGATCGAGGCGATTGTGTATACCGATATCCAGCGTGATGGGATGTTGACCGGGCCAAATGTGGAGGCGATCGCCGAGTTTGCCCAGCCACTCCGGATCCCGGTCATTGCCTCAGGCGGGATCACTACCCTTGATGATCTCCGTGCCTTGCGGGCCGAAGAAGATTCGGGGATCGCGGGTGCGATCCTTGGGCGCGCGATCTACGAAGGAAGCTTGGCAGTCGAGGAAGCGGTCAAGGTGGCCCGTGGCCATGCTAGCTAAGCGTGTCATCCCCTGCCTCGATGTGGATGCGGGGCGGGTCGTTAAGGGTGTCCGGTTCCAAGCCATCCGGGATGCAGGTGATCCTGTGGAGATCGCCCGGCACTACGACAGTGCCGGGGCCGATGAGTTGGTCTTTCTCGACATCACGGCCAGTCATGAGGAACGCGCCACCATCCTGGGGGTTGTAGAACAGGTCGCTGCCCAGGTCTTTATTCCCCTGACCGTGGGGGGAGGGGTTCGCACGGTGGATGATGTGCGTACCCTGTTGCGAGCTGGGGCCGACAAGGTGGCGATCAATACCGCGGCGGTTAAACGCCCTGAGCTGGTGGCTGAGGCGGCCCAGCGATTCGGGGCGCAGTGTATCGTGGTCGCGGTGGATGCCAGGCAGGTGGGGCCGGAGCGGTGGGAGGTATTCACCCATGGTGGGCGGACCGCGACCGGTTTGGACGGGGTCACATGGGCCCAGCGGATGGCAGAAGCGGGGGCCGGTGAGATCCTGTTGACCAGCATGGATCGCGATGGCACCCGGGACGGGTTCGATTTGGCATTGTGTCGGGCGGTATCGGAGGCTGTCTCGGTGCCGGTGATCGCTTCCGGTGGTGTGGGAACCCTGGATCATCTCCGTGCCGGGATCCAGGAGGGCTGTGCTGATGCTGTGTTGGCAGCGAGTATCTTCCACTTTGGGGAGCATTCGATCTACGATGCCAAGCTCACCATGGCGCGTGCTGGGATCGAGGTCCGCCTCGAGGGTAGTCAGGATGGATTGGCTTGAGCAGGTGAATTGGGATGAGTCGGGTTTAGTGGTCGCGCTTGCCCAAGAGAGCGAGACGGGGGAGCTCCTGATGCAGGCGTACATGAATCGGGAGGCCTTGGCGGCGACGGTGCGGGATGGTCTGGCGACCTACTGGTCCCGGTCGCGAGGGGAGCTGTGGCGCAAGGGGGAGACCTCGGGTCACTACCAGCGCATTGAGGAGGTTCGGCTCGATTGTGACAACGATGCGGTCCTGCTCAAGGTCCGGCAGACCGGAGTCGCCTGCCACACAGGCCGCTGGAGTTGCTTCTTTCAACGCCTCGAAGGGGATCATTGGCGAGAACAGGATCACCGAGCCGGAGGGAGGCCAGAGGGTGTCTTACAACGCCTCGCTGGGATTCTCGAGCAACGCAAGGCGGCCTCTCCTGAGGATTCCTATGTGGCGAGCCTCTACAGGGGTGGTCGCAATAAGATCTTGGAAAAGGTTGGTGAAGAGGCGACGGAGGTCCTGCTAGCGGCCAAGGATGGCCAGCCTGCTGAGCTGGTTACAGAGACTGCCGATCTCTGGTTTCACTGCCTCGTGATGCTGGCGGAACAAGGGATTGGGCCTCAGGAGGTCGTGGCGGAATTGGAGGCGCGTTTCGGTCTCTCTGGGCATACGGAGAAGGGCGACCCAGGTGAAGACAACGGATAGTGGCCGAGTCGGCTGCCGCTCGAGGGCCTTGGCCTGGGGTAATTTGGGAACAATCTGGGAGCCGAAGCGAGAGGATCTCCTGCATAAGAAGGATAGGGCCATGTTCGGTGGGTTCGGGCTACCTGAGTTGTTGATCATCCTCCTGATCGTCTTGCTCGTATTCGGAGTGGGGAAGCTCCCGGAGCTTGGGAGTGCCTTGGGTAAGGGGGTTCGGGGGTTTCGTAAGTCAATGGAGGGGGGGTCAGAGGATCCGCGGAGCGAGGACCGGGATCAGGGTCAGGGAGGTCAGAGTAGCGACCAAGGAAGGGATGCGGGGGATTCCTCGTCGCGCTGAGTGGCACCGCGATCAAGGGGGGCGCTATGGGAATGAACCTTTGTGGGGTAGGGTACGATGTTCGATTTTGGCTTTCTGGAGCTGCTGGTTATCGGCCTGATCCTACTCTTGGTGGTGGGACCGGAGCGGTTACCCGAGGTAACCCAGGCTATCGGTAGCTGGGTCCGGCAAGTCCGAGGGTACCTTCGGGTCATCAACCATGAGCTCGGTGTGCAGAGCTCGCCTCAAGAGGACGAATCGGGTGGGCGTCCTGATCCCAACCTCGGTAGTGCCGCTCTCGAGACGCAACAGGAAAAAAGGCCTTCGGATGGACTGGACACGGCGCCTGACTTCCCCACTCAAACCCATCGGGAGGGGTCCGGCATTCGTCGAGGCCGGGACTCCTCATAGGTCGTTATGGGGAGAGACGCAGACGTGGCCGATCCGACCGGACAACAAGCCGATACCTTCGGCGAGCACCTCCGGGAGCTCAAGCGACGCCTGGTCCGTTCCCTGATCGCGATCGGGGTCGGTTGCGCCCTCGCCTATCCGTTCAAAGGTCGGCTTTTCGCCTTCCTCAGTGAGCCGATGATTGCAGTCCTGCCCTCCCGTTCTTCCTTTATCTTTACATCCCCTGCCGAGGCCTTTTTTACCTACCTCAAGGTTGACCTACTGGTAGGATTCCTCTTTGCAGTTCCTGTGATCCTGTACCAGTTTTGGGTATTCATCGCCCCAGGATTGTATCGCCACGAGCGGCGACTTTTCCTACCGCTCCTTCTTCTCTCGACGGGGCTGTTTCTTGGGGGAGCGGCCTTTAGTTTTTTCTTGGTCTTTCCCCTAGCCATGCAATTCCTGATCGGTTTCGCCAACGACCAGATCCTCGCAATGCCGGCTATGCAAGAGTATCTGGGATTCTCCATGACCCTGCTTCTTGCCTTTGGGGCGGCCTTTGAGATCCCACTCGTGAGTGTGGTGTTGGTGCGGTTGGGAGTGATCACGGTCGCAGGGATGCAGGCCAAGCGGCGCTATGTCTTTGCCGGGGGATTCATCGTGGCGGCGGCCATCACACCCCCTGATGTCATATCGCAACTCCTTTTGGGCTTCCCAATTTGGCTCCTCTATGAGTTGGGGATTATCCTCTCACGCCATGTTCCGTCCTTGGTCGGTGAGCAGCAATCATCGGTTGCCGATCATGGCAATTAGATGGGATCAGAGGCCGACAGGGGTGCTAGAGCGAGTCGGTCGAGGCGACTGAAGACCAACGAACGGCCCACCTCCAGTGGGGCGAAGTGCCTATCCGAGGCTGAACCTCTGGACTTCGGCTTGATGGTAGAGGAGAATGCCGGCATTTATTCGGGAGGGGGCTTGGTCAGGCTCGGTGACGAGTGACCAAGCTGGGTGGCCTATTTGGATAAAGGTTCAATTGAGACACGGGTGCACCTTGGAACAGGCCATTCTGGCCGACAAGAGGGAGAAGCCATGAGCACCGGGGCTGTTAACCCGAAGCGCCGTTGGATTCTGAATGCTGTCACCGGGGTGGTGGGCGCCGTAGGACTCGGCTATGCGGCGGTCCCATTCGTCAAGAGTATGTCGCCGAGTGCAAAGGTGTTGGCCAAGGCGACGACGACGGTGGATCTCGAAGGGATCGAGCCGGGCCAGCTCGTTACTCGGATCTGGCAAGGGAAACCGGTTTGGATCTTGCGCCGGAGTGAGGCCCAACTAGCTACCCTCGAAATGGAGGAAGTCGTTAGTCAGCTCAAGGACCCCCAGTCTCAGGCCTCTAAGCAGCCAGAGTATGCAGAGAATCGATACCGCTCCCGCCAACCGGAGTGGTTTGTCGCGGTCGCGATCTGTACCCATCTCGGGTGCGTTCCGAGCTACCGTCCCAAGCCGGAGGGGAACTTCTGGGCAGGGGCTTGGGAGGGGGGCTTCTTCTGCCCCTGCCACGGCTCAGCATACGACCTGGCCGGTCGGGTCATGGCCGGCAGCCCGGCCCCACGTAATCTGGCCATACCCCCTTACGAGTTTCTGGCACGGGACCGGCTACGTATCGGCCAGGCATCAGCTTGAAGGGGGACGGCTGTGAAGCGCTTGATCTCATGGCTCGATGCCCGATTTCCACTGACCAAGACCTTCAGGGAGCACCTTTCCGAATATTACGCTCCGAAGAATTTCAACTTCTTCTACTTCTTTGGATCTCTAGCGATCTTCCTGCTGGTCATCCAAATCGTCTCGGGGATCTGGTTAACGATGCACTATACCCCGAGTGCGGAAGAAGCGTTTGCCTCAATCCAGTACATTATGCGTGATGTGAACTACGGTTGGTTACTCCGCTACATCCATTCCACCGGGGCGTCGCTCTTCTTCATCGTGATCTATCTCCATATCTTCCGAGGATTGATCTACGGCTCATTCAAAAGGCCCCGGGAACTTGTTTGGCTCATTGGGTCACTTCTTTTCCTCGTTCTGATGGCCGAGGCCTTTATGGGCTATGTCCTGCCGTGGGGGCAGATGTCGTACTGGGGGGCCCAGGTGATCGTGAATCTGTTTACGGCGCTCCCCTATATCGGTCCCGATCTGGCCGAATGGATCCGCGGTGGGTTCTCGATCTCCGATCCGACCCTAAACCGGTTCTTTGCCCTCCATGTCGCAGCGCTCCCCTTGGTCCTCATCATGCTCGCCTTCTTACATATTGTTGCCCTGCACGCCAAGGGTGTGGGATCCAACAATCCCGACGGTATTGAGATTAAGGAGAATAAAGAGGCTAACGGTCTCCCCAAGGACGGGATTCCCTTCCATCCGTACTACTCAGTCAAGGACAACTTTGGGGTCGTGGTTTTTCTCATTCTGTTTGCCTTAATCACCTTCTATGCCCCCACGATGTGGGGGTTGTTCTTGGAGCATGACAACTTCAAGCCAGCCAATCCCCTGCAGACCCCTGAGCATATTAAGCCCGTCTGGTACTTTGGACCTTTCTACGCCATTCTGCGCGCGATCCCGCATAAGCTGACCGGAGTCGTCCTGATGGGGCTGTCAATCTTCTTGCTGTTTCTTCTCCCCTGGTTAGACCGGAGCCGTGTGAAATCCTGGCGTTACCGGCCGATCTACAAGGGAACAGTCATCCTATTCGCCATCAGCTTCCTAGTGCTAATGTATGTCGGCGGCCAACCCCCGACCGATACCTTCAAGGTCCTCGGGCGGATCTTTGGCGCCATCTATTTTGCCTTTTTTCTGGCCTTGCCGTTTGTTTCCAAATGGGAACGACCCAAACCCGTTCCGGAAAGGGTGACGAAGTAAATTGTGGTGGATCGCAATCATCGTGTGGGCCGTTGTCGCGATCAGCCCTGGGGCGGCTGTGGCCGCAGAAGGATCAGTCGATCTCCTGGATGCGGAGACTGACTACTCCAAGGCGACGCTGCGGTCTGGTGCTCGGACCTTCTTGGAACAGTGCTTGGGGTGCCATAGTGCCAAGTACTACCGCTACAAGGGGCTGGTGGATGACCTCGGTTTTTCAAAAGCCACCGTTCAACAAGAGTTCTTGTCCGGGGAAGGCGATATCCATAGCCATATGGAGAGGATAATGTCGGCCGAGGCGGCCAAACAGTGGTTTGGGGTCACCCCGCCGGATCTCTCTTTGGTTGCCCATGTACGGGGTGGCGATTGGATCTATACCTACTTGCTCAAGTACTACCGTGATCCAGGAACCCGTTTCGGATGGAATAACCTCGTCTTCCCCCACACCAGTATGCCGAACGTGCTCTACGGGGAGGCCCCTGAATATTACGACTCGCTGCCCTCCCCGGACTCGAATGGTAGCGAGGGGGAAGTCACCGAGCACCCCGAAGTGCCCCCCGAATTGGCCTATAAGGTCCGCAGCCTGGTATCATTCCTTGAATATATCGCAGATCCTTCCATTATTGCTCGTCAGAGTCTTGGGCCGTATGTCCTGGTCTTTCTCCTAGTCTTAGCGGTATTGACCTACTTGGTAAAGCGGGAGTATTGGCGGGATATCCACTGACTTCTCAATCCGTTAAGCAACCGATGCATGGGGATTGGTTCAAGGGCTCGGTCCAGCCAAACCGCTTCAAGCTCCTTCTAGGGAACGGCCAGCCCGTCCCCTGACTGTGCCATTGTCGGTTCAATCCTCTCCTCTCCCGCCTGAGGTTCTTGACTGGCATAGCTTGTCTCCTGCATAGCTAGGCTAGAATTGCAACGGGCTTAGGTTGTAATTTGGGCCTGCTGATCCAACTGACCCAAAATTCGGAGTTTTTGTCTAAGAGGGGGGGTACAGGGCGAACGGGGCACACGCCTGGTGGTAAGGGCGTCACTTCGTCCTTTTGATCCTAAGGAGGAGTCTGCACTTTTCTCGCTTCGATACGAACAAGACCCTCATGCCGTCGGGCAGTTTGGCTCCGGAAGCGTCCATTTTGTAAGTTTTTGTGGAACAATGGTTTTAAGGAAGACAACTGGAATGAACTAAATGGAGGCGAACCCTTTATGCCTACCTATGCCTACCGGTGTGCCTCATGCCAACACCAGTTAGAAGTCAAGCAACAGATGAGCGAAGCCCCTTTGACAGAGTGTCCTGAATGTGGAAGGCCTACCCTGCGTAAGCAGTTGAATAACAGTGGTGTCTTCATCCTCAAAGGGGGAGGGTGGTACAAAGACGGTTACAGCAGCGCGAGGGAGCGTAAGGCGGCTAGTGAGAAGGGATCGACGGACTCGCAGGCCCAAAGCCAGGAGACCACCTCGGGAGAGGGTACAAAGCAGCAGTCAGGTTCTGATAGCAAGACCTCCCAAACTCAGCAGACCTCGTCGACAAGCGAATGAAAGGGTGTAGATCGCCTCGAGGTCGAATCCCTCCCCGAGCAGGGGTGTTATCTCAGTGACTTGTTTTCCCCCGGTGCGCGATTGATGCCGCTATCAGCCTGAAACCAGCGATGGGTCCCTATGGGAATTACCCCGCCATACTATCCCATCATCTACGTCCATGGGTACGACGCCTGGAAACAGAGCAAGATTGAGGAGAACCTGAGCCCTTCCCATGTCGAGCTTGAATGGGATCCTGTCTATTACGTCGAGATCGAGCAAGGACGCAGGCATGGTGCAGTTGGTCTTGTCTTTGGATTGCCCTCTAGGCGTCTGCTGGCAGAGGAAGGGTATATAGGCCCTTTTACCAATGGGGACCTTAAGAGAAGTCATAAAGGGATTCCGGCAAGGAGCATCTGGTTCTTTCACTACTACGATGATGCCTTTTACGAACCGGATGGTGCGGTCTCTGAAGCGTTGGAAAAGAAACTCTTCACCATACCCGAGTTCGCAGCCGGATTGCGCGAATTCCTTTTGAGGGTACGAGACCGTGTGTGCGGTGACGATGCGCGAGACCGGTATCAATTCCGGGTCTATCTTGTTGCCCACTCGATGGGTGGTTTGATCTGCCGTTCTTATCTCCAAAAACTGTGTCGTAAAGGGACCGGGGATTCCCAGAGAGATCAAGATCTCGAGCTCCCCGGGGATCCCTTAGTGGAGAAGGCCTTCACCTACGCCACTCCGCACAATGGGATCGAATTCCATGGGATCACTGTCCCCGATCTCGGTTCGTGGGATGCGTGGCATGTCCGCAACTTCAACCGTGAGGTGATGCGAGACTACCTCGATCTCCCCCCGGAGTCCCATCGAGTAGATAATTTGAATGGGACCTTCCCTCGGGAGCGCTTTTTCTGCTTGGCCGGCTCGAACTATAAGGACTATCGCGCTTACCGAGGGCTATTTAGCCGGGTTACCGGTCCGATGAGTGACGGATTGGTGATGATCCGCAACGCAACCGTCCAAGGTGCCCCGCATGCATGTGTGCACCGGAGCCATAGTGACATCGTGGAGTCAGAGGAAGGGTACCAGAATCTACGCCGGTTCCTCTTTGGGAGTTTCCACCTCGATGCCTCCCTCGAGGTGGGTGAGGTCACACTGCCCGAGCAGGTCCAAGCCCTCAAAGACGCTGGGAAGGAGGTCCGTGCCTTGTACTATATCGGGTCGTTAGCCCGTGTGTGGGGTACCCCCTGTATCCTGCATGAACGGCGTGCGGAAAACCACTCGGCGATCGCTAAGGGTCACGATCAGTTGATCGAGAATCCCGAGCCGATCCAGCTATTCACAGGTTTTCTCGAACAGCGCGATAAGATCCGGTGGCATACAGAGTGGGTCTTGGCCTTTGAGCTATACGTAGCGATTCAGGTCCCAGTCTATGAGGTCGAGCGTGAGTATTGGTTTTGGTTCGACAGCTCCTATAAGGGTGGGCATCTGTTCGAGGAGACCTTTACCTTTCATATCTGGCCGCAAGAGGACGGAATCGCTGTAACCTATGGGTTGACCACCGAGGATGGTATTGGCGAGGCCAACCGTCGGGAGGGATCTCAAGCACTTGACTTGACAAGTGGAGGAGGGACCCAGATCGGGATTCCGGTCAGTTCTCCGGTTGGGACCCACTCCTCAGTGGGACCCAATCTGCGGGGTACACTCCTGCTTGTCGTCCAGCCCTGGAATCACCCCTGGGGGCAGGTGACTTCCAGGGAGAGGAGGAGTAGCAGCAGTTATCGCCCTGAATATACCTGATACAACTCCCATCAATCGCCCAAAGGCCTTCCCTTAACCGATCACGCACTTCCCGTGGAGAACATCGCGCCGGAAATCAACACCCTCCTCGCCTCCCCATTGCTCATCCACGACGGGCCGGATGCTGGAATCGTCGCCAGCGGGGGCGCCGCCGTCGCCACCAGAGGGTGACACCGGTGGCAAAGAAAAGCATCGGCAACAACCCTCCCACGAAATGGAGGGTGCGCGTAGCGGTGCCGCCATAAGCGCCGATATGTAAGGGGTAGAGGTGGTCGAGGACATAATGGCCTAGACCTGCCGCCTTCAGATCGTAGGTGGCCAGGATCCGGTTGGTTTCTGGGTGGAGAAGCACGGTGCTGTTGCCCAGGGGATGCCACTCGCCGGGATAGCGCAGCCGTACCTGAAGGGGCTTGGCCGGTTGACTTGGGAAGCCGAGAAGGGTAATTCGGGCCTCGGGGATCGCCTCGCGGGCCTTGGTCACTACGGCGGCCACATCTGGGTCCGTCGGGGGACCGATATCGTCCGCGAGTTCCAGGGGCGGAGGGAACTTCTGTTCGCCGCTGACGGCATTGACTGTGTTCTGGATGGTGCGGTGGAAGATCAGGTAGGTGGCGGTCAGGGCGATTAGGGTGATTAAGATTACCCCCAACAGGCCTGCCCAGCGGTGCAGATCACGGAGGAGGTTGGCCAGGGTGGCTGTTGAAAAGCCCAACGCACGACGTAAGGACCTCCAGCCTGGCCACCAAACCACAATGCCGGTGACCCCCAACGCCGACAGGGCAATGGCCAACACCCCACCGAAAGTCTCCAGCCACGGCCCCCCGATCGTCCCCGTATGTAGGACCCGAACCGGGGTCTCTAGGGAGGCGAAGGCTGCCCGCTTGCCCAGGATCGCTCCCGAGTAGGCATCGATGTAGATCCGGGGGCCATGCTCGCCGTCTAGGATGGCCCGATATACCCCGTCGTGTTCCTGAGGGGACATCAGCAGCCACAGGTGGCGGTCCGGGTAGGCCTTGGCCACCCGCTGGT
>CAYUWI010000042.1:0-10990 GCA_964448275.1 uncultured Gammaproteobacteria bacterium | reverse complement strand
AGCGAGCTCGCTCCAAGGCCTTCCGGGCCCCCTCTGCAGTCCCATGGGTATCGAGGACATAGAGCCGAACTGGACTCACCCCTGGACCTAGATAATAGCTCGCCAGCACTCCTCGCTGTATAGCCTCGGCGAGCCGCCCATAGCGAGACCCAAGCGGCAGCATAAGGCCCAAGTTGAGGGTCGCCTCTCGAGCTTTTTGTAGGCGATGGCGTACGGTGGCGGCCAGTAAATGATTACGGTGCTCTGCGAGCCACTCTCGGAGGCTTGCCCGGACCGCCTCCGGCGACTGCTCTGTGGCCTCCCGCCGTCGCAACTCAAGGCGGATGTACCCTGCGGGGAAACCGCTGCCTGCCACCTCAAGGCGTGCACGCAAGCTCGACTCAGGCAGGGCCTCGAGAAGAGAACGAAGTCGAGCAGCATTAACCTTGCGTGCCATTGGGCCCGAGAGGAGGGAATGCCGCTGGACCAAGGCATCGAAGGCTGCCCCTGGGTTTCCCTGGTGCAACTTGGCCTGAGCGAGATAATCGAGCGCCGCTATGCGCAGATTAGGAGTGAGCGAGGTAGTACCACCCGAGTGGAGGAGATACTCTAGGGTCGCAATGGCCTGACGAATCTTGCGGCGCCGTAATTGGAGCCGGGCTCGTAATACATAGGCCCTCCCTGACACTGAAGTCCCTGCAAGCCGATCCAGGACAGCTGCAGCCTGGCGATCTTCACCAGCCATGGCCAGTGCTCGAGCTTGTTCCAGATAAAGCGCTGGGGACTTGTGAGGCGGCGCTTGTTGTGCCCGGCGTGCATAAGCGTGGGCTGCACCCTGGTAGTTACCTCGGGTAACCAGCACTTCCGGCGTTACACCCTCGACAGAGGGTCCAACCTCGTACCTCGGGGTACACCCAACCATAAGGGTCGTAGCACCCCAAATAGCAATCGCTGGCCGTATTAGGCGTCCAGCTTCCACGCGGCGAGGTCCCTTGTAAGTCCTTGGGGGATCTTCACCCCAGGTAGGGAAGGATAGAGAGGAGAAGACCCAATGGCAGAAACCACCTCGGGTGTCCTATATGTAGTTGCAACACCTATCGGTAATCGCGAGGATATGAGTCCACGAGCCTTTAGGATCCTTCATGAGGTCGAGGCGATCGTGGCTGAGGATACCCGCTACGTACGGCGTCTACTCTCAGCTCAGGGGGCACTTCCCAGCGAATGGATCTCCCTGCACGCCCATAACGAGGGCCTACGTATCCCGAGGTTAATCGAGAGGCTTTGCGCTGGTCAGGTACTGGCCCTCGTCAGCGATGCTGGTTGCCCAACAATCTCCGATCCCGGTGGCCAATTGGTGGAGGCAGCCCACAAGGCCGGTCTCACAGTCCAGGCTGTACCTGGACCGAGTGCGGTAACCGCTGCCCTTTCGGTCTCGGGCCTCCCTAGCCATCAATTCGTATTCGAGGGATTTCTCCCTACCACCACCCATCCTCGGCGTAGGTACCTTCAAGCCCTCGCCCGCTGCCCTTCGACCCTTGTCCTCTTTGAAGCGCCGCACCGAATAGTGACTTTGTTAGAAGAGATGGTCCAAACTTTTGGCCCCGACCGGGAAGCCGTGGTGACCCGAGAATTAACCAAACGGTTCGAGTCAAGTCACCGAGGGCGATTGGATGAACTCGCCACCTATTTCTGCCATCACCCAAATGAGTGCCGCGGGGAATTCACCCTATGTGTACGCGGAGCGGGACAGAAGCAAGACATGAACAGCAATCCCACCTTGGAAGTTGACCGTTTGCTCGAGACCCTACTTGGTGAACTCCCACCAAGCCAAACTGCGCGCCTCGCCGCTCAAGCCACCGGGAGGCCCCGCCAGCAGCTCTATCGACGCGCTTTGGAGCTGCGCGAAAGGACCTCGTAGTCCCTTGGGTTTCTGCTAGCAGCAGGCTCCCGAGTACTGAGGTAGCGATGGACCCCCTCAGCAGCCTTGCGACCGTCACGAATCGCCCAAACGATGAGGCTCGCGCCCCGCATGGCGTCACCGGCAGCGAATACCCCCTCTACATTGGTCATCGCATGGTTGTCTACTGCGATGTTGCCCCGCCGATCTGGTGCTACACCGAGCCCTTCAAGGTGGCCTTCCCAAAGGGGACCCTCGAAGCCGATTGCGAGCAACACCAACTGGACATCCAGATGGAACTCACCTCCCGGTTCCTCGATGAGTTCACGTGTCCCATCTGCCCGACGATAGGCCGAATGGATCTTCACACAATGTGCCTTCGTCACCCGACCCTCTCGGCCTTCGAACGCTTTGACATAATCCTGCCAGAGCCGCTCACACCCCTCCTTTTGGCTAGCAGAATCCATTCGTCGAAGGGGCCATTGTGGCCAGGGCGTATTCTCGGAGCGGTACGGAGGCGGCTCCGGGTAGATATTGAGCTGGGAAACCTTGGTTGCCCCCTGCCGAATGGCGGTTCCGACACAGTCGGATCCTGTATCGCCACCCCCGATCACTAGGACCTCCTTGCCTGCAGCAGATATGCGTTTCTCGTCCGGTCTCAATTCATCTAGATTGCATCGATTCTGTTGGACCAGATAATCCATTGCTAGGTGGATCCCATCTAGGTCCCGGCCCGGAACCAAATGATCACGTGGATTCTCTGCGCCACCGGCGAGCACCACAGCGTCGTAATCCGCCCGCAACTCCTCGATCGGAAGATCTCGCCCCACCTCCACACCGGCCTGCATTTGTACCCCTTCCTGGTACAGCTGCTCTAAACGTCGGTCGATCCGCCACTTGGCCATCTTGAAATTGGGGATCCCGTAGCGCAGTAGGCCGCCGAGGCGATCGTTCTTCTCGAAGACGGTTACAGAGTGCCCCCAGCGAGTCAGCTGCTGCGCGGCAGCTAGACCAGCAGGGCCTGAGCCTACTACCGCAACGCGGAAGCCAGTGGCCGGCGCGACCGAGGCTGGAGCAACCCAGCCCTCCTTGAATCCACGCTCGATGATATTCTTCTCGATGTTCTTAATTGTGACCGGGGCATCTTCTGTCAAATCGAGAGTGCAGGAAGTCTCGCATGGTGCTGGGCACAACCACCCTGTGAATTCTGGGAAGTTATTGGTTGCATGGAGGCGCTCCAGCGCCTCATGCCACTGACCGCGAGCAACCAGATCGTTCCACTCCGGAATGAGGTTATCTACAGGGCAGCCGGTTGCAGTCTGACAAAACGGGATGCCACAACCCATGCAGCGGGCCCCTTGTTCAGCCAGCTGCTCCTCGGTCATTGGCTCATAGAGCTCGTCGTAGTCCCGGATCCGTTCCTCTACCGCACGCAGCGGGGGCGGACGCCGAGGATACCGCTTAAAGCCGTAGAGTTGATCCACAGACATACCTCATCTGGGAACGTGGTCGTGTTCTCTCGGAACTACGCTGGTTGGCTCTCTAGATCAGCCTCACGCCTACGCGCTGCAAGAACGCGACGGTATTCAGTCGGGATCACCTTAACAAGGCGGGCCTGGTAACTCCGCCAGTGGTCCAGTATGGCCTTCCCTTTTTCAGAACCGGTTTGGGCCACGTGGCGGCCCACGAGCTCACGAATCAGATCGCTATCCTCATCGTCAAGGTCTTCGACCTCCACCATGTCGGGATTTAGGCGAGACTCGAAACGGGAGTCTTCATCAAGGACATAGGCTACCCCTCCACTCATCCCCGCCCCGAAGTTGCGTCCGGTACTTCCTAGGACGACCACAACTCCAGCGGTCATATATTCACATCCGTGGTCGCCACATCCCTCAACGACTGCATAGGCCCCCGAATTCCGGACTCCGAAGCGTTCACCCACCAGCCCTTCGATATAGACTTCTCCGCCTGTAGCTCCATAGAGGAGGGTATTCCCCGCAATAATATTCTCGTCAGCGCGCAGACGAGAAGACTCGGGCAAGCGCACCACAATCCGCCCGCCAGAGAGCGCCTTCCCTAGGTAATCGTTGGCCTCACCCACCAAAGTCAAGCTGATACCACTGTGACAGAAGGCCCCAAAGCTTTGCCCTGCACTCCCGGTAAATCGGATCTGGATCGTATCCTCGGGAAGCCCTTCTCCCCCGAAGCGGCGCGCCACCTCACCGGCAAGCATTGCCCCAATAGTACGATCGGAATTACGAATCGGGAACTCGAGCTCCACCCGCTCGCCCCGGTCCAAGGCCGGCTTCGCTTGCCGGATCAATTCCTGATCGAGGATATCATGGATAGCGTGGTGTTGGCGTTGCACCCGACGGAGCGGCTCACCCTTCCCTTCAGGACGGTGGAGTAATCGTGCGAGGTCAAGACCGGAAGCCTTGGGGAAATCGGACAGCTCCCGAGGGACCAGCATGTCGGTGCGGCCGACCATCTCATCGACACTCTGGAAACCGAGCCGAGCCATGTACTCACGAACCTCTTCGGCCACCATACGGAAGTAATTGATGAGGTGTTCCGGCTTGCCAGGGAACTTCTTGCGTAGGTAGGAATCCTGGGTCGCTATCCCGACTGGACAAGTGTTCAAATGGCATTTCCGCATCATAATGCACCCCTCTACCACCAGGGAGGTAGTGCCGAATGCAAACTCCTCTGCCCCGAGCAAGGCAGCCATCACCACATCACGGCCGTTCATCATCTGGCCATCAGTCTGTACTGTAACGCGGCCACGCAGGCGGTTCGCTATCAGCGCTTGCTGGGTCTCAGCGAGTCCGAGCTCCCAGGGTAGTCCGGCATGCATGATAGAGGTATTCGGGCTCGCTCCAGTACCGCCACTATGACCACTGATCACAATCAGGTCGGCCTTGGCCTTAGCCACTCCCGCGGCTACAGTGCCTACACCCGCCTTGGCTACCAGCTTCACTGCTACATTGGCCTCGGGGTTGACGTTTTTCAGATCGAAGATCAATTGGGCCAGATCCTCGATGGAATAGATATCATGGTGTGGTGGCGGTGAGATGAGGCTAACACCCGGAGTTGAGTGGCGCACCCGAGCAATTGTTTCATCCACCTTGTGGCCCGGCAGTTGCCCACCTTCACCCGGCTTGGCACCTTGAGCCATCTTGATCTGCAGCTCACCGGCATTGACAGCATAATAGGTGGTCACCCCAAAGCGCCCCGAGGCGATCTGCTTGATATTCGAGCGAGCCGAGTCACCATTCGGATACGGTCTAAACCGGACTGGATCCTCCCCCCCTTCACCACTATTGGAGCGGCCACCAATTCGATTCATCGCGATCGCGAGGGTCTCATGGACCTCTCGAGAGATCGAGCCAAAAGACATGGCCCCAGTGGTAAAACGGGACATGATCGACTCGACCGATTCCACCTCCTCTAGGGGTATCGCATGCTGCGAGTTACCAATTGGCTCCCCATTGCTCGCGACGAGGTGGAACGGTCCGGAATCGATATCCTCCAACGGGATCTGCTCGCCCCCTTGATCTGAACCCCTTACCTCATCAGCGAGATCAAATAGCCCCCGTACGGCCCCTCCCTGCCTGCGGTTCTCCTCCACAGCGGCTGAATATTGCCGGTAGAGCTCCCTATCATTCCCACGAGCAGCCTGCTGGAGTAAAGTGATCGTCTCGGGATTCCAGCCATGTTTCTCACCGTCGACTCGCCAGTGGTAGAGTCCACCAGGCATTAAGACAGAGGGATCAACGTGATGGGTCTGATAGGCAAATGAGTGCCGGGTGACCACGTCGAGCCCGATCTCTCGGATCCCGACCCCACCGATCTGACTCGCGGTACCTCGGAAGTACGCCTCTACGAACTCATTGGATAGCCCAACTGCCTCAAAGATCTGTGCCCCACAATAGCTTTGCAGGGTCGAGATCCCCATCTTCGAGAAGATCTTGAATAACCCCTTCCCAATGGCCTTGATGTAGTGGTGCTGAAGGCTGCTACGGTCGTATTCCTTGTCTAGGATCCCTCGTTCAAGCATGTCGTCGAGGGTCTCTAAGGCAAGATACGGATAGATTGCTCCGGCACCATAGCCGATCAGTAGGGCGAAGTGGGCCACCTCTCGACTATCTCCAGCCTCTACCACTAGGCTTGTTTGGGTCCTCAGGCCAGCCCGAATTAGATGGTGATGGACTGCACCGGTAGCGAGTAGGCTTGGGATAGGAAGGTGATTCTGATCGACCCCGCGGTCACTTAGGATCAGTATAGTATTCCCATTACGGACCACCTCCTCCGCCTCCCGACAGAGGCGACTAACTGCTGGCTCAAGGCCATTAGCACCGTCTTCCGCCGGAAACGTCATGTCAAGGAAATGGGAACGACAGGCCCGATCGGCGCAGAAGCGCAGCTTCTCGACCTCGATCTCGGTCAGAATGGGATGTTTGAGTTCGATCCGGCGCGCTTGCTCCGGGGTCTCCGCGAGGAGATTGCCCTCAGGCCCTAGGTACCCTACGAGGGACATCACGCGCTCTTCTCGGATCGGGTCAATGGGTGGGTTGGTCACCTGCGCGAAGTGCTGTCGGAAATAGTCGAACAGTAAGCGGGGACGCTCAGAGAGGGCAGCGATTGGGATATCGTCCCCCATTGAACCGACGCTTTCGGCACCGCTCTGGGCCATCGGCTTCAAAAGCATATTGAGCTCTTCAAAGGTGTAACCGAAGGCCTGTTGAAGCTCGTGGAGGGGGCGGTGCGGAGGTCGGCTGGTGCCACGCGGTTCCGGCATTTCCTCAAGACGCAAGAGGTTCTCTTCCACCCACTCTCGATAGGGAGCGCGGCAGAGAACTTCCTGCTTGACTTCCTCGTCGGAGACGATCTTCTGTTTCTCTGTATCTACCAGGAATAGCTTGCCCGGATGGAGACGTTCCTTAAGGACAATCTTTTCCTCAGGGATAGGAAGTACTCCAACCTCTGAGGCCATGACAACGAGGCCATCGTCAGTTACCACGTAACGCGCTGGCCGTAGGCCGTTGCGGTCCAAAGTGGCGCCGATGCGGGTGCCGTCAGTGAAGGCGACTGCTGCGGGGCCATCCCACGGCTCCATTAGGGTTGCATGGTACTCATAGAACCCTTTGAGATCCGAGGGCATAAAAGGGTCGGTACTCCATGCCTCGGGGATCAACATCATCAAGACATGGGTTAGACTCCGGCCACTTGCAGTAAGTAGCTCGACGGCCGCGTCAAGGGCAGCGGAGTCCGACAGGCCCTCTTCGATCACAGGGAAGATCTTCTGCAGGTCCTCCCCAAAGATCTCTGACTCCATCACTGCCTCTCGAGCTCGGAGGAGGTAGTGGTTTCCCTGGATGGTATTGATCTCACCATTATGGGCGAGGACCCGAAACGGTTGTGCCAGCGGCCAGGTCGGGTGGGTATTGGTTGAAAAGCGCTGGTGGATGAACGCCAGGGCCGAGACTATTTCCGGGTCCTGGAGATCCGGGTAGAAGGCCGGCAACTGGCCCGCTAGTAAGAGCCCCTTGTAGACCAGCACCTTGCTCGAAAGGCTCGGGATATAGAATCGATCCTTGAGTTCGGGTAGCTCCCGACCAAGAGTATGTTCGATACACTTACGAATGACGAGCAGCTTAACCTCAAACTGTTCTCTTGGGGTGGTCTCCGCACGCCCGATAAATAGCTGGCGGATGGTAGGTAGGGCCTCGCGAGCCAAATCCCCTATCCGCTCAGGGTGGACCTCTACTTCTCGCCACCCGAGCAGTTGTTGGCCCTCCTCACTTATAATCCGTTCCACGACCCCCATACACTCCTTTGCACCCTCTTCCTCAGCTGGGAGGAAGACCAAGCCAGTGCCATAGTCCGTCTCTGCTTTAGGAAGGGGGATCCCGATCTCATGGGCCACCCTATATAGGAAAGCATGCGGCTTCTGGATTAGGATCCCAGCCCCATCCCCTGTATGGGCATCGGCACCAACAGCGCCACGATGAGTGAGATTCTTTAGAATCTCGAGACCGTGTTCAACGATCTGGTGGCTGGAGCGCCCTTGGATATCCACGACGAATCCAACCCCACAACTATCCCGACAGATATGAGGCTGATAGAGGCTTAGGTTCTGCGACTTTGAATTCTGCGACATCAGCGCAACTCTCTCCCTGCAAACCCGCTTCTAAGGGCTGCCACTCATGAGGGTCGTTATTTTAGCAGGCTAAGCGTTACAAGGCGGTAAAAGGGTATCGTGTTCGGATGTATTGAACAACCCGATTTGCCCTTCAAAACCGAGGGGTCAGGCGAACCAGGGAGTTCGGAGTGGCTTGAAATGTCCCGGTAAGACCCCATATACCCGGAAAACACCTTTTAAAGATATACCCCCACTCCTTGTACCACAAGCGGAGAGAATATGCGGACCGATAAACTGACAACCAAATTCCAGCAGGCCCTGCAAGATGCACAAAGCCTCGCTCTACGCTGTGACAATCAGCAGATCGAACCAGTCCACTTGCTCGTGACGATGCTGGACCAAGAAGGGGGGTCTTCCCGGAATGTCTTGGCAAAGGCTGGGGTCAAGGTGGATCAGTTGCGTTCGAGCCTTGGCCAAGAGCTCGATCGGTTGCCTAAGGTTTCCGGGGGTGAGGCTGGGGAGGTCTATGTTTCTCGGGAACTGGCCAATCTCCTGAACGTCGCGGATAAGCTCGCCGGTAAGCGTGGAGACAGCTATATCGCGACCGAACACTTCTTGCTTGCCTTATCAGAGGATAAGGCTTCGGTTGGCCGCCTCTTGCGGGAGTATGGAGGTGATAAGAAGTCGATCGAAGAGGCCGTTGAAGCGATCACCGGTGGGAGTCGAGTGGAGGACCCCTCTGCTGAGGAGAGCCGCCAGGCTCTGGATAAGTACACCATCGATCTTACCCAGCGTGCCTCTCAAGGCAAACTCGACCCGGTCATTGGACGTGATGACGAGATCCGTCGGACTATGCAGGTACTGTCTCGGAGGACCAAGAATAACCCTGTCTTGATTGGGGACCCTGGGGTAGGCAAGACCGCCATCGTCGAGGGCCTAGCTCAACGCATCATCAATGGGGAGGTCTCTGAAGGCCTCCGAGATAAGCGCGTACTCGCGCTAGATATGGGTGCCCTGATGGCAGGGGCTAAATATCGAGGCGACTTTGAAGAGCGGATGAAGGCAGTGCTGCAAGAGATCACCGAATCAGAAGGCCAGATCCTCTTGTTCATCGATGAGATCCACAATGTTGTGGGGGCCGGTAAGGCAGAAGGCTCCATGGATGCGGGGAACATGTTGAAACCGGCTCTGGCCCGCGGGGAGCTGCACTGTATCGGAGCAACCACTCT
Source organism: uncultured Gammaproteobacteria bacterium (assembly GCA_964448275.1). Classification (GTDB taxonomy): domain Bacteria; phylum Pseudomonadota; class Gammaproteobacteria; order Thiohalorhabdales; family CAYUWI01; genus CAYUWI01. The sequence continues at coordinate 1,743 of CAYUWI010000042.1, read as the reverse complement.
CGATGAGTATCGAGAGAATATTGAGAAGGATGCGGCGCTGGAACGGCGTTTCCAGAAGGTCCTGATCAATGAACCGAGTATGGAGGACACCATCGCTATCCTCCGAGGGCTCAAAGAGAAATATGAGGTTCACCACGGTGTGCGGATCACCGATTCGGCTCTCATCGCAGCATCCCAGTTATCGACCCGTTATATTACCGATCGCAAGCTACCCGATAAGGCGATCGATCTGATCGATGAGGCCTCCAGTCGGCTCCGAATGGAGATTGACTCTAAACCGGAAGAGATCGATGAGATCGACCGCCACCTCATCCAGCTCAAGATCGAGCGCGAGGCCCTTCGAAAGGAGAGCGATGAGGCTTCCAGGAAGCGGCTCCAGGATCTAGAGACAACGATTGCAGAGCAGGAGGCCCGGCTTGCTGAGCTATCCGAGAGCTGGGAGCAGGAGAAGGGCGCTATACAGAAGGGCCAGCAGGCCAAGGAGGAGCTCGAGCGGGCCAAGGCAGAGATGGAACGGGCCAGGCGTGTTGGTGATCTAAATCGAGTTGCCGAGATCCAGTACAGCAAGATCCCGAGCTTGGAGAAGCAGATCGCTGAGAGCAGCCAGACTCAGCACACCATGCTTCGTGAGGAGGTGACCGAGGCCGAGGTTGCAGAAGTGGTCTCCCGCTGGACGGGGATTCCGGTTTCGCGGATGCTCGAAGGTGAGCGCGAAAAGCTTTTGAAGATGGAGGAACGCCTCCATGCGCGGATGGTGAACCAAGACCATGCTGTCAAGGCGGTATCTGATGCTATCCGCCGGTCCCGTTCTGGGCTCTCCGATCCCAATCGGCCGATTGGGAGCTTTATGTTCCTGGGCCCAACTGGGGTGGGCAAGACAGAGCTCTCCAAGGCCCTAGCGCAATTCATGTTTGACTCGGAAGAGGCACTTGTGCGCATCGACATGTCTGAGTATATGGAACGCCATGCGGTGGCTCGGCTGATTGGTGCCCCACCGGGCTACATCGGCTATGAGGAGGGGGGCCATCTCACTGAGACTATACGGAGGCGGCCATACTCAGTGATCTTACTCGATGAGATTGAGAAGGCCCATCATGATGTGTTCAATATCCTGTTACAGATCTTGGATGATGGACGGCTTACAGATGGCCATGGACGCACAGTCGATTTCCGCAACGCTGTCCTGATTATGACCTCTAACTTGGGTTCTGATCGGATCGTCTCCACGATGGGAACGGGTGAAAAGGAGATGCGAGACGCTGTTATGGAGGTGGTGCGGGAGAATTTCCGGCCTGAGTTCCTTAATCGAGTGGATGAGATGATCGTCTTCCACCAGCTAGAGTTAGAACAAATCAAGGAGATTGTGCGTTACCAATCCGAGTACCTGCGTGACCGAGTTCGCGATCGGGATATGGAATTGCTATTTACCGAAGAGGCTCTGGATAGGATCGCCAATGTTGGATTTGATCCAATCTATGGGGCCCGTCCAGTCAAGCGAGTGCTCCAGAATCAGGTGGAGAATCCGCTAGCTAAGGAGATACTTGCTGGTGACTTCGTCCCAGGGGATACGATTGAAGTGGACGCGGGCGAGACTGACTTTGTCTTCAGGCGAGGTGAAAACGAGCAGATGGGAGCAGCATAAGTAGAGACCGGTAATAGGATAGAGTACCTCGGAGATGTGGATTGACCCCACGGTATTCACGAGTAGGCGACTAGCGCCCTCTACCGCTGGGTAAGCGGCGG
>CAYUWI010000041.1:11055-11261 GCA_964448275.1 uncultured Gammaproteobacteria bacterium | reverse complement strand
CCTCGAGGCGACACTGCCTTTGCGCAGCGAGTGGTTGCGGGCCGAATTGCGGCAACAGCGCTATCGACGTACCCAGGTGGTGCACGACCGCTTGCTCGCGGCTGGGGTCCAAAAGGGTGAGCTGTACGCCTTTCAAGGGGAGCTCTATCGCCAGCGTGGCAGAGAGGGTGATATGGCCCGGTCAATCGAGGCGTACCAGCGAGCGT
>CAYUWI010000041.1:0-11035 GCA_964448275.1 uncultured Gammaproteobacteria bacterium | reverse complement strand
CCACCGCTCCCTTGGATTGGCCTACTGGTCCGAGGGACAGACGAATGCGGCGCGCAATGCCTTTAAGCACCACCTGACGGCCTCTTCCGAAGCCGAAGATGGGGCGATGGTCCAAGCCTATATCGAACAGCTGCAGTAATGGGGCGCCTGCTTGGTCCCATCCTGTTCGTGCTCATGGGGCTGGTCTCGTGCACCTATTCACCGAGGAACTTGGTCAAGCCTGAACCCCGGGCGATCGGGGGGGCGTATCGGGTCGATCCACAGATCGCTTGGAGCCGGATCGCCGCCTTCAATCGGATGGAGCTGTGGACTGTGGATGGACCCGACCTAGAGGCATTGCGGCTCTACTACGGTGTACAGGACGGCGATACCCTCCTGCCTACCCGGAGGGAGCAGAGGCTGCCGACCTATGAGGCCGGAATGAAACCCCACGATGTGGTCGAGCTGGTGTTGGCAAGCCTGGCCCGTATCGGGTCCTCTCAAGTGACGGCCTCCGGTCTGCAGCCAGCCTCCTTCGGGGACTTGCCTGGATTCCGGTTCGATCTGGATTTCCACTCCCCCCAAGGGCTCGAGTACAAGGGTCTGGCGGTGGGGACAGTCGCTGGAGGGGGCGGTCTGCACCTCATCCTCTACACTGGGGCCCAGATCCACTACTTTCCAAAGCATCGAGACGCGGTCGAGCGCTTGATTGCCTCGGTTGAGCTCCCCTAGGCACCTTCCCTGGTTAGGGACAAAGGTACTCGAGGCGCCAACCGTCGCCTTCACGGGAGTAGACACTCCTGTCGTGCAATCGGAAAGCGCGCTCTTGCCAGAACTCGATCTGCTCTGCGATCACTCGGTAGCCAGACCAATCCGGTGGCCGCGGGATTGGCCCTGAACCGAACCGGAAGGCGAATTGGGTGGCCCGTTTTTCGAGTTCAAGGCGTCTCTCGAGCGGCTGCGACTGCTGCGATGCCCAGGCGCTGATTTGGCTCCCACGCGGGCGGCTTGCAAAGTAGGCATCTGCTTCTTGGGTGCTCACAGGTTCGACGGGTCCCTCAACCCGTACCTGACGGCCCAAAGACTTCCAGTAGAAACAGAGTGCGGCAAAAGGATTTTGTTCAAGCTCCTTACACTTGCGGCTTTCCAGATTGGTATAGAAGGTAAAACCGCCATGTTCGATCCCCTTGAGCAGGACCATGCGTACCGAAGGCCGCCCTTCTTGGCTGCAGGTGGCCAGGCTCATTGCATTGGGGTTGAGGGGTTCATGCGCCTCGGCTTCCCTAAGCCACTCCTTGAAGTGCTCTAATGGGTCCAGCTGCCCATATGGGGTCATCCACCCGCCTCCCAAGATGTTAGGGCCTTCATCAATTACAGGGCCGAGTTGCCCGAATCCTACGCCTCGATGAGCTGCTCCAGCTGGAGAGGACCGATTGGAACTTGCCCATATCCATGCCTCGCGAGATAATCCTGGCCGCTTGCAGTGCTCAGTGTGGAGGGTAGGCTTGATTTTCTGATCGCATAAGGTGAAAAAGTGAGGGGTCGATCACCCTTTCGTTCTCGTTGTTTGGATAGCCTAACAGAAGGGTTAAGGCATGAGGATCGCAGTGGTCAAGGAACGGCGTCCATTAGAAAGGCGAGTTGCGGCAACTCCCGATACGGTCAAGAAGTTTATCGGCATGGGGCTTGAGGTAGTGATCGAAAGCGGGGCAGGAGAGGACGCGGCCATGCCGGATGAGGCGTATAGCGAGGCCGGGGGCCGGGTCGTGCCGGATACGGCTTCTGCCCTTGCCGAGGCCGATATAGTACTCAAGGTCCAACGTCCCCTGGGGCCTGGAGAGGGCGAAATCGATGAAACTGCCCTTCTCAAAGAAGGGAGTACCCTGGTGGGGTTGCTTGCACCCTACGAAGCACCGGACCAGATGCAGATCTACGCCAAGCGCCGGGTTACCGCCTTCTCCCTGGAGAGACTCCCCCGTATTACACGGGCCCAATCCATGGATGCCCTATCCAGTCAGGCCAATCTGGCGGGTTACAAAGCGGTATTGGATGCAGCTTCCGAATTCGGTCGTGCTTTCCCCTTGATGATGACAGCAGCCGGGACAGTGGCTCCGGCTCGAGTCCTTGTACTCGGTGCGGGGGTGGCCGGACTGCAGGCAATCGCGACAGCACGTCGCCTGGGGGCGATTGTGACTGCCAACGACGTCCGTCCGGAGGTCAAGGAGCAGGTCGAGAGCCTTGGGGCCAACTTCCTCGAGGTCGAGGGAGATACGCAGGAGAGTGGGACCGGGACCGGGGGGTATGCCAAGGAGATGAGTGAGACCTACCTCAAGCGCCAAGCAGAGGCGGTGACCCAAGCGCTCAAAAAGACCGATATCGTGATCTGGACGGCACTGGTGCCGGGCAAGCGGGCCCCGACTCTGGTCACCGAGGAGATGGTCCAGGTTATGAAACCCGGCTCGGTGATCGTCGACTTGGCTGTCGAGCAGGGGGGCAATTGCGCGTTGTCCCGCCCGGGAGAGGTCGTCGAGGCCCAGCGGGTCCGGATCGTGGGCCACCGGAATGTCCCGAGCCGGATCGCCGTGGATGCCAGCTCGCTTTATGCCCGCAACCTTTTGAACTTCCTCACTCCCATGATCAAGCAGGAAACCCAGACCCTGGACATCAAGTGGGATGATGAGATCATAGCCGCAACCGCCCTGACCTGGGGTGGCGAAGTGGTGACCGCATAAGTGCCCTGAACCAAGCCAAAAGAGAGGGAGTATGGACACTGCTTTCATAACCGCTTTGGATTTCGGCCGAGCCTTCCCCTCAATCCAGCTAAAGATCGCCGCACTCCAGAAAGCAGGGGCTACCACAGGTGCTGAGGCTGCGAGTACCGGGGCGGCAGGCCAAGTCGCTGGACTCGATCCGGCGATGATCGGGCTGACGGTCTTCGTATTGGCGGTATTCGTTGGCTACTATGTCGTCTGGCGAGTCACCCCGGCCCTGCATTCCCCCCTGATGGCAGTGACCAACGCAATCTCCTCGGTCATCATCGTCGGGGCGCTGATTGCCTCAGGGCCAGCGCAGTTTGGATTTGCCAAGGTGCTCGGCCTGATTGCCGTGACATTGGCCTCGATCAATATTTTTGGGGGGTTCTTGGTAACCCAGCGGATGTTGTCGATGTTTAGGAAGAAACAGAGATAGAAAGGGAACGCAACGGTTATGCAGAACTTCGCTGCGCTCGCCTATCTGGTCGCCTCGGTCTGCTTCATTATGGCGCTACGCGGTCTGTCATCGCCGGAGACCGCACGCGCCGGCAATGTCTATGGCATGATCGGTATGGTGCTCGCTGTGGCGACAACACTCTTACTGCCTGATGTGATCAGTTATCCTACGATCCTGGCAGGAGTTGTGGTCGGTGGTGCCATAGGGAGCGTAATCGCCCGCAAGATCGATATGACGGCCTTACCCCAGCTGGTCGCCGCCTTCCATAGCCTGGTCGGCTTAGCGGCGGTGCTGGTGGCGTTCGCCGCCTTCTTCGACCCGGCGCCCTACGGCATCGGTGTGCCTGGGGCGATCGAGGTCGGCAGCCTAATTGAGATGAGCATCGGGGCAGCGATCGGGGCCATCACGTTTACTGGCTCGATCTTGGCGTTTACCAAACTGCAAGGGTTGGTGAGCGGTCAACCACTAGAATTCTCCGGTCAGCACTTCCTCAATTTGGGCCTTGGTCTCGCCATGGTGGGGTTGATCGCCTGGTTCTGCCTCGCCCAGTCGGCAGGATTGCTCTCCGCTGTTGTGGTGATCGCACTCGCGCTTGGGTTCCTCCTGATCTTGCCCATCGGCGGGGCCGACATGCCAGTCGTCGTGTCGATGCTCAATTCGTACTCCGGTTGGGCGGCCGCTGGGATCGGCTTCACCCTGCAGAATAGCCTCCTCATCATTACGGGGGCTCTCGTGGGGTCGAGTGGGGCGATCCTGAGCTACATCATGTGTAAGGGTATGAATCGCTCCTTCATCAGTGTCATCCTTGGTGGGTTTGGGGCTGAACCAGAGGAGGCGGCAGCGGCGGGCCAGCAGAGTCGCTCTGTGAAGTCGGGAAGTGCCGAAGACGCCGCCTTTATCCTGGGTAATGCTGGGAGTGTGATCATCGTGCCGGGCTATGGTCTGGCAGTGGCGCAAGCCCAGCACGTCGTGCGCGAGATGGCCGATCTGTTGAAAGCAGAGGGGATCAATGTCCGGTATGCGATCCATCCGGTAGCTGGGCGGATGCCGGGCCATATGAACGTCCTGTTGGCTGAGGCCAATGTCCCGTACGATGAGGTCTTTGAACTCGATGAAATCAACCGAGAGTTCGGACAGACCGATGTAGCCTTTGTGATCGGCGCAAATGACATCACTAATCCGGTTGCCCGAACCGATCCCCAAAGCCCGATCTATGGGATGCCCGTATTGGATGTGGAGAGGGCCAAGACGGTCCTATTCGTCAAGCGCTCACTCAGCCCTGGTTATGCTGGCATCGATAACGAGCTCTTCTACCGGGATAACACCATGATGCTCTTCGGTGACGCCAAGAAGATCACCGAGGAGGTCGTCTCCGCACTGGACTAAGTGGGTATGCAGGTAGACCATGGCAAGAGTTCTTGGCGTGGGGGTCGCCGCCCTCGATATCATCAATGTGGTCGAGGCCTACCCTGATGAGGATAATGAGGTCCGTGCGCTCGGCCAACGGTATCGGTTAGGGGGGAATACAGCCAACACCCTTACGGTCCTATCTCAACTGGGCCATCGCTGTACTTGGGCCGGAGGGTGGGTTGATGAACCGGAGGGTCGTGGGATTCGAGCGGCCCTCGAGGCCCGTGGTATTGCGACCGAGGCCTCGCGCTGCCGTGATGTAGGCAAATCGCCGACCTCCTATGTCACTGTCAGCCGGGCCACCGGAAGCCGGACCATCGTCCATTATCGGGATCTCCCCGAATACCCTCACGATACCTTTGCTAGCCTCGATTTGGATCCCTTCGACTGGATCCATTTTGAGGCCCGCACCAATGTCGCTGACCTTGGATCCATGCTCGCCTGGGTGCGGGACCACCACCCGAGAATTGGGATATCGCTCGAGGTGGAGAAGCCCCGCCAGGGGATTGAGGCACTCTTGCACCTTCCCGATCTGGTCCTATTTTCTGCCCACTACGCGCGGCAAGCCGGTTACTCGGAGGCATCGGAATTCCTGACCACCTTGGATCCCTCCACTGCTCCAGGCATCAGGGTCTGTGCGTGGGGTCAGGCCGGTGCCTGGGCCGTGGATCCAAGGGGTCACCTCTATGCCCAACCCGCTGATCCCCCAGTCCAAGTAGTGGAGACCTTGGGGGCGGGGGATACCTTCAATGCCGGGGTAATTGATGGTTTACTCCGCGGTGAGGCGGTCTCTACCTGTCTGCTCCGGGGGGTTCGCCTCGCAGGCCGCAAGTGCGGACAAGAGGGCCTCGATGGCTTAGTTGAGGTCCCGGGCTAAGGGGGTGGGCCCACTTCAAATGTGGCTTGTTACCTCGACAGCGACCTCGACCTGGGCTGCTGCCGTAGCAACCCCCGTGTTGACCTGGCTCTATGTAGGCCAGGTTATCCCCGTCCCGGTCTTCGGCATGTTTGCGACCATCACCAAGGTGGTCGTCATTCCCGTGCTCCTTGGGATTGCCCTCAATACCCTCATCGGGGAGCAGCTGGAGTGGTCCAAGCAGGTCTGCCCGAGCCTCTCAGTCGGCGCCATCGTGGTTATCATTGCGATTGTAGTGGCCTTGAACCAGGGAGCTTTAGGCGAGCTTGCCCCGGCAGTAGTTCTGGTGGTGGCCATTACACAATGGGACAGGTTTACTAGTGGGTTATTGGGTTGCCTGGCGACTTGGATTCGAGGCGCGTCTCTGCCGGACTCTGGCAATCGCGGTCGGGATGCAGAACTCTGGATTGGGTGTTACCTTGGTAACTTAGCACCTCTCGGGGGTAGCGGGCCTCCCGGGTGCCGTGTTTAGCGTGTGGCACAATCTTGCCGGCTCCCTCCTGACCAGCCACTGGGGACGACAGGGTGGAGTAACCGAGTATGAGAGATTGCCTCGAAGGGGATCTCAAGCAAGCCCGACTTGACTCCAGGGTTCGAGCTGCATGCGATGTGCACCCGCTTTGGTAAGGGCTACGGCGATTCGAGAGGTGGGGGCTACGCGAGCACCGTAACCCCCAGCCCTTTGGGATCAGGGAAGGGCCCGCCCGATTAGGCAGGCCCTGGGGGCTTGGAGCGGTCAAGCACGACGATGGGCCTGGACGTAGTTATAGACCAGGCCGCCCAGGATCCCTAAAGCCACCAATAAACCAAGCACTCCCCAGACGCCCCACGCTCGACCTATACCGCTGAGAACGCCGATTGCTCCAAGCACTATGACGAGGCCAAGGACACTGTAGGCTAGCAACCGATCCCGTTTACGGGCTTGGTCGATCTCTTCATTTAGGCCGATCATGTTGCCTGACCGGCTGAAGGGTCCAGAGTGCCTGATACCTCGTTCGCCTTCAGTTTGATGGGCCATTGTTTCCTCCTAAAGCGTTTTGCTGGTTTGCAGTGCTTCAGGAGCTCAACGCTCTTATAATACCAGTGAGAACGCCGATTATTCCGAGTGCTATGACGAGGCCAAGGACACTGTAGGCTAGCAACCGGTCCCGTTTACGGGCTTGGCCGATCTCTTCATTTACACCGATCATGTTGCCCGCCCGGCTGAAAGGGCCGGACTCCCTCACACCTCGTTCACTTGTACTTTGATGAGCCATTTTGCTTCCTCCTATGTAAGGGCTTCTAGATTAAACTATTAAAGTACCTTATAAAGTGTGATCCTAATAGGGTCTCTTCGACAACCCCCTGCTCGCTTACTCCGGAGTTGTTGATGTTCTTGGCTGGTGGACTACGGAAGCCAGGGGGCAGGAAGGAAGCCGCCCCCATCCCGATTTGACTGGGAGATTGGGGCGGGATTTGAAACAAAGGGAGTGGTGGATAGGGCCCTCCAAGCGCTCGGTTTACACAAGCCCGTGGAAGGGCTCGACCAGGACCTCACTCTCTGGAGAGACAGTCCCACTGTCCTTGGGGAGGACGATGAAGCAATTTGCCTCTCCCATGGAGTGTAACACCCCGGATCCTTGAGGGCCGGAGCTACGAACAGTTAGGCGCCCCTCGGCGTCCCATTCCAAGATTCCACGTTGGAATTCTGTCCGCCCGGGCTTCTTCCGAAGCTCGGATAGACAGCGTGCTTGGACCCGGAGGTTGGGCTTGGGATCCTGACCCATCAGACGGAGCAGGCCAGGTTGGACGAGTTGGTAGAAGTTGGCCATGACCGAGACCGGGTTACCTGGTAGACCAAAAAAGGTCGCTTCTCGGAGTGAACCAAACGCCATGGGCCGTCCCGGCTTAATAGCCACCTTCCAAAAGTGGATTTGGCCAAGCTCCTTAAGGAGCCGGGTTACATAGTCGGCCTCACCTTCAGAGACACCTCCCGAAGTGATCACCACATCGCCAATTTCAGCGGCCATATGAAAGGCCTTTTCCAGCTCTTCTGGCCGGTCGGGGATAGCCCCCATATCGAGCAACTCGAGATCGAGCCGGTCCAACATGCCGTAGATGGTGTAGCGATTGCTGTCGTAGATCGCTCCCTCGTCGAGGGGTTGTCCCACCGAACGGAGCTCATCGCCGGTAGAGAAGAAGGCTACCCGAGGCCGACGTTTGACTGGGATCTCAGCGATTCCGATGGAGGCAAGTAGTCCGAGTTCGGCGGGTCGGAGTCGGGTACCAGCGCGCACAACGGTCTCTCCGGCGGCAAGGTCTTCGGTGGCCGAGCGGATATTCTGTCCTGAGGAGTGGCCGGGGCCGATATAGACTTGGTCGCCACTTGCCTCGGTCGATTCCTGCATTACCACGGTATCTGCCCCGGCCGGTACCTGAGCCCCAGTCATGATCCGTACGCACTGGCCTGGACCCACTTCACCGTGAAAGGGTTGACCGGCAAAGGAGTCACCAATCAACTCCAATGCGAGAGAACCTTCATTCGGAAGGTCACTGCCCTGAAGGGCATAGCCATCCATCGCGGAGTTGGTGTAGCCAGGCACGCTGAATGGGGAATGGATATCTTGTGCCAAGGTCCGATTCAAGCCTTCCCGCACCGGGATGAAGACGGTCCCTGATACCGGTTCAATGCTGGCAAGGATATGCTCCCGGGCCTGCTCGAGATCGAGCAGGCTGGGATCGCTATCGCAGTGACTCGCCTGGGGTTGGATTGGCTCTTTCATTCCCATAATTGTCTCCGCGCTAGTAGGCGCCATTCAAATGCTGGTTGGGAGTGAGCTCCCTTCCCGTGTCTGCGGGACCACAGTTCGCTTAACAATCAGATTGATCCCCGCTGGGGATACGACTTCCTTGGCTAGATCTCTCGGATGAGTGATCGAAGTGGCTTCGGACAGCCAAAAGCCGGTCATGGTCTTCTGGCGTATTGACATTGATAAAGCATTCGGGGTGATCCGAGTAGTCCGCGATGGCGAGTTGGTGTTGCTCATACCATCGATCAACCTTACGCTCCCCACTTGCGAGCCAACGTGTGAGGCTGTCGTATAATGCGACACTAATCAGCGCAAAGACCGGATGGGCGCGCGTACCGTCGTGAACCATTGCGACCTCGGCGTTTTCCTGATCGAGGGCTTCTCGTAGCCGTGAAACCAAATCAGTCGGAAGGAGCGGGCTATCACACGGCACGGTAATGATGTAGGGGGTCTCCGCGAGGGCCATACCCCGCTCTACGCCAGCCAGAGGACCTGCGAACCCATCCACTGTATCCGAGACAACTGGATAGCCGTAGCCAGTGTAGTATTCCTTATTCCGGTTAGCGTTGATAATAATAGCATCGACCTGGGGAGCAAGCGCTTCCAGCACGTAGGCGATCATCGGCCGACCGTCTATTTGGAGAAGGGCCTTATCGTTCCCCCCCATTCTCCGGGCGAGTCCCCCTGCAAGGACCACGCCGGTAATCCCTCCCTTCGAGCTACTCTTGCGCTCCATGCATGCTTAGACCGTACGTCGAGAACCGGGTTTACGAGATGATAAACGAGTCGGCCCCTTCAGATCTCGAGGGCATCGACTCACCGTGTACCGTGCAAAGGGCCTCAAGGCCGATAGGGTGCAGGCTATAAAGATTCGACCTCATTTGCAACGTCTTCCGGGGGTTTGCTGAAATCGTTTCCGGAAGACCAACTCAGAACCATGCCAAGTTGAGGGCCTAACAGACGAGGAGAGATTCAATGTCAGCTAAAGCAGTATACTCCGAGGAGCAGGTGAGGGCACACCTACAGACTGAGCTCCCCCACTGGGAGTTCGAAGGCGGCATGATCCAGCGGCGGTACAGGACCCACGGCTGGAAGTCGACCCTGATGGTCGTCAACGCGATCGGCCATTTGGCCGAGGCAGCCTTCCACCATCCTGATCTGACGGTCTCCTACCCAGCTGTTACGGTTAAGCTCATGACACACTCCGAAAACGGGATCACGGACAAGGACTTCGATCTCGCTAAGAAGATCGAGGAGGTGGTCCAGTGGCAGCCAGGAGCTGATTCGGCCCTGGAAGGGGTCCCAGATGACTCACGCTTTAAGTACATCAAGTACGATACTTAGGCCGGTGTGGGCCATCCGCAGAGTCACTGGCAGCTATATTAAGGGGCTATCAGAACTGGGGATCGAATAGCCTTTCCAAGCCCGCATAGGCCTCTGAGCCCGTGGCACATCTTGACGTCTTGTTGTATTAATGTTGAAGGGTAACCGGCGAATGGGGTGAGGCGTTTACCGGTCAAATGAAGATCAGGCAGGATCGCCACTATGCAAACAGATCATCGGATTGGCCGGGGCTTTGTGGTCGGTCAAGGAGTATTCGCTCCCCGCTACACTGCGGCGTCCTGATTTGCTCGAGTAGGCGGAACAGGGATCTGCCCATGGGTATCTCCGAGCCGGATGCAACAGGACACGTGTCCTCGCGCGGGCACTCCTCCGTTTACCGCGGGCTGACGCTCACCTTGCAGGCCATTCTAATAATGGGTATGGGGTGGGCGTTGCTTGAGGGCCGGTGGCCAGCCGCATTAACCACGGCCGGGGTTGTCGGTGTAACGTTGTTACCGATCCTTTTGGGTCGTCAATTTGAGGTGCGCATCCCACCGGAGTTCGAGGCGCTGGCGGTCGTCTTTGTCTACGGCTCGCTGTTCCTAGGCGAGGTCCATGGGTATTACGTGCGTTTTTGGTGGTGGGACATTGTGCTCCATGCCGGCTCCGGATTTCTTCTGGGTATTCTGGGGTTCCTGCTCGTGCATGTACTGAACGAGAAGAAGGATATCGGGCTCGACATCAATCCCGGCTTCGTGGCCCTGTTCGCCTTCATGTTTGCCATGGGTATCGGTGCCCTGTGGGAGATCTTTGAGTTTGCCATGGATCAGCTCTTTGGCCTCGACATGCAGAAGAGTGGGCTTGTCGATACGATGTGGGATCTGATCGTCGATGGCCTCGCTGCGCTGGTGATCGCGCTACTCGGATGGCACTACCTACGTACCAGCGGGACCAAATCCTTTCTCGAACGTTGGATCGCTGCCTTCATCGCTGCCAACCCACGGCTGTTCAGAGCGGCCCGCCGCGACCTTTGAATGTGGTGGCCATTATCCCGCGTCCTATTTCCCTTCGAGAAGCACCGAGCCCCATTGCCGCTCGATAACTGGACGATCCGAGGCCGATCGTAATGCCTTATGACCCTATTCTCAGCCACCGTCGCACCAAGGTCATAGCCACGCTGGGGCCCGCGAGCGCAACCCCCGATACGCTCGATGCGATGGTGCGGGCAGGTCTTGATGTAGTGCGGTTCAACCTCTCACACGGCACGTTGGACGAACACCGCGCGCGGCTCGAGGCGCTGCGGGGTGCCGCACGGGCATTGGGGCGGACAGTCGGGGTCCTCTTCGACCTTCGGGGGCCCAAGATACGGATCGAGGGCTTTTCCGGTGGCCGCACGATCGAGTTAGCC
>CAYUWI010000040.1:6069-11358 GCA_964448275.1 uncultured Gammaproteobacteria bacterium | reverse complement strand
AAGGCCCACAAGGAAGCGGTGTCGAGGGGCTCTTGGGCCCCGAGGCCGAGTAGGGCCCGGCCGGCCGGATTGAGGTAGAGCAGGGACCCAGAGGGGTCGACCAAGGCCACCCCTTCGGGGCTGGCCTCGATGAAGGCGGCGAGGCAGGTCTGAAGGGGTTGGCCTGCCCCACCGGGTACTTCCTCCACACACCGCGAGCTGACAATCGTCCCTTCAACCGAGGTGCCTGCCCTGCTGCCCTGTTGCCTCATACTCTCCTCCCTTATTAATGGCAGTGGCCCTCCCTGCCGCGTGTGACGTGGAGGTGGGTACTGCATCGCCTGAACCCTATAATTGCAACTACGCCTTGGTCCTAAGCAATTTCCAGACCATGCTCCACCCCGGGCCTTGGATGCCAGGAATGTCCTTGCCTCCCAACACCGACACCGGCTTGGGCCGTCTCCGGGGCAATCGAGCAAAAGATCGATCCGCTTCGAGCGGCAAAGGCCTTGGCCACCATATGTATTGTGCGGGGTGTCCCGCCGAAGGGACACGCATGCCTGCAGAACCGGATTGTAATGGGCAGGTTTTCATCATTGAGGTTCAGTGGGCTTCATCGAGGAGATCAAGCAGAAATCGTTCTATCTCGCTCTCGGGCGCCTTACGTCTCGCTTGTTGGCGTTTGCGCACTGCGGTCGCGATCTCTTGTGCATGCCGAACGGGCAAAAGATCAGTTGCGATTGCAATCTCGGCTTGATCAACGGCCCCCAAGAAGGCGTCAAGTGCAATCTTGGGTGTTACTGGCAGATGGGCTATCACTGCAACTGCCCACCTCACATACCCCATACGCCGCTCGAAATCCCAATTCGTCGGCGGCGAATTTGCGATCGCGCGTAGGTTGCTCGTCTTGTCGGCTATCTTGACCAGACTGGCCCCCTGCGATCTCTCCGGCGCCTTTTCGATCTGAAGCCTCTTGCGCTCGGCCTTTTCACGGCTCTTATCATCGGTCACTTCTGCAACGATATCGGCGATTCGCCGACCGAATCTCTGGACCAGCTCTTCGTAGGAGGTGGATGGGCAGTCTTCGATCGTATCGTGGAGCCAGGCAGCCGCGATCGTCTCCTCATCACCGCCAAACGAAGCAACCAGATCCGCGACCTCCTCAACGTGGGCTATGTAGGGCTCACCGGCTTTTCCCTTTCGCTTTTGACCTGCATGGCGCTCGCGTGCAAACTGCGCCGCAGCCGCTATCTTGTCGAGTGAGGTCACACTTGCTCCTCTCATCGTGCCAACTCATTTGCCAAACGCATCGGGGATGGCAGCATGTCCTTCGTCCCGTTCCCACAGTCACCGGTAGAGACCGAGCCAAGCGAGGGTCTACTCCACGACCCAGCGACCCCTTACCGAGTATTCTGGGGACTCTCCTCCCGGGACTGAAACCCATCACAGGCGAAAAGGCAATATGGCCGCCCATCCGGAACTCTTGAAAGCGGTCATCCAGGACCCCAAAGGGTACGTGGTCCGAGTCGCTGTGGGGTTCTGGCACAACCAAGGCTTATTCCTGGCCGGAGCTGTCGCCTATTTCACACTGTTATCGATCGTCCCCCTAGGGATCCTTGTGCTGGTGGTGGGCTCACATGTGGTCGACCCGGATCAACTGACGAGTACGATTGCGCGGTACCTGAAGCTGGCTGCACCGGGAAATGCGGCATATCTCATTCGTCAGGTGGAGCTCTTCGTCGCCCATCGCGACGTGATCGGAACGGCGGGGCTGCTCATGCTGTTGATGTTCAGCTCCATGGCGTTTACTGCCCTGGAGAACGCCATGTCCGTCATCTTCTTCCACCGCATCGCCATCAAACGGCGGCACTTTCTCGTCTCGGCCATCATCCCCTACATCTATATCCTGGTTTTGGGATTCGGCCTCCTGACGGTCAGCGTGATCAGCGGAACGCTACAAGGCCTGGGTGGGAACAAGTTCGTGCTGTTCGGGGTCGAGTTTGCGCTTAGTGGGGTCTACACCACGCTGCTCTACGCCATTGGTGTCGTGGGGGAGGTCATGCTGCTCACTTCGCTCTATATGGTGCTGCCCGTCGGTCGGCTCCAGCTGCGACACGCCCTGATCGGCGGCATCGCCGCCGGGGTCCTCTGGGAGATCACCCGTCACATCCTGGTGTGGTACTTCTCGACCTTGTCGATGATCAACGTAATCTACGGCTCACTGACCACCACCATCGTGATCTTGGTGACCTTCGAGGTTGCCGCCGTGATTGTGCTGCTCGGTGGTCAGCTGATCGCGGAGTATGAACGCGGTCCGCATAGCCCCGACAACGGGGCAAGGTAAGCGGGCAACCTCGAGCCTCGCCCGTTAAAGCTCCGGCGCTTGCGTGGCTGCTGGGCCACCGCTGTACGGGGCCTGAGCAAGATGCCGCTTCCAAGACTCGGCTTCAATAAAGACACGCTGAACCTCCGTAAAGCGGTGTTTGA
This sequence comes from uncultured Gammaproteobacteria bacterium, assembly GCA_964448275.1. Taxonomy (GTDB): domain Bacteria; phylum Pseudomonadota; class Gammaproteobacteria; order Thiohalorhabdales; family CAYUWI01; genus CAYUWI01. Next base: position 8,892 of record CAYUWI010000040.1, on the reverse strand, counting down.
TGGCCTCATTGAGCGAGCTGATCATCCCTTCGAGCCGGTCCGCGCTTAGGTCATCGCGAAAATCCAGGCTCATATTGACGATCACGTGATCTGGCCCCATGTGCAAGGTGACAAGCTCGTTGATACGCTCTACTCCCTCCGTCTCGGCGGCCAGTTCACGGATACCGCGACGCACACTGGGGTGGGCTGCCTCACCAATGAGCAGACTCTTGGTCTCGAAAGCGAGCCATAGGGCAACCGTGCCGAGGATGAGACCGATTACCACCGAGGCGAGCGCGTCGTAGAGCGAGCTTCCAGTAATCTGTGAGAGGGCAATCCCGACCACGGCCACCAGTAGGCCCAGCAAGGCCGCGGAGTCCTCGAACAGAACGACGAAGAGGCTGGGATCCTTGCCTTCGCGCACGGCTTCGAAGACCCCACTTTTACCCTTGGCAGCATGAAAGCCCTTCCAAGCGATGTACCATGCCGAGGCCTCGGCCACGATCGCGACACCCAGGACAGCGTAGTTGATGGTCGGATTACCGAGCTCGGTGGGATGCAGCAGGTGTATGATGCCCTCATAGAGGCTAATACCTGAGCCGACGCCGAAGATCGACATCGCCACCACAAAGCTCCAGAAGTAGACCTCTTTGCCATGGCCGAACGGGAACTCCAGACTGGGCGGCCGTTTGGCTCGTGCTAGGCCCAGCAACATCAGCCACTGGTTGCCGGTATCCACTACGGAGTGGACACCCTCAGCGAACATCGCACTCGACCCGGTGATGGCAGCGGCAACAAACTTGGTCACGGCGATGATTGAGTTGCCGATAAGCGCAGCGACGATCACAGTTTTCGATTCCGAGGCCATGGCTCCTTCTCGCGTGGCGGATGGTGGGAGTGATTGGTACTGCCTTTGCGGATCACGCGCGCAATCCTATCAAGCCCACAAGGCCATGGCCGAGACCCTAGCTAACGATAATTCGCCTTAATCGCGCACCAGCCAGTAGGCGGCACCAAGCGCCACGATTGCCAGGGCAAGGGCGGCAACCTTCCATGGGTCGAGGGTCTCCACCTCCATGACGATGAACTTCCGCACCAGCGCCAATAGACCGATCAGGAGGACGATCTTCACCTGGACGATGCTGCCTGCCGGGCGCCCCATTGACCGGACGATGGTGTGATTGAACTCCATGGCAATGAGCACCGTCAGGATCATCTCGAACACCGCCTGAAAGACACGATAGTCAAACGGGTCCGCTGTGCGCACGACCAGCAACATGAAGATGTCCACGATGAGATAGTAGAGGGCATAGAGGATCGTCACCGCGACGGCGACACTGAGCAGCATGGCGACGAGCTGCTCGAAATGCTCGTAGTAGCTCAGCTGGTCCCAGTTCTGGATGGTCTCCCGAAACATCCGCCGGAGTATCGAATGCACCCCCATATTCCCCTCATGTTGCAGTTGTGATAACTGGGTCTTCAGGGCTCCCTGCTACCAATCTTCTTCGTTTCAAACATCAAGAGCATAACAGCGACCAATAACCGGGAACGCGGGATCGAATCCCCGAAAGGCGAGTAGATATAACACGTTTTCTTTGGCTGTCCATCCTCTTCTACCAGGTCAGCAAATGACAGCCCCTCTCCAGCTCGAGTTGTTCCCCTGAGTGGAAGAAAATTAAGTCCTAACAGAGCAAGGTATGCCGCATGGTTATAAGGGACCCTGTTGCTGAAGAAAGGCTTGGATTCACGCGCTTGACGAACAGCGGGCCTGGGACCACGACTGGACCGTGCTCCTGTGGTGTTGTTCTCACTAGGCATCGGTGGCACCTGGGTGGCCACTCTCACGGTAGTCGCCCCATACAAACCCGTCTTCGCGGTGATGGCCGGTGGTCTGATTGCCCTGGCCGCCAATACAATGGCCTGCACGGCCAGCGCTCCCGTGGACTGCTGGGTGGACTAGGCCCCCTAGTGGTAGAAGGGTGCGGAATGGGGGTTCTCTGCTTACAATGAACCTCGCCGAGCCGATCATCGGCCAGCTTTGAGCCTACTCGTTTTGGCAACCTGGCCCAGTCCCACACACTAGAATAAGCGAGCAACTTTGATGGGAGAGAAGCGAAGCGATGGCCTGTATCCAGACATTTTCGATGGAATGGATCAGGCGGGAGTGGCCCATAAGGGCCAGGAACAGTGGACTCCCAGCCACGGCGCGTATACCGATCATCCCCTTAGAGAGCAACTCAATCACGAAGTCCACGCGCGGCCCTACGAAACCCTGCGCCCGCCGTTGCGGGTCTCACATCTGGGTATGTTGTCAGGTCATCAACCGGAATCGGCGGAGGCCGACCGGCGCATGGTGGCCGAGCTCTGTCGGTACTATGGGGTCGCTCCACCCGCTAAGGGCGCGCGCAACCTGTCGACCTCCCTGGGGTCGTTCCGCCTGAAATGGGAACGGCGCACCGAGCTGTCCACCTATACTTTCTTTGTTCCAGAGTCCGTCGAGAACCCTTTCGGTCAGACGGCCTTGGAGTATCTCTCGGAGGACTGGCTGAGGGATCTTCCCGGCCAGCGACTTGTGGGGACCCATTTGGTACTAGAGCCCGCCTCTGCGCGAGAGCGGACGATAGAGGAACTCACCGCGCTGTTCGACCACAATCCCGTTGTCGGTAGCTTGATTGCCGGCGGCTCCGCACAAGCCTGGACCGACTTTCGATTCCATGCCGACGGCTTCTCACGCTTTCTCGTTCGGGATATCAGCCTGCGTGAGCGCCAGGCGGGGCGCGCTGTGTGGCGTCTCCTCGAGATCGAGACCTATCGCATGATGGCGATGCTGGCGTTTCCGAAGGC
>CAYUWI010000040.1:0-5969 GCA_964448275.1 uncultured Gammaproteobacteria bacterium | reverse complement strand
CAGGGCTTTCAAACCATCGAAGAGTTCATTGATCGGCGCATGGATCCAGCCATGCGGACGTGTCAGACCGTACTCGAGCGCCAGGAGTCACTGTCCGAGCGGATCGCGCGGACCGGCGATCTGTTGCGGACCCGAGTCGATGTGACCCTTGAAGATCAGAATCGCGACTTGCTGGAGGCTATGAACCGCCGTGCCCATATGCAATTCCGGCTCCAGGAGACAGTGGAGGGGCTGTCGGTCGTTGCAATTAGCTATTACTTGTTGCGGCTGCTGCACTATCCTCTTGAAGCCGCCCAGGAGGCTGGCTATCTCGACCACATGATAGTTGCCAAGGCCGCTCTGGTCCCGGTCGTTCTGATCAGTATCTGGCTGATTATTCGTCACGTGCGCAAACGGATCGCCCGGCACGCTCAGTAAGCCGGTGGATCGACAGCTTCAGAAGATTCGCGCGATCTTGGACCAGATCATCGCGACCGAGGGGGTCCACCCAACCCTTCTCAGACAGGGGCTGCTACGTATGATGGAATACGAGAGAACCCCTCTTCCGATGAACACCCGATCAAGAAAGGACACCCCCTCTGATGATCCACTCGACTACTCCGACGATCGAAGGCAAACGGATTACCCAGTACCACGATGTCATCGCAGGAGAGGCCGTGCTCGGGGCCAATGTCTTTCGGGATCTCTTCGCCGGGATCCGCGATATCGTGGGGGGACGCTCAGGGGCCTACGAGAAGGAACTGCAAAGGGCCCGTGAGGTCGCCTTCGACGATCTCGACCGCAAGGCGGGCGAACTCGGGGCCAACGCGATCGTCTCCATCGACATCGACTACGAGACGGTCGGTGCTCAGGGTGGGATGCTGATGGTGAGTGTCAGCGGTACCGCGGTCACGGTGAAATGACCCCCACCTCTCTCCACTCGCTTCGTCGAGCAACTCACTCTTGGAGCGATCGGCCCGTGGATGGATCCTAGATAGACTGGGAGTTCAAACCCCTTTCACTCACCTCGAAACTAGGCTTGGGCCAGCCCAAGAAGAAGCCTTGGGCCAGCTCAATACCGTTCTCCTGAACCCGCTCCAGGGTGGCCTCGTCCTCAACGCACTCGGCGATAGTGGAGATGCCAAGCTCACCGGCCAGGCCGACAATTGCATTGACGAAGGCGGAATCCGGTCCATCCTGGGTCAGGTTGTTGATAAACTCCCCCTCGATCTTGACGTAATCGATGGGGAAACGCCTGATGTAATGGAAGGAGCCGAAGCCGCTACCGAAATCATCCACAGCAAATCGGAACCCTCTCCTTTTGAGCTGCTGAATGAACTGCTCCAAGAGAGCGAGATTGCCTGCAGTCTCCCGTTCGGTGAGTTCGAATACCACCTTTCCGGGGTCGATCCCATAGTGATCTACAAACCAAACAATGTCCTCGACAGAGGCCGGTCTGAGCAACGCCCGGGGTGAGAGGTTGATGAACAACAAGCCCGAGTAGGCGCTCTCCCGAGCCTCTTGGAAGCTCTGTTCCATAACGAGGTGGTCCAGTTGGTGGATTACTCCCATACGCTCGGCATACTCGATGAAGGCCTTCGCTGGGACGACTTCGCCGCTTTCGGCTACGATGCGCGCGAGGAGTTCATAACCGATAATCCCCATTCCGCCTAGAGACCAAATGGGTTGGTAATAGGGATGAACCTGGTGGTTTTCGATCGCATTGAGCACCAACCGGCCCTTTTCCCCCGTTTGCCGGAACGAATCGACAAGGTCCTCTTCGGTCGGCCACGTGACCCGGGCCTTACCCTCCTCCTTGGCCCGATACATCATGTTGTCCGCGAACATGATCAGATCCTGGGCGGTCTCGGCATGATCAGGGTAAATGGCCATGCCAACGGAAAAGGAGGCCTGAATGCTCTCCCCGTTAGGGGTCACCAAGCGCATCCCTTCGGCGCTCCGGATCAGCCGGTGGGCCACCTCAACGGTTTGCTCAAAATCGATTTCCGGCAACAAGAGTGAGAATTCATCCCCGCCAAAACGGGCTATAAGATCCCCCGCCCGAAGGTTGACCTCCAAGAGCCGGGCGCACTCCTGCAGGAATTGATCTCCGAAGGCGTGGCCGTAGGTATCGTTAATTGTTTTGAAGTTATCTAGATCCACCATGAGTATCCCGAAGGTGCTTCCCCGTCGCTTGGCCCGTTCCACTTCGTAATGCAACAGCTCGCGGAAGATTCGGGAATTGTAGACCTCGGTGAGTGGATCCCGGGCTGCATAGTACTCGAGATCCTGGGTGTATTGGGAAAGGGCCTGGACCGAACCGAGCACATTGATCAAGGTGGAAAGGATACTCTCGGTAACCAGGTTCCGTCGCGGGTCCTCTTTGGCCCGAGCCGCTATACCAATACCAACGATACCGGTAACCTTAGGGATTCCCAGTACCAGGTTCTTGTGCGCTAGCGAAATCGCCTCCGGATCGTAGTCGACCGCGGGGCTTGCGGCTTCAACAATGTGGTGACGGATTGTGAATTCTCCGGTCTCCTCAAAGGCAGGGTAATGGGCGACGGCTTTGTGAACACTTTGGACGACAGAGGTCTTCGAGGCCTCGGTGGGCGGGGCTCTCCAGAAGATCTCCAAGTCGGATGTCTCGTCGTCACTTTGAAAAAGGGAGAACAGGAGGTAGACCTCCAGGACGGAGTTGATTTCCTTGATCAGTTGCTTCACATACTCTCGCCAGTCCTGGACCACTTCAGAGGTAATAACGAACTGCTCCAGCAGCCGGATCTCAAACTCCAGGAGGTCCCGGTCCACAGCGGTGGCGCGTAGGCGATCGGCCAGGTGGCTGGCTTGGTTGGCCAACCCATCCAACTCGCTCAGGCCCACTTGGGGGACCTCTTTGACCTCCCGTAGCTCGGCGACTCGGTCCACTTGGCTGATGCTGTGGTCCAAGGCCTTTACCGACCGGGAGATACGGCGACCAGTCACGACAGTCACACTCCCACCGACCAGGACGATGCCACCGATCAGGCCAATGGCGAGCCACTGCCCCCACTGGGCAGTCCGGTTGGCCTCCCGGGTGATCATTCCCACCGCCTGATCCATTTCCTCCACCAAACGAGTGGCCTGCCCCTGGATCCGATCCCGCTTTGCAGCGTTGGGGTCCTCCATATAGTGTCGCAACACTCCCTTATAATCGCGCCATTGGTTCCACACCTTGTTTAGTTGTCCACGTATGACAGGGGTCATCAGGGGGGCAATACCGGTCTCCGGAGCCCCTTGGAGGAGGAGCCGATGCGATTGTTCGAAGCGCTCGAATAGCCTGTGGAGCCCCGTGCGCCCATTCTGGTCTTGGGAAACCAGGAAGGCCTTTCGGGTGATCCGTTCGATCAGCATCCGCTGCCGACCCGCGAGATTTACCGCCTGCCGGTCTCCGGGCATATTCAGGTAGATCAAGGCGATGCTAAACAGTGCGAGCACCAAAGAGATCGAAGCGGACCAGACGAATTGACGCAGGATGCTTCTGGGGGCGAATCTCGGAAAGAGTCTTCTCGGCCAAATACTCAAACCAGCCCTCATTGGGTAAGCTTTCCGGGAACCAACACTATGTCGGACATTACCGTGCCTCCAAAGACGTCAATTCCTTGGCGTTTGGACGATATTTCCATTGCCAGTCCGAACTTCATCGCCTGGACCAAACTGGCTCTGCGACACCTTTTGGGGGAACGGAATCTCTGTCAAGGTGGTACCCCTCTTTGTCTTAGCCCCTAAAGTCTAAAGACGTAGAAGACAGCCCCCCCCTTGAATGGGACAGCTCACCGAGATAATGACACAGAACACGGTCTAGTTGTCCTCCGGAAACACGGTTCGATTCGCCAGTAGGGTACCCGCTCTTCGCTCTACTCCCCGAAAAGGCCTTTGGTGCGGAGGCAAGTCTCTGGCACAAATACCCGGTTAAGCCAATTGATATTGACTAGCCCAAAAACTTTGTGAGGTCTGTGGCAGTGGAGTAATGCAGCGGAGGGAGTGTTGGTCTGGAATGGCTGTAAGGCCAGTGGGACTAGCCAATGCCAAAGATGTGGCCGCCGTTCTGCCACATCCGAATGAGGAGGATGAGCCAAGTCACAAGGATGATGAGGGCGATCGTACTCGCCCGGACCTCGGAGCGCATTAAACGTTGCACCAAACGCAACCAACGGGCCCTGGCATAATCGGCATGATTATCTTTACTTTTGCGTCCCATTAGACGAAGGCTAACAAGCACGCCTGGTACCGGCAATCGCCCAGATATGATACACGATGCGGTCCATCCAAGGGCATTATTCGGTACCTGGCGCAGTCGTTACTCAATAGAATCGTTCTGCCGGATGAAGGCCTCATAGGGTAAGTCTTGCACAAACTGAGCCAGCAGGATAAAAGCGATCATGAAGGTAAGCCCGACGGCAAAGACGTGTCCCAGCCCGTAATATTGGTGGCCGAGCTCGATCGTGAGGTAGGTAAGCCCGCCGTTTGTTACGGCGAACACTGCCTGCAGGCCCAGGCTCATGCGGCGCAGGTCGAAGTAGGCTAGAACCGCAAGCACGAACATCAGGAGCGTTTGCAGGAAGGAGGCAAGTACACCGAACCGGAAGATCGTTAAGTGCCTGAAGTCGATCCCCAGGAACTCGTACACCTCGCTCGCGCCGAGTAGAAAGAAGACGGAGATCGCCCCCTGGATGACAATGAGGTTGCGCATGCCGGCAACCAGCGTGGCGATCAGACGCTGTTGGTTGTCGTGGATTTGGGCAAGGGTAGTGTGATTAAGGAGATCTTGATAAAAGCGGTGATAGGCCTCAAAAAAGCGCGTCTCGATGATCACCATGAAGACTGCAAGGCCGGGTATCACAGTCAAGAAGGCCGTGAACATCGCGCTGTCATAGGCTGGATAGACCACAAAGCCACTTGCGTGGACCCTGTGTTCCGGTGCGAGAAGCCACATGACAAATTTGTCCATCCAAAGCGCGCTGTTATAGACGAAGCCACTCAGCGCGAGGAGCCAGTAGCGTTTCATCCCGTCGATTAGGCGCCCCAACCAGATCCCACCGGGCGGGTACTCGGCGAAGATTTGGCCGACCAACGTGAAGAGTGTCAGGGACAACCCGGCGTCGAAGCCCACCAGCAGACCGAATGTCCCAAAGTCAAAGGCCAGGGCGACGGCGACCGACGTCCCGAGCACGAGACCCGATACGAAGGCCAAGGTCACACGATTGTAGGCCTTAAGCGTAGTCAAAAAGACGCTGACGGACCAGATCGCCGCGATCAGGAAGAAGTTGATACAGGCCGCCACTGTGACAGGGGGATCAAACCGACCGTACCCCGCATAGAGAGCGATAGCGAGGGGCACACTCAGTGCCATGACGACAATGATGACGGTCAGGAAGACGCTGGCACAGTCGTCGATCCGCCGAGCGAAGATGAGATCGGAGATCTGGCGAGTCGCAAGCAGCATGAAGGGACCGGCCAGAAGGAGCGATAGTGCAAAATTATAGATTACAATGAGGCGAAAGGTCTCGACATCGGCCGCCCCGACGAGCCCCTGAGCGACAAGCGAGATCGTCCCCAACGCGAACACTGTGGCGAGCCAAGGACCCGAGGTGGTGATTGAGGCGTGCCCGTACGCGCGCAGGATACCCGAGATATTATCCTGACGGCTGAGCTGGCGTAGAGTGAAGCCGATCCCGGCCATGGTCAGGCCTTATCCATCGAGGCTGGTGCCAACTGAAGGTTGGGTTTCGACATGCATTAGGTTGGCATAGAGATCACCGTAGGCACGATGCAATTGCTCTTCCCTGTAGTACTGCGCAACGCGCTGCCGTACGGCTCGGGCACAATGTCCGTACCAGTCAGGGTCATCAAGAAGCCGGATAACGGCGGTGGCAATGTCCTCGGGGCTCGCCACCGGAACGACCTCCCCACCGGGGTCGAGCCGCGGCTGCTCGTCGGAGCGGCCCAAC
>CAYUWI010000039.1:9415-11427 GCA_964448275.1 uncultured Gammaproteobacteria bacterium | reverse complement strand
AGGGCCGCCGCTTAAATAAACCCACCCGGGTGTCCAAGAACCGGGGGGCGATACAGGGCTCGTCAAATTGGATTTGATTCATGAGGTCCAGCGTTCTCTACGGTACGTGGGCCCACCCCCCGAAGAAAGAAGGTGCAAACGATCGGTCTCTTGGTTTCCAAGGCCCCTTGCTCGGATCAAGGCATCGAAGGAAGATGGGCCTTGAACCTGCCACTTCAAGCAAGGCGCGGTGGGCCTTGCTAGTCTCCTCCTCGTCCAAACCCACGGTGCGCCAGGTGAATCGGGGGGGGCAAACGGTGCCTCGGTCCCTAAAGCCTTCGGTTACCGCCACCGGTTCATAGTATGCGGAGGTGCTGTGCTCACCCCCTTGGAATGGTTTAAGAAAAGGCTCTCTGACCCCCAGATCCTGATGCTGGTCCTCATAATCGTAGGGGGACTCGGAGTCCTCTACCTCTTCGGTAGTGCCTTCAAACCCGTGTTTGCGGCGGTGATCATTGCCTACCTTTTGGATGGCTTTGTGACTGCGTTGGAACGCCGCCATTGCCCCCGAGGACTGGCGGTTGGCGTGGTGTTTGGCTTGTTTCTCTTTGTGGCAGCCTTCTTGTTCGTCTCGCTGGTCCCTTTACTCTCGGAGCAGATCCAGCAACTGGCGAGTGAACTTCCCCGGATCGTGACCAAGGTGCAAGTCTATCTACAGGACCTTCCTGAGGACTATCCGAGCTTTATTACGCGGTATATCGAAAGCTTTGTCGATTCGTTGGGTAGCCGCTTCGAGCGCTTGGGCGGCACACTCTTATCTTTATCAATCTCTTATATTCCGGGCCTGGTTACCCTGTTGATCTATGTTGTTCTGGTCCCCTTTTTGATCCTGTTTATGCTCAAGGACAAGTTTCGGATCTTGGCTTGGATCCGAAGTGTATTGCCCCCTTATTGGGGATTGGTGGACCAGATCTGGGAAGATGTGAATCGCCAGATCGGCAACTTTGTTCGCGGGAAGATCTGGGAGATCATCATCATTGGTGTTGTCACCTATTTGACCTTCCGCTTGTTGGGCTTTAATTACTCTGCCCTGCTGGGTGTCTTGACCGGGCTTTCCGTGCTTATTCCCTATATTGGGGCCGCAGTGGTTACCATTCCAGTGGCTGCACTCGGTTTTTTTCAGTGGGGGCCGAGTTCAGAACTGGTCTATCTGCTGGTGGCTTACGGGATCATCCAAGCGCTAGACGGTAATGTGTTAGTCCCCTTGATCTTCTCTGAGGCGGTCAAGATCCATCCTGTAGCGATCATTGTCGCAATCCTTACCTTTGGTAGTATCTGGGGATTCTGGGGGGTCTTCTTTGCAATCCCTTTAGCTACCTTAGTCCAAAGTATTCTCCATGCGTTCCCGCGCCTCCATAGTGAGGTGGAGGAGGGGACCGACCTTGTTACGGCAACAGAGAGCGAGGGCCGAGGAGGAGAGGAGTCCGAAGGGGCTGTGGACTCGGATCGAGATGTGGTCCACAGCTCACAACAGCCGTGACAACTACTTGATGCCCAGGGGAAGCGCGGGGGCTAGTTGTTGGTAGCTGAGGATTTGAGCTCTCGGATGCGGGCCTTGATCTGTGGGAGGGTAGGGTTATTCCGTTCGCGAGCCAAGCGGGCCGCGAGACGGAGCTGGGCTATGGCTTCTGTGCGCTGTCCGCGGAGCCATCGGGCTTGTGCATCGGCCCGATGGGCGGCGATCGGACGCCCAAGGCGGTTGTAGGTACGCGCTAGGAGCTCATGCCCCGAGGCTCGGCCAGGGTAATCCCGGGTCACCTCCTCCAAGAGCACCCGGGCCCGGTCTGGCTGGCTGGTGGCTAGATAGGCCTGCCCAATCTCCTCTCGGAGAGCAGGGTCATTGGGGTGGCGCTCAAGCGCCGCTTGGAAAGAGGCAATTGCTTCCTCGGCTCGATTGTTCTGCAGGAGAAACTCGCCCAATGTACGACGGTAGGCAACCACCTCTGGATGGTTGGAGACCAAGGCCTTCAGGT
>CAYUWI010000039.1:0-9405 GCA_964448275.1 uncultured Gammaproteobacteria bacterium | reverse complement strand
ATGGCCTGCTGTAGGCGCCCACTGCGTTGGGCTGCTAGGGCCCGCCCGTAACGATCCGCGCTGTCTTCAGGATTTTCGTCCACGCGGTGGTTGAAGTGACTCCAGGCCTTTTCAAAGGAGGAGGCGGTCATTACCCGAAGTCGGACCTGCATCCGACGGAACGCGGCGGTTTCCTTGGGTGGGGAGGTCGCGTGATCCGTTTGGGCCCATTGGGCCGCACGGTTCCGGGCCTCGGCAATCCGCTCGTGGGTGAGAGGGTGGGTGCTGGCGTAGGGAACTGGGGAATGACCTTGGAGCTGGGACCAGGATTGGAGCCGTTTCAGGAACTGGGGTAGACCATAGGCGCTAAAGCCTGCACGCGCAAGGAAGCGTAGGCCAAGCCGATCGGCCTCCCGTTCGTGGGCCCGGCTGTAGGCCAGCATCTTGCTTTGTGCAAAAGCCCCACTGCCCACCACCAGGGCTTGAGCAGCCTCTCCTTGCCCTTGGATGCCGGCAAAGAGGCCAGCGATCATCAATAGCAGGGAAGAGAGCTGGGTCTGTTTGCCCGCAGAGACGGTCCGAGCCATATGGCGTTGGGTGATATGGGCTATCTCGTGGGCGAGGACACCAGCAAGCTCGTCAATGCCCTCTGTTGCCCGAATCAATCGAGTATGAAGGAAGATATGCCCTCCTGGAACGGCGAAGGCGTTCATGCGAGGGCTCTCTATTACATAGAAATGGAAGGGATAGGACACAAAGTCGGTTTGGGCTACCAGCCGCCGTCCGATCCGACGAATGAAGCTATTAATCGCCGGATCCCGAAGGAAGTGGAGCTCCTTCTGAGCCCGTTTGAGGAAGGTTCGGCCAATCTCCCGCTCTTGAGTAGGTGTAATCGCCCCTCCTTGGAGACTGCCGAGTGAGGGTAACCTATCCGCCTTGGCCCCTGACAGCAGAAAGAGACCCAGAACCAAGGCCACAGCTGCGCTGGCGACACTCCGTCTCTGAGTTCGAATAGGGGGACAGAACAGATCAAGTGCTTGAATCGATTGAGCGGGTCCAATGCCCGGAACGACCACCGGCTTTTTCCATAAGGCGTATGGGACCAATCTCCATACCCCGTTCCATCGCTTTGCACATGTCATAGATAGTGAGCAGGGCGACACTCGTGGCTGTCAGTGCGTCCATCTCGACTCCCGTGCGGTTCTGAGTCTCGACTGTTGTTTGCACCCGAATGCCGGGTGGCTCCTCACGCTCGTCGAACTCGACCCCAACCGAGGTAAGCGGGAGGGGATGGCATAGGGGGATGAGGTTGCTGGTCTGCTTGGCGGCCTGAATACCAGCGATTCGAGCTACACCTAGGACATCCCCTTTTTTGACCCGGCCTGTACGGATGCGTTCCAACGTCGCGGATTCCATGGAGATCCAGCCCTCGACCACTGCATAACGGGCGGTAACATCCTTCTCCCCGACATCCACCATTCGGGCATTGCCTTGTTCATCGAAATGGGTTAGGGGATCGCTCGTCTCATTCATGGTTGTAACCTGCTTCTTGGAGAGTAGGGTTTGTCCACCCTGAGAGATCGGTGTGGCCGGGCCATGGGTCATCGCCCAATAACCCGGGTTTTGAGGGATAATACACCATTCTATAATAAGCAGGGTACTTTCCTTTTGCAATTGAGGAGTCCAGGAAATGGGTATGATCGGAGAGTTAAGTCCCGAGCAGCTCCACCACTGGCCCGGTGAGGCACTTCAGCTTGTGGATGTGCGGACTGATGAAGAGGTGCGCCAGGGGGTTATCGAGGGGATGATCCATATCCCAATGCACCAGATCCCGAAGCAGATGGATACTCTACAAAAGGAACGCCCTGTGGTTCTGTACTGTGCTATGGGGAGCCGCTCGGCCCAGGTGGCCGAATACCTGGCTGACAATGGATTCGAAGAGGTCTATAACCTTGTAGGGGGCATTGAGGCCTGGGTCCAGCAGTATCCGGTGACCCTCCCAGAGTAAGGGTGGGAGAACGAGCTGTTCCGCTCCGCCTATTTTGTTCCACCATGTAGGGAGATTTTTTACAATGCCAAGGTGCCCAAGACCTCAACTTGGGTCTAGGCACTTCAATAACTCTCCTTCCTCATCGTTGTTGAGGTCTTCTAGGAAGTGGGTAAGCTGGAGGTCCCATGGGAAATTCGCTGCGGCCAGGCGAATCATCTAGATTGAGCGAAGAAGAAGTACTGCATCCAACTGCGGGGCGGACCAACGTCTGCCCTCCTTCCCCCCAAGCAGACGCCGAGCTTCGTGGCCGTGTCCAGGCCCTTGGTCGGATGCTTGGAGAGGTAGTACGGACCCAAGCGGGGGAGGAGGTCTTTGAGGCGGTCGAGCGTCTGCGTAAGGGGTATATCCAACTCCATCAGGTCGATGATCCGGAGCTGCGGGCCGAGCTCGAAGCCTTTATCCGTGGTCTCAATCCCGAGGTCCTGGGCTACGTGATTCGGGCCTTCTCTGCCTATTTCCGCCTGGTCAATGTGGCCGAGGAAGCCCAAGCCTATCGACTCCGTTACCAGGCTGAACAGAGCGGCGAAGCCTGGGCCAATAGCTTCAAAAGTGTCCTGCAGCGCCTTAAGGACCAAGGGCTCGGACCTAAGCAGTGTCAGGAGCTCCTCAATTCACTGGACATCTCTCCGGTCATCACGGCCCATCCAACCGAGGCGACTCGCCGGACCATCCTTCAAGGTCAGCGCCGTAAGTTTCTCAAGGTCATGGGGCTAAACGATGAGCGGCTGCCTCCCCAAGAGCATGAGCAGCTCGAGCGCGATCTCAAGGTCGATATCCAAATCCTGTGGAAGACCGATGAGGTTCGGGTACGTCGTCCCCAGGTCGAGGATGAGATCGAAAATGGGCTCTTCTATTTTCGAGAGAGCCTTTTCCTCGCCATCCCTAAGGTCTATCGCAAACTCGAGTACGCCTTAGAGGCGATCTACGGGGATCAGGCACCGACTATTCCGCCGATTATCCGGTTCGGCTCCTGGATTGGTGGGGATCGCGATGGCAATCCGTATGTGAACGCTGAGACTACGATCTGGGCCTTACGGACCCATAAGAAGCAGATCCTGAATGAGTACATTGTTCGGGTTGGTGAGCTCCACAATATCCTGTCCCAATCAGACCGGTTTATTTGGCCTTCAACCCGTTTCCTCGAGTCCTTGGCCGAAGATCGCGAGCGCTTCCCTGAGCTCGCTGAATCCCTCCGAAAACGCTACTATCACGAGCTCTATCGGCAGAAGCTGCGTTTTATCTTGGAACGGCTCTATCGTGCGCAATATGCCAATGACATGCGTCTACAAGGGGAGACCCCTGATCCTGTAGCGTCGGCCCATGCCTATAGGGAGGAGAGCGAACTGCTCGCTGATCTCGGGGAGATCGACCAGTCTCTGCGTGAGCAAGGAGATCAAGCAGTAGCCAATAGGGAGCTCAAGGACCTCATCCGCATTGTCCAGACCTTCGGTTTCTTCCTAGCCTCTCTCGATCTCCGTGAGGAGTCCGGTCAGTACACGGCAGCGGTTGCTGAGATACTCTCCTGCCGCGGGGGACTCGACCAGGACTATACCCAACTGGATGAAGAGGCCAGGATACGGCTGCTGACCCGGGAGATCGCCGAATGTGAGGAGATGATCCCCGCTTGGGTAGAATTGAGTGCGGCTACACAGCGGACCCTGGAGATCTTCCAGGGGATGGCCCAGATGTATGCGGAGGTCAGCCCCCAGGCCTTCGGTAGCTGTGTCATCTCCCATACCCGTCGGGCAAGCCACGTACTCGAGGTCCTGTGGCTCGCCAAGACCGCTGGTCTCCTAGGCCAGAGTGATGAGGGAGAGTGGTTTAATGCCCTATCGGTGGCTCCCTTATTTGAGACCATCCAGGACCTAGATCACATCCAAGAGGTGATGAGTACTCTCCTTGAGGAGCCGGTCTATCGCGCCTTGCTTCAGGCAGCGGGGAATGAGCAGGAGGTGATGATCGGGTACTCGGACTCCTGCAAGGATGGGGGGATCCTCGCCTCCGCCTGGGCACTCTACTGTGCTCAGGTGGAAGTCAATCGGTTGGCCCAAGAGTACGGTATCAAGCTACGGATCTTTCACGGTCGCGGAGGGACTGTAGCGCGCGGTGGGGCCCCAACCCATCAGGCAATCCTAGCACAACCGGCGGGAACGGTAAGAGGCAGCATCAAGATCACCGAACAGGGGGAGGTCCTGTCGAATAAATACACCAACCTGGAGACGGCCGTCTATGAGCTGACGGTCATGACCTCGGGGGTGTTGGAGGCCAGCCGCTACCTCGTTACCTCCGTTCCTGATGATAACCCGGAGTACCTGGAGGCGTTCGCCGAGTTGGCACGGATCGGGCACGCTGCTTATCGTGATCTGACCCGGGAGACCCCGGAACTCCTTGATTACTTCTATGAGGCTACACCGATTGTCGGGATTAGCCAGCTCAATATCGGCTCCCGACCGAGCCATCGCCAGCACGAAGAGCAGACCCTCGATTCGATCCGGGCGATCGGGTGGGTCTTCGGGTGGAGCCAGAGCCGGCATACCCTGCCGGCCTGGTACGGCCTCGGGACGGCGTTAACCCAATATATCGAGGCCGCTCCTGGACGAATCGAGCTGCTTCGCCGCATGTATCGTGAGTGGCCCTTTTTCAACAACTTCCTGAGCAGTATCCAGATGTCACTGGCCAAGGCGAATATGGATATCGCTGCCCAGTATGCGAGGCTAGCTGACGGGCTCGACTACGGTTGGACCATCTTCGAAAAGATCCGCAAGGAGTATGAGCTCACCTACAACCAGCTCCTCCGAGTGATCGGCCACAGTGAGTTGCTCGAAGATACGCCAAACTTGGCCCTATCGATCCAACGCCGTGAACCGTACCTGAGCACATTGAACCATATACAACTGGTGCTGTTGAGCCGTTATAAGGATAAGCGGCTCAGCCTTGAAGAGCGGGAGAGGTGGCTGAGCTTGCTGCTCCGGTCCATCAATGGTATTGCGGCCGGTCAGCGTAATACGGGATAAGGGGTATGGAGAGTGGCCATGGCTGGGACTAACCGACTCCCACCGGGAGCATACCACGAGCTCGAGCTCCTCTTCGATCCGGAGCAGTGGTCTACCGACCCGCGAACTCTCGCTTCCTATAGCCAAGATGATACCCCGCGTTCAGTCCAACCGGCAGCGGTCATCTTCCCCCATACGACCAGTGAAGTGGCAGCAATCATTACGACCGCTGACCGCCACCAGGTTCCGGTCGTAGGTCGGGGCGCGGGCTCGGGCAATGTAGGCGGGGCGTTGCCGTCTCCGGGCGCCATCGTAGTGGCGTTCGAGGCGATGGCTGCGATCTTGGAGATGGATCCAGCCAACAGGCTAATGCGGGTCCAGCCCGGGGTCACCAATCAGGCTGTGCAGGAAGTGGCCGCAGAGTACGATCTATTCTGGCCGCCTGATCCCGGCAGTGCCGCCTATTGCCAAGTGGGAGCCAATATCGCCATGAACAGCGCTGGCCCTGGGGCTTTGAAGCGCGGGGTAACACGCGATTGGGTGTTGGCCCTAGAGGCTGTCATCGGGACGGGGGAGGTCCTCCGTACTGGGGTTCGTACGACCAAGGGGGTGGTAGGCTACGACCTGACCCGTTTGCTGATCGGTTCAGAAGGGACCCTGGGTCTGGTGACCGAAGTCACCCTTCAGCTCTGTCCCCGACCGCCTGCCAAACGCACTGCCCGAGCTTGTTTCGACAGTGTCGCCACGGCCTGTGCTGCCGTCGAGCGGGTCATGGGGCAAACCGAGATTCCCTCGGCATTGGAGTTTATGGATCGGCTGGCACTGGAGGCGCTCCGTCAGGATGGTGCAGAGATCGACCTCCCCGCAGGAACCCAAGCACTCCTCATTGCTGAGGCGGATGGGGTGGAGTCTGCCCTCGAAGAAGGCTTTACTCAGATCTGTAAGGCCTTAGAGGGGGAGGGCCTTGTTCAGCTAAAGACCGCAACGAGCCCTCAGGAGAGGGCCGCACTATGGCAAGTCCGTCAGTCACTATCCGGTGCGGTCAAACGCCTCGCGCCCCTGAAGATCAACGAAGACGTGGTTGTCCCGCGGACCCAGGTCCGCAAGCTGATTGCACGCCTCGAGGAGCTAGCCCAGCTGTATCGCCTACGTATCGCCAATTTTGGCCATATCGGAGATGGCAACATCCACATCAATCTCCTCGTCGATCCGGAGGATCTTGAGGAGATGGCCCAGGCCCGGGCGTGCTTGAGTCGGATTTTCGACTCTGTCCTGGAGCTTGGGGGTACCCTCTCCGGGGAGCACGGGGTGGGCTCAGAGAAGGTCGCGTTCGTGGCAAGGGAGCTCGGTGGAGTAGCGCGTGACCTCCACCGCCGACTCAAGGAGGCCTTCGACCCGGACGGGATCCTTAACCCGGGTAAGGCATTCTAGAATAGCGCGCGACTCAGTTTGGTTCGATATTCGCTCACTAGCCTGTCCTGATTGCCCAAGAGATCAAAGAGCGCCAGCATTCCCTGGCGACCGGCATCCTCCCGGAAATTGCGGTCTTGGCGGACGATCTCGAGGAGGTGCTCGAAGGCGGATTGGTAGTCCCCAGCGAGGACGCGGTAGGCGGCTAGCTGGTAGCGGGCCGTTAAATCCGCGGGGTCGGCCTCGAGGGAGCGAGTGGCTTCCTCTTCGGAGGCGATCTCGGCTGCAACTTGGGCAAACCGCAATCGTGCCTTCAATGCGGTGACCTCTGGCTCCCCCTCATACTTGACCGGCAAGCGAGATAGGAGCTCTTTGGCCTCCTCAAGCCGCTGTTGCGCCAATCGGATCTCGGCCTGAACGAGCTTGGCTGGGGCGTAGTTTGGGTCGGTCTCGAGGGCTTGATCGAGCAAGGAATCGGCCTTCTCCAGCCTTCCCTGGTCCTTCATTTCGCGGGCTTGGGCTACGATTCGTTGCGCTTCCGAGGGTAGGATGCGGTCGATAAATTGGCGGATCTGCTGCTCCGGAAGGGTACCCGTGAATTCGTCGGCCACTTGGCCCTCGACCAAGGCCTTGACTGCAGGGATCCCCTGGACCTGATACTGAGCAGCGAGCTCTGGATTCTGCTCGACATCGACCCGGGCTAGGAGGAACTGGCCCTGGTACTCTTCGGCGAGCTGCTCCAAGGTGGGACCAAGCGTCTTACACGGCCCACACCACTTTGCCCAGAAGTCCACCACAACAGGGAGTTCCTGGGAGCGCGCCACAGCCTCGGATTCGAAGTTACTCGTGTCGAGATCGACCACATGCTCGGACATCGTGCGGCCCCTTCTCGCTTTAGCTGCGATTCAGGCGCTGGGCGCGGCGTTGCCAGCGGCGGATCGTGCAGTAGCGCCGAGTCCCAATATAGGCAGTGTAACCGATCAAAGCGGCGCTAGAGGCCAGCACGAGGCAGCCAGACCAGAGGTAGGCAGATTGCTGAATGAGGGTCTGCAGGCTTGGGGCTAATTGGGAGAAGGCCTCAACCGGGAAGTGGTCGGCAAAGAGGCCCGCTCCGATTCGGTGCGCACCCCAGTAGATCAGTGGCGCTGTGAGCGGGTTGGTAATCCAGCAGGCGGCAAGCGCGGAAGGGAGATTGACCCGTAAGATCGCTGCACCGATGATGATCAATACGGTTTGAATCCCGACGGTGGGTGTCAGACCAATAAAGAGGCCAAGTGCAATCCCGCCAGCGAGGGCCCGCCGATGGAGGCTGCCCAAGTTGCGGCAGTGAACAAGCCACCGATCGAGCCAGGGCCAGCCGGAGCCACCTGCCCGATCGATCCGAATAGAGGTTAGGAACCAGTTTTGTAGTCTCTGAAGGCTTTGTTGCAAAGTTACTGCTATGTGTTTTGTTTTGTGAACCCTCTATACCACCTACCGGATCTGGCTCAGGAGAGGATTACTCAAGTTGCCCTGAGGATAGCAGATCAATCGGCCGTGGCAAGCGTCTCTTTATTATTTCGACAACGTAGCATCGTCCAATACTTAAACAGATTGACCTGACGTTGCTCTATGATCTCTAGATGCGTCTGCTCCTCGAAGTCTCGCTGGCGCATATGGGGTCGGAACCCAACTAGCCCCGAAAGGGGAGAGAGCGCCTTTTCGATCAGAGCGACAATCGGGTTCTCCGAGTGAAAATGGTTAAGGATGACGAGCTCCCCTTTAGGCTTGCAGACCCGACGCATCTCGTCGATCAAAATGGGCGGATTCGGTACCACCGTCGCCACATAGGCTGCAACGACCACATCGAAGGAGTCATCGGCAAAACGCATGTGTTCGGCGTCCATGCACTCCAGACTTGCGACATTGTTGAGGGCGTAGTGTTTCTTTTTCTCCCGGGCCTTTTCCAACATCGGTTCGGAGAGGTCAATCCCGTAGATGGTGATGTTGCGTGGGTAAAGTGGGAGAGAAAGCCCGGTGCCTACACCGACCTCAAGCAGTGTATCTCCGGGATTGAGGTTTAGGCGTGCGACAATCGCCTGACGACCGGGGTGAAATATCGCGCCGAAGTAGAGGTCATAGCTTCGGGCAAGGCGCCGGTACGCTTTCTCGACGGATTGAAGGTCCAAATCCCCTCCTGAAAATCTGTACCGATTATTCAGAATTCCCTTCCATAGCAATACCAGAGACGCATGAGCCCAGGCAAGGGAGCCGGCTCAAGGCAGGATCGGTGTGGTTGTCCTCTATGGGCTTCGAACTCGGCGCACCGGTAGGAGTGGAAAGGGTGAAAGGATTATGTATTGGCCCGCCTGAGAGGGGCATTTTCGAGGTTGGTCAAGGAATTGTGAATTTGATCTTCGCGAGGGGGTTTGGCAAAATCCTTACCGGGGCCGTTAGCTCAGCTGGTAGAGCATCTGACTTTTAATCAGAGAGTCCCAGGTTCGAGACCTGGACGGCCCACCAAGCAGGTCAAAGTGGTCAACTCCTCATCTGCCCACAAAATGGGTTTAGCGCGTCAGAGATAAAGAAACCTACTCGCCTCGCAGCTCGCACTCCTATGTGGATTACCAAATAAATATCCGGGCTGGTTCTTCGACCGTAACGACTTTTGTCATCGGCCAAATTACCCTTTTGTCCGTTTAGGGGTCCATGCGCCTCGAGGAGGGTCTCCAGGTCACCGAAGGTGATCTGGTGAATTTAACCAGAATCGCCCCCTAGCACCCACGTACAGAGTAAACCCAAAGGAACTCCCTGGCCCCATGCTACAGCTCGATGGCATCACCCTCCGCCGTGGTCCTCAACTCCTACTCGATCGTATAGGGCTAACCGTCCATCCCGGCCAAAAGGTGGGTTTGGTGGGCGCCAACGGCACCGGAAAATCCAGCCTTTTTGCCCTCCTACAGGGTGAGCTGACCCCGGACGGCGGCACGGTCC
>CAYUWI010000038.1:0-11953 GCA_964448275.1 uncultured Gammaproteobacteria bacterium | reverse complement strand
TGAGGCCGGTGACTACCAGGCCGCGCGCCAAGCCGCCGAGCAAGCCGAGGCCCAGGCCAAGCAAGACCTGGCCCAGTACCAGCAAGAGCATCGCGTACAACGCCAGGAGGTAGCCAACGGGGTCCTCGTGGTCAATGGGGCCGACCCCCACGATCTCTATCAGGTAGGCCAGGGAGATACCCTCTGGGGGATCGCGGGGGCCTCAGCTGTCTACGACGATCCGTTCGCCTGGCCCGTAATCTACAAGGCCAACCGTCCCCGGATCGAGGATCCGGATCTGATCTACCCGGACCAGGAGTTCACCATCGAGCGGGGACTCTCATCCCAGGAGATGGATACGGCTGTGGAACACGCCCGGAATCGGGGTGAGTGGCGCTTGGGTGAACCCAATGCCTCTGACTTGGAATATCTCAATCGCTCTCTTCAGTAATCGGTTAAGATAAGATTAGGGAGGCCTTATAGGCCTCCCTTGGAGCGCTTGCCGCCCTTTTAGGGTAGGGTTGACCGGATTAAGGGGTTTAAGTTGTTCCCGAGCTTGAGATTGCCTCCGGGATCGACTGCAACCCCGCGAGTCGGAGGCCACGTTCGAACTTCGTCCGAGGATCAGCTTGCACGGGGTATCTTTGGCATAATTGCTCGGCGAGCTGTTGCACTGCTTGAATCCGGCCTACTTTGAGCTCGAGCTCGATCTCACAGACTGGTTCGCTATGTTCTCCAGCAATAATGGTTCCCTGGTCCGCGGCCCACTCCACCTGAGTCCCTTCGGAAAGTAGAAGGTAGTGGAGAGAGCGTTCGACCTTGACTTGAAAGAGTGGAACGAGCGGTTGGTTTGCTCGAAGTGCCTCAAGGGTATCCCCGAGCTGGGGATCATCGAAGACAGTGAGATCCGGGATCGGCTCTGAGAGTTCGGTCTCCCACTCCAAGTGGTGGTGCAGCCCGGATTGGGGATCGCAAGCGGCTCGTTTCACCGTGGCTTTCCAGCGTCCCCCTTCCTGACGGATTCGATAGGCATAGCCGGCCTTGAGGAGATGGTGTCGGGGTGTATCGAAATAGTGGGCCTCTGTGACTAGCCTCTGAGCGGCTCCGTCGACTCGACTTTGGAGCTCCGGGGCCTGCATCACGGCCTCGAATTGCTCCGGGGGGTCGACCTGTAGCTTGATCTCTTGTTCTTCCAAGACAGGCCCCTGTGGCTTGGCTCCGAGCATATCCGCCGGAGAGCATTAGGCGTAAAGCCATGTAAATACTAAAGAGTTCAGAACTAAAGTCATAGGAAACAACCCGTGGCGAAGGAAAATCGGCTGGGAAAATGCCCGAAGAGCGAGGTCCTCCGGAGCGATTCCTGCTACCTGGGTGAGGTGTACTGACAAGACTTTCATTCTCCTTAGTAACATGTAAACATGTAAATAAAAAGCCCCCTATGGGGGCTTCAAGACAGTGCGGAATAGGTCGATGTGGAAAGCTTCCTGGTGGAGCCGAGGGGAGTCGAACCCCTGACCTCCAGAGTGCGATTCTGGCGCTCTCCCAGCTGAGCTACGGCCCCCTTCCAACCAAATATACCAGCCAATCTAGCCTTTTGAACTCTAACGTAGCTTCTCGAGCTTTGCAAGAGCGCTAGAGAATTGGCACCCTAACACTTTTATCATTGGTGATACTGGAAAGGAGGTCCTCTGATCGATTGCCCGCTTCGGACGGAAAGGCCTGGGGTGATTGGGCGGTGGTATAGGGCGTTCATGACCCCGCATCGGTACTGTGCCCTTAGGGCTGCGAGCAGCGGTTCGAGTTTTTATTATGCCTTCCTCTTTCTTCCCTCACGGAAGAAACGGGCAATTCAGGCCCTTTATGCCTTTTGTCGAGAGGTGGATGACTGCGCCGATGGGGCGGATGAACAGGGAGAGGCAGAGGTCCGGCTAGCCGCATGGCGCGACGAGATCAAGGCGGTCTTTGCCGGTACCCCACACCACCCTGTCGGTAAGGCACTAGCCGCTGTTCGCAAGGATTTTGACCTGCCCCAGGGGTATCTCCTTGAGATCATCAATGGGGTCGAGATGGACCTCTACACAAAGCGTTACTCGACCTTCGGTGAGCTGCAACTCTACTGCTACCGGGTAGCTTCAGCAGTGGGGCTGCTCGCCATCGAGATCTTTGGCTACCAGGATCCTCGGACCCGCCAATACGCCTATAACCTCGGTATTGCCTTTCAGCTGACGAATATCCTACGTGACCTCCGAGAAGATGCGGCCCGAGACCGGATCTATCTCCCTCTTGAGGATCTCAGGAGCTATGGCCTGTCGGAGCAAGATATCTTGGAAGGGCGCTCGACCCCTGCGTATCAACAGCTGTTGGAGTTCGAGCTGGAACGGGCCAGACGATTTTATGACCGGGCCCTCCAGGGACTACCGGAGGCTGACCGCCCCGATCAGCTTCCAGGTTTGATTATGGCTGCAATCTACCAACGTACCCTTGAGGAGTTATCCGTTCACAAAACAAGGGGGCGTCTCACCGGCCTGCAGAAGTTGATGACCGCTTGGCGCGCCTATCGTGCGGAGAATCGGCGGGCGCGGAAAGCATATTAAGCAGCAATAGGCCCAATTACCTGTAAGCTCGTAGGCGCTTAAGGGTGACTGAAGGAGCCTGATGACAAGGGAGATCCTGCTAGGGAAGGGGCCCTATTGAGGAGGTATTCGAGGAAGGTCTTAGCGACCAGGGAGAGCTGCTTCCCCTTTGGGTAGACGAGATACCAGGACCGTTGGATTGGGAGATCCTCGACGTCAAGGACGGCAAGCTCCATATCACTTTTTAGGGCGAGGGTATGTTGTGAGAGGATCGACACCCCGAGTCCCCCCGCAATCGCTTGTTGGATTGCCTCATTACTACCAAGCTCGAGACGGACTTTGGGGCTGAGCCCCGCTTGCTGGAAGACTCGCTCGATTGCCCGCCGGGTTCCTGAGCCCTGCTCCCGTAATAGAAAGGGTTCTTCGGCGAACCGGGCTAAAGGGATTCGCTGTTCATGTGCTAGCGGGTGGTGCTTCGACGCGAGAGGCACTAGCGGGTTTTGAAGGAAGGGAAGGGCTGTTACCTCGACCGCTTCCGGGGGATGGCCAAAGATATAGAGGTCATCGAGGTTCTGCTTGAGTCGTTCCAGCATCTGCTGGCGGTTTGCAACCTCGAGGGCGAACTCGATGCCTGGATATTGATTGCAAAACGGGCCTAACATCCGCGGGATGAAATACTGGGCTGTGGTTAACACCGCGAGTTGAAGCGTCCCGCGCTTCATCCCCTTGAGGTCTGCGATTTGCATCTCGAGCTGATCGAATGCTTCCTGGATCGTGTGGGTAATAGCGTGGACTTGACGCCCCGCCTCGGTCAGATAGATCGACTTTCCGACCTGCTCGAATAGGGGAAGTCCAACAGCATCACTGAGCTTTTTCACCTGGACTGAGACGGTAGGTTGGGTCAGGTAGAGCTCATCAGCTGCTTTGGTGAAACTGCCGTGGCGAGCGATCGCATCGAAGATCTCGAGTTGGCGAAAGGTGGTGCGTCGAATCATCGGACTCCTCGGTTTATAGATTGATTTTTATCAATTGAAAATATCGAAAATACTAGCTTGTATTTATTTTAAACAGAATGCAGACTTTGTCTACCGAGAGTCGTTCTTGGGAAGCAATTGTTTAGATGGTTCGCCTGGACATGGGTCCACGCTGGGTCCAGGTGAAGTGCTGTAGAATTAGGGCAGCGGTAAAGGAGTGCCAAATGGCAGAAGAAAAGAAGGGGCAGGAACGTTATACACCGGGCGTGATCCCGTATAAAGAGATGGGGTACTGGGAGCCCGACTACCAGCCGAAGGATACGGATGTTCTCGCGCTGTTTCGGATCACTCCCCAACCGGGCGTGCCGCCGGAAGAGGCAGCTGCCGCGGTCGCTGGGGAGTCCTCAACCGCAACCTGGACGGTGGTGTGGACCGATCGCTTGACAGCGTGCGAGCTCTACCGGGCCAAGGCCTATCAAGTCGATCAGGTACCGAACAATCCCGAGCAATACTTCGCCTATATCGCCTATGACCTCGATCTGTTCGAGGAGGGTTCAATCGTCAACCTGACCGCCTCCATCATCGGGAACGTCTTCGGGTTCAAGGCGTTGAAGGCGTTGCGGCTAGAAGATATGCGGATCCCCATAGCTTACATGAAGACCTTCCCTGGTCCGCCGACCGGGATTGTGGTGGAGCGCGAGCGCCTGGACAAGTTCGGCCGTCCACTGCTTGGCGCCACAACCAAGCCGAAGCTGGGGCTCTCTGGGCGTAACTATGGGCGTGTGGTCTACGAGGCCCTGAAGGGAGGGCTGGACTTTGTCAAGGATGATGAGAATATTAACTCCCAGCCCTTTATGCACTGGCGGGATCGCTACCTGTACTGCATGGAGGCCGTCAACCGGGCGATGGCTGAGACCGGTGAGGTCAAGGGGCACTACCTCAATGTCACCGCGCCCACGATGGAGGAGATGTATGAGCGAGCCGAGTTCGCCAAGGAGCTCGGTTCGGTGATCATCATGATCGATCTCGTGATTGGTTACACTGCGATCCAATCCATGCAGAAGTGGGCGCGCCGGAACAACATGATCCTGCACCTCCACCGAGCTGGATACGCCACCTTCGCGCGGCAAAAGAACCACGGCGTTAGCTTCCGTGTTCTTGCCAAGTGGATGCGTATGGCGGGTGTAGACCACATCCACTCGGGAACGGTCGTCGGCAAACTGGAGGGTGATCCGCGCACCATTGCGGGCTACTACAATGTCCTCACAAAGACCCACAACCCGGTCGATCTGGAGCAAGGGATCTTCTTTGAGCAGGACTGGGCCTCTTTGAATAAGACCATGCCTGTGGCCTCAGGTGGGATCCACGCCGGTCAGATGCACCAGCTACTCCACTACCTCGGAGAGGATGTGGTGCTCCAGTTCGGTGGCGGGACGATCGGCCACCCCCA
Source organism: uncultured Gammaproteobacteria bacterium (assembly GCA_964448275.1). Lineage (GTDB taxonomy): Bacteria > Pseudomonadota > Gammaproteobacteria > Thiohalorhabdales > CAYUWI01 > CAYUWI01. Next base: position 6,977 of record CAYUWI010000038.1, on the reverse strand, counting down.
CGGCATCCAGGCCGGTGCGACAGCCAACCGAGTTGCAGTGGAGGCCATGATCAAGGCCCGTAACGAGGGCCGCGACTACCTCAATGAGGGCCCAGACATCCTGCAAGAGGCTGCCAAGTGGTGCCAGCCCTTGCGGGCCGCCTTGGAGACTTGGAAGGATGTACAGTTCAACTACGAGTCCACAGATACCCCGGACTTTGTTCCGTCTGAGACCCCTGTGAGCTAAATGACCGGAGGAGTACCAATGAGGATTACCCAGGGCACCTTTTCCTTTCTGCCCGACCTAACGGATGAAGAGATCAAGAAGCAGATCGAGTACTGCCTTGATCAAGGGTGGGCGACGAACGTCGAATTTACCGATGACCCTCACCCCCGTAATACCTACTGGGAGATGTGGGGACTCCCGATGTTCGATCTACGGGATCCAGCCGGTGTGCTGTATGAGGTCAACGAATGCCGACGGGCCTATCCCCACTACTACATTCGATTGACCGCCTTCGACTCTACACGTGGCTGGGAGACTCCGCGCCTGTCGTTCATTGTGAATCGACCGAAGGAGGAGCCCGGCTTCCATGTGGTCCGGACCGAGAGCGAAGGGCGCAATATCCGTTACACATTGCACAGCTACGCCACCGATAAGCCCAAAGGGGAACGCTATCTGGACTAGGTGAGCGGCTAAGGGGCGACGACTTGGTCGCCCCCGCCGCCCCATTCTGGATCCCATTTTCGGCCTCTCCTCGTTCGAGTAATCAGTGAGCCAACTGAGGGTAAGCCCTGATGGATTTGTGAGTATGACCCTATAGGAGTCTGTGATGGAGGAGACCATCAAGCAGCAAATAGAAAATGAGGTCCCCGAGGAGGATATTGTGGTGGATCTGGAGGCCGAGTATCAGGCCTCCAATGTTCAGGAGGTACTCGACCGGCTCGACCGTGAATTGGTCGGGCTCGCCCCGGTCAAGACCCGCATTCGGGAGATTGCGGCGATGCTCCTGGTGGACCGGGTGCGGCAGGAGTTGGAGCTAACCTCGGAGACCCCTACCCTGCATATGTGCTTCACTGGCAATCCAGGGACCGGTAAGACCACAGTGGCCGGGCGGATGGCCGAGATCCTGCATCTATTGGGCTACGTCCGAAAGGGCCACCTTGTGGCGGTGACGCGTGATGACCTGGTGGGGCAGTACATCGGCCATACCGGTCCGAAGACCAAAGAGGTACTCAAGAAGGCCATGGGGGGGGTCTTATTCATTGATGAGGCGTACTACCTCTATCGGCCCGAAAACGAGCGCGATTATGGGCAGGAGGCCATCGAGATCCTATTACAGGTGATGGAGAACCAGCGGGATGATCTGGTTGTCATCCTAGCGGGATACCAAGATAAGATGGACACCTTTTTCCGCAGCAACCCCGGCATGCGTTCCCGCATCGCTCACCATTTGGAATTTCCTGACTTTTCACGCGATGAACTGTTCGAGATGGCGCAGGGGATGTTGGCCGAGCTGAACTACCGGTTCAGCCCCGAGGCAGAGAAGGTCTTCCAAGACTATCTTGAGCGGCGTATGCAGCTGCCTCACTTTGCCAATGGCCGCTCTGTGCGTAACGCCTTGGATCGAATCCGTCTCCGCCAAGCGAATCGGCTGTTCGCAAACAGGGATAAGAAGTTGACCAAGCAGGACATTACTACCATCGAACCGGAGGATATCCTGGCCAGTCGGGTATTCCAAGAGGGTAAGCCGGATACCGAACCGGGCCCGCAGCCGGCTCAGGCGAGCGCCTAAGCAGCCTAAAATCAGGTAGATTGCCTTTGCCTTGTGAGGGCCTCTCTATCCCGACCGATCCCGGTAGTTTACGGCTTTCCCTTTAGCCTCGGGAGCCATCGCGGGCTAGGCGAATGCCACTGAACTGCCATCGTGTATCGGGAGGGAAGAAGTTACGATAGGTGGCCCGAATGTGGGTCTGCGGGGTCGCGCATGAACCTCCACGGAGTACCATCTGATTGCACATGAATTTGCCGTTGTACTCGCCAATTGCCCCGTCAGGGGGTTGGTAACCCGGATAGGGGGAGTACGCACTTCGGGTCCACTCCCAAACATCTCCGAAGAGCTGTCCAGGGGAACCTTCCGCTGCGCAGGCGGGGATGGGATGGAGATAACCGCTCTCCACAAGGTTGCCCCCATTTGGGGTTTGATTGCGGGCGACGACCTCCCATTCGGCTTCAGTGGGGAGGCGAGCTCCGGCCCATTGGGCAAAGGCGTCTGCCTCGTAGAAGCTCACATGGCATACCGGTTCCTCCCCACGAAGTTCCCGAAGACCAGAAAGGGTCTGTAGAAACCAGTTACCATCTTGCCATTCCCAGTAGAGCGGCGCTTGCCAGCCCTGTCCTTGCACTGCGTCCCAACCTTCGGCAAGCCAGAGTTCTGGCCGCCGGTACCCGCCAGCCTCAATGAACTCGAGATACTCCCTATTGGTAATCGGCCTTGAGGCCAATTCAAAGGGCTCTAGGAAGGTCCGGTGACAGGGGCGTTCGTTGTCGAAGGCGAAGTCCTGCCCTTGATGGCCGATCCAGTAGATCCCTTCGGGGATCTGATGCCATTGCAATGGCCGAATGTCACTCCCATTCGGTTGGGGTGCCTCCCGGTAGGCTGGATAGAGTGGATTGCAGGAGAAAAGGTGCTTGACGTCGGTCAAAAGGAGTTCCTGATGCTGCTGCTCGTGGTGGAGACCGAGTTCGAGCCGTCCGGTGAGCTCCGGAGTAAGTGGCTCTTGATCTAGCAGGATCTCCATCGCACGGTCGACATATTGGCGATAGGCATAGATCTCCTCTAGGCTGGGCCGGGTAAGCAGGCCACGCTGAGACCGCGGGTATTGGTCTCCGATGCGGTTGTAGTAAGAGTTGAAAAGGATCTGGAACTCCGGGCGGTAAAAGCGGCAATCAGATATTTCGATGAGGATAAAGGTTTCAAAGAACCAGCTTGTGTGGGCAAGGTGCCATTTAGCCGGGCTGGCCTCGGTCATAGACTGTGCTTGACAATCCTCGGTCGAGAGCGGTTGACAGAGTGCCTCTGTACCCTGACGTACCTGCCAGTAACGGTTTGCCCAATCTGTCCTGACCTCGTAGTCAGAGAGGGCTTGAGAAGGGGTCTCGGTTACGAATTGGTACATCTGCTCATAATTGGGCATTTTCACCCCTTTTGGCGATTCATCCTATTGAGGCGGATAGACAAGGATACAGTACCAACTTGCCCCTTTGTCATCCAGCTTCCCCTATCCCTTTCAGCCTGTCGCCTCAGCCCCCTTGACGAGGTTCCTCTTCACCTACTTGGAGCTCGCAACCTCCAGTGGACCCTCGGGCTACAGACGGTGATCCGCACCGAAGCCGCGTCTCAGAGAGAATGAAATGCCAATGTACTCGAGCCGATTCCCTTGCTGCCAGTGGTCCCTCCAATAGATCGAGAGTAGACCGTTGCTCTGATACCCTGCAGCCTTTTCCCTGTTTAAGGGGCGATTGGAAGGCTGTTCAGGATCCTCTTCGCTGAATCGGGACAGTCAACGAAAGAAGTCGGGAGCGAGGAAGTACCAGTCGGTTAAGGTCGGATCTTGTGAGATCGTCGCAAAGGCAGCCAGTCACTGGGATCGTACTCTCTGGGGGTGGAGCGCGAGGCGCCTATGAGGCCGGTGTGGTCTCCGGTATTGTGGAGGTGCTGGGGCGAGGAGTTGCTCGCCAAGCGCCGTTCGATATCTTCACGGGCTCTTCAGTCGGGGCCATCAATGCGACTTGGCTCGCTGCGCATGCCGATCGTTCGGATATGCAGGTCAGGGGATTGCTCGAGAATTGGAGGGAGCTTTCGCTCGCGACCCATCTGCAACTTGATGTGACGGGCCTCCTCGGGTTCCGTGCGCTCCTATCGGCAATAGCGCGCGGTCGCCTCGACTCAGCATACAAAGGTAAAGAGCTCTATCGGCGTGCCCTACTCGATAGCCATGGTCTGGAGACACTGGTCCGCAACCGGATCCCTTGGGAGCGGTTACATGCCAATGTCCATCAAGGTGTAGTCGGTGCCCTGGTCGTGACCGCCCTTCAGATTGCCACTGGACGCACAACGATGTTCGCTGAACTCGCGCCTCGTACAACATTCCGCCCTTCACGCGATCCCCGGCGGGTCTCACAAAGGGGCCTCCTCGAGGCCGAGCACGTACTCGCTTCGGCTGCTATTCCCTTGCTCTTTCCGGTGCGGCGGCTAGGGGCGCGCTACTACTGCGATGGGGGGTTGCGTTTCAATACCCCGCTCGCACCTGCCATCCGTTGCGGTGCGGAGCGCCTCGTGGTCATCTCCCCACGTTCCCGAGTGGGTTTCGAGCCTCAAAAAGGGGGAGAGGAATCGGTCTACCCGAGTTCGATATTCCTGCTTGGCAAAGTGCTCAATGCCCTCCTTCTCGACTCTGTCGATTACGATCTCCAGGTCCTCGAACGGATCAATCGGCTATGGGCCACGCTCGAGCAGACCCTCGATACACAAGCGTTTCGGGAAGTGCAGCAGGTCTTAGCCGAGACGCGTGAGAGTCCCTACCGCAGGCTCCAGACCCTTGTCTTTCGGCCGTCTGAGGATATAAGCCATCTCGCGAGTGAGCGGGCCCATAGGCTCCGTACCCGGCGCCTCGTCTCACGCATGCTCACTTGGGTGGCACAGCTCGGGGTAACCTGGGAAGCTGATCTCCTCTCATTCATCCTTTTCGATGGGGAGTTTGCTAGACAGCTCATCGCTCTAGGGCACCAGGATGCCCTGCAGCGGGCTGAGGAAATCACTGCCTTCTTCGGTGAGGGTACATAGGAGATCATCCCCTTGGTGGTTCGACCAAGGTGGTGCCTTCGAGGAAGGGTTCAGTGGAGTCGAGACGTAGGAGGTTGGTTGTTGTAACCCGGGCAACTTCCTGTAGCGCCTCTCGGGTCAAGAAGGCCTGATGGCCGGTGATGAGCACATTGGGGAAGGTCAGCAGGCGTGAGAGCTCATCGTCTTGGAGCATCTGTTCAGATAGGTCTTCAAAGAAGATCCCCTCCTCTTCCTCGTAGACATCCAGGGCAACCCCCCCAACACGGCCCTGTTTCAAGGCCTCGATCAAGGCCTTTGTATCGATCAACTTTCCGCGGCTGGTATTGATGAGGAAGACCCCAGGTTTCATGAGGGCTATTGTCTCGGGATTGATGAGGTGGAAGGTCTCCGGGACCAACGGCAGGTGCAAGGAGATGATGTCGCTGTGCGCAAGAAGAGTATGGAGGTCGGTGTAGTGGACTTGGTAGGAGGCTGCCCACTTTGGGCTCGGTTGTGGATCGTAGGCGAGGACAGTGGCTTGAAAGCCACGCCAGATCTGCGCTGCTACTTTGCCGATCTTGCCAGTCCCGATAATACCGACCGTTTTCCCGGCGATATCGAAGCCGACCAGTCCATTGAGCGTGAAGTTGTGTTCCCGAACCCGATTGTAGGCCCGGTGGATCTTGCGGTTCAGGGTGAGCAGCATCCCAACAGCGTGTTCGGCCACTGCCGCAGGGGAATAGGCCGGCACACGTGTAACAGCGATTTGCAGTGATCGGGCACGTTCACAGTCGATATTGTTATAGCCGGCGCACCGGAGCGCCACCAGCTTGACCCCATTTTGGGCCAATGCCTCCAAGCATGGGCAGTCGAGCCGGTCATTGACGAAGATACAGACTGCCTGCACCCCTTGGGCCGTGGAGGCTGTCTCTGCAGTCAGGCGAAACTCGTGGAAGTGCCACGCAACTCGATCGCTACCGGATGCCTGGAGGAGATATTCTCGATCATAGGGCTTGGTATCGTAGACGGCTACTGTGACCATATCCTAGGTTGCTGCTCCGCCGCGCTACTTTCCATCTGGTGGTAAAGGCGCTCGACCTCCGCTCGCTGGCACAATTGTGTCCCTGGTGTCATGACGGTGGCTGCCCCCGTTGCGACACCAAAACGAACCGCTTGGTCGAGTTCCATCCCTTGAACGAGTCCCCAAATCATCCCTGCCGTCATGCTGTCTCCGGCTCCAATTCGACTCCGAATCGGTACGGCCGGGGTGGGGTAACGGCGAGTCTGATCCCGAGTCACCAAGAGGGCCCCTCCTGCACCCAGTGAGACGACCACGACCTGGCAGCATTCCTGGGTAATTAGGGAGCGAGCAGCCTCCTCCTGACTGGACTCGGTCTCACTCTGGTACCCGACGAGATCCTTGAGCTCGCTTAGATTGGGCTTTAATAGGTAGACCCCGTATTGGGCCGTGAGCGCTAGACGTAGCGGGGTACCGGAGGTATCGATGACCACTCGACTACCCCGCTTTGCCCCAATCTGGGCCACTCGTGCATAGAGATCCTCCGGCACGCCCGGGGGGAGGCTACCGGAGGCAATGATGTAGGCTGGTGCCGGCTCGGCCTCCTCTAAGCAGGTGAGGCAAGCCTGCCACTCGGCCGGCTCAAGTTCGGGGCCGGGCATATTGAAGCGGTACTGTTGCCCGCTTACCCTCTCAAGGATAGTGAGGTTATCCCGGGTGGTCCCCCGTACTGTCACGCGTTGGCCTATAATCCCCTCCTCGCTGAGCAATTCGCTGAGTTGCTCACCTGTGGCGCCACCCGCTGTATAGATGGCTTGGGATTGGCCTCCAAGGCGGTGTAGTGCCCGGGAGACATTGATCCCACCCCCCCCTGGATCTCGATCGGGTGCTGAGCAGCGCAGTTTGCGGTCGGCTATGACGTGGTCCACTACCGCGCTGCGATCGAGAGCTGGATTCACGGTTACGGTAATGATCGATTGCATTCCCTCCCCCTCAGTTTCGGGCCATTTTCCCTACTTCCTCTTTCAGCAGCAAGGCTGCAATCTGACCCGAGGCTCGGTTGCTGTGCAGAGCGGGAATACAATACAGGGTCTTGCTTGCCTCGCCCCCCTCAGGCCACCTCCTGCAAGCTGGGGGTCGGGGTCGCGGTCAAG
>CAYUWI010000037.1:0-12294 GCA_964448275.1 uncultured Gammaproteobacteria bacterium | reverse complement strand
AGCCGCACACTTTAGTTGCGCTTCCTCATGCAGGAACTTCTTGAACGCTTGTTAATAGATCACCCGCTCTCGGGCCATGCATCTTCCTCAAACGGATTGCTGTTTTGCCAACCGAGCCATCCATGTTGGCGGTACCGCTCGAGGCGCCGAATCGTGATTTCACAATAGAGTGGGTCGATGTCGCAGGTCTGACAGCGGCGTCCCATTCGCTCACAGCCGATCAGTGTGGTTCCGGCATGGGCGAAGCAATCCATCACGGCATCACCCGGTTTGGAGCTCGCATGGATGATTCGCTCGATTGCTTTGATCGGCTTTTGGGCATAACAGCCGGAAACATTCTCCCTCATTCGGTAAAAGACTTGCTGTATATCGACCCAGACATTCCCGGCGCGAATGCTTTGATTCTTGCCCCGCTCAAAGTTTTCGGTTCGTTTTTGCCCGACCTCTTTGTAATAGCCGCGAAGCGTCTTCGGGATGTCGGTGTACTCGGCTTCGACGTCAAAGGCCGGTCGTCCCTTGGTGTAATAAAGGAGTTCCTGCCGGATCGCCATCCAATTCTTTTGGGTCCCGTATCCCCGCTGATTCCGGACGGTGATCCAACTTCGAGAGCGATAGGGGGTCTCACGCATCATGATGATGAGCTCGGGCAGCGGTTGAAAGTCGGCATTTTGGTCGGCGCCGAGCCAAATATAGAGTGAGGCATCTCTGGGTTGCACCGAGGCGGTAATGTCGATCCATTGACGGCACCATTGGACGAAGGAGTTTGCGTCTCTCTCGTCGAAGGCGACCAGATTGTAAGGGGGGTCATGGATCGCGAGAGGGGGCGGGCTCCCGCAAACGAGCTGCTCGATCTGCGCTTGATTGGTCGCGTCCAGGCAGCCTACTCGGTGCCCACGAACCGGGTCTTCCCATACCTCTCCCGGTTTGAGTCGGCAATAAGGGAGGAGTTGTTTCCGTATGGCGGGGGCGGAATCCAGCCGGGGAAGCGGATTGTTGATCATTGGCTAGCTTGGGAGGCGGTCACTGAACGTTGGATCTCGCGGAGCCGTGCGATGGCCGGTTTGAAACCGGGGCGCATCCGAAGCACGCGCTTGAGCTCGCGCACCGCTTCCTCATGGCGCTTTTGCTTGAAGTAGGCGGTGGCGAGGTTGTAACGGGCTTCCAGATAATTTGGCTTGATCTCGAGGGCGCGCGAGAAGTTGGCGATCGCATCCATGTAATTGCCTCGTTTCGCGTAGACCTTCCCAAGGTTGTTGTAGGCATACGCATACTCCGGGTAGATCTCCAAGGCCTTCTGAAATTGATCAATCGCCTTATCCGAGCGGCCTTGTTTGAGGTAAAGGTTGCCGAGATTGTTGTAGGCTTCCGCGTAATCCGGCCAAATCTCCAGAGCCTTTTGATAGTGCTTTTTCGCCTTATCGTACTGATTGTTCCGCGCGTAAGCCGCGGCTAAATTGAAATGGCTGTTCTCGTCGTTCGGATTGGCTTTGACTTCCTTTTGGTAAAGCCGGATTGCCTGGCTGACCTTACCGTCCGCCAGAAGCTTGTTGGCTTGGTTGACTCGGTCCGCGGGATCGGTCGATGGGCGCGGGCCGGTATCGACTGATGCCGAGCTGGGCGAGCCATTTGTGAGTGAGCTGTTGTCGCTGATCGCTCCGTCACCGGGCGCTTGTAACTCGTCGGAGTCGAATCTTGACAAGACAAAGAGCGATCCGCCGATGATCACGGCCAGGATCGTCAGGAGACCGGCAATCCTGAGGCCTTTCGGGAACCGACCGTGGCGGCGGGGCTTCTTACCCGGCGCCCGAGCAAATCTTGTGCGTTCTTTTCTTCGGGCTGTGCGGTTGAACATGCGAGCCATTACCCTCCTTGACCTTGACCGGCTGGTTGTCCTCCAGAATCCTGCGCGACGCTTTCCGGGTCTTCGCGGAATCGGTTTAACGTGTTGAGCTTAACCTCGGACTCGACTTGCCGTTTGCCCCCGGGCCACTCAATAATCACCCGCTCGATCGAAGTGCTCTCGCCGAGACCGACTGTCAAAACGTTCTCCGATTGGGAGAGGTATCCATGGGTCGGCGTTACAAACCGTCTGTAGGTCCGGTTCTCTGTCACGACCCGGACCTGGGCGCCGATGGCGTCGCGGTTGACCGAGCTGCCGACCAGCTTGAGGCGGATCCAGTTGTGCTCAAGGGCTTGGTCATTGCGCAATAAAACCGGCGGGCCGCCTATCTGGGTCATGACCACATCCAAGTCGCCGTCGTGATCGATGTCGGCATAGGCTGACCCCCGTCCGACGATCGGCTTAAAGAGATCCTCGCCAACCTTTTCTTCCGAGGCCGGGATGAAGCCTCGCCCGCGAGGGGTCCCGCTTGCGTTCCAGAAGAGCTGAGCCGATTGGCGATAGTGCTGACTCTCCTGGACCTTGTGGATCTCCTCTTCCAGGTGGCCGTTAACGGCCAATAGGTCCAGCCATCCGTCGAGATCGTAATCGAAAAAGAAGATGCCGAACGTCAGGCGTTCCCGACTGACCGGACCGATCCCTTGCGTGATGGCCTCATCACTAAAAAGCATGGCTTCACTCGGGGATGAGACGAACAAACCGGTCATCTCATTGGCGAAGTTGCCGATCGCGATCCCGCGCGCGCTTGAATTCCGAAAATGACCGATATCGATTCCCATGGCGCCTCGTGCATTCCCATAGCTATCGAAAGCAATGCCGCTCATGGTTCCGGTCTCTTTAAACGTCCCGTCCTTTTGGTTGATAAAGACAAAATTGCGGACGGTATCGTTGGCGACGACCAAGTCGACCCAGCCATCGTCGTTGAGGTCGCCCGGCGCGACGCCCAAGCTCTTGGCCATCGGCTGGTCTGTGGCCGGATTGCGCACCTGCATTCCCGCCTCTTGCGAGACCTCGGTAAAGGTGCCGTCGCCGTCGTTGCGATAGAGGGCAGGAAACGTTCCCTGGAAGTTCATCGGGGGGCCGTAAGCCCTGCCAATGCCAACCAAGGTGTAATCGACCTCGAAATCGATCTTTCGGGACCATTCCACATAGTGACAGACAAAAAGGTCGAGCCGGCTATCGTTGTTGTAATCGATCCACGTGGCGGCGGTGCTCCATTCCTCTGACCCGCCCCCGACGCCGGCGGATTCTGTCACCTCGCGGAATTGACCGTTGCCCAGGTTCTTGAAGAGCCGGTCCCTCCCGACCGCGGTGAAAAAGAGATCGCTCCAGCCGTCATTGTTGTAATCCCCTACAGCGACTCCCATCCCGTAAGCGCTCACGTCAAGGTCGGCTTCTTGGGTCACATCGGTGAACGTGCCATCGCCGTCATTTTCATAAAGTCGCATCGTTGTCGGCTCTTTGCCTGTTGCCAGATCTTGGGGCCAGTAGTTCGAGTTGACAAAGAGCAAGTCCGCAAACCCATCATTATTGTAATCGAAGAAGGCCACGCCTCCCCCCATGGTTTCCGGCAAAAGCTTGTCACCGACCGCCCCGTTGTTGTGGACGAAGTCGATACCGGCCTTTTCCGTGATTTCGGTGAACGGGGTGGTCGGTACTTGCACATCCGGCAGCTCCTGCGTTTCCGGTGCGGTCAGGTCGGTGACCTCGGTTTCGGAGGCCTGCGGCTCGGATTGCATCAAGAAAAAGAGAGCGCCTCCGATCACCAGCACGAGCCCTATCACGGCCAACGACCAACGAAAGGCTTTCCCGATAATGGCGTCATCCTGGGGGCCAAAGTCCTCGGCGGAATCCTCTTTCTCCAAATCTCCCGCTCGGTTGTAACCTGATCGGTCGCGCTTCATGTCTGGTATGCTCTTTTGTCCCACTCGAATCGATTGACTTTAACCTCCGTGCCGAGGCCATCCAAGTCAAGATGAGGGGTGCTCTTCTTTCGAACATTATGAGAAACGCTGCATCTTTTATGAGCTAACTTGATGGCGATGGGGTTGCCCCCGATTCGTAAGCCGCCCTTGGTAAGGAGGCGATCTTCCGGTAAACTAGAAGTGATATATGTTGCGTTTGCTTTCCGTGATAATCATCCCGTGTCTGACGGCCGGGTCCTTGGTGGCCGCTTCCGGTTCGGCTTCGCCGACACCCAACGAACAGGCACAGGGCACTCAGGCTCAGGGAGAAAAGGAGGTCTATGTCGTGCCGATTCGCGAGCCGATCATGCCGCCCTTGGTCTATTTGGTTCGCCGAGGGGTGAAGGAAGCCATGAAGGCCGAGGCCGATTTGCTGGTGTTGGACATGAAAACCAATGGCGGGCGGGTCGATGTGACCGAGAAGGTCATCGAGATTATCGACCGATTTCCCGGCAAGACCGTCACATTGGTCAATGACAAGGCGTATTCCGCAGGGGCGTTTATCTCGGTGGCGACAAAGGCGATCTACATGACGCCGCAAGCGGTCATCGGGGCGGCGGCACCGGTCATGGGCGGTCCCGGGGGAGCCAAGGAGGTACCGGATACGATGGAGCGAAAGATGGTCTCGGCGATCTCGGCATTGGTGCGGGCTCACGCGGAAAAGAACGGGCATAATGTCGAGGTGGTCGAGGCGATGATCGACCAGAACAATGTGCTCAAGATGGACGATCAAGTCCTTTGTGAAAAGGGCGAGCTCCTCACATTGACCGCGAGCGAAGCGAGGGCCGAGTACGGTGATCCGCCCAAGCCGCTGCTGTCGGCCGGAATCGTGAGCAGTGTCACGGAGCTTTTGGCCCAAGAAGGATATCAAGGTGCCGATGTGACTCGCATTGAGCCGACCGGGGCCGAGAGACTGGCCAGTTGGATTAATGGCGTGCGCCCGATTTTACTCCTGATTGGCATCCTCGGGCTTTACCTCGAGTTCAAGGCCCCCGGGTTTGGGATCCCGGGTATTCTTGGCTTGATCTCGTTTGCGATCTATTTTTTCGGGAACTATGTGGCCGGCCTTTCAGGGATGGAGTGGATGGCACTGTTCCTTGTCGGGGTGTTCTTGGTCGTGCTTGAGCTTTTCATTTTCCCCGGCCTCATCATCCCCGGAGCGGTCGGAGCGATTTTGATTCTCGTCGCCCTTGTAATGGCGATGGTCGATCTCTATCCCAACTCGCCCGAACTTCCTCCGATGGCCAACCTCCGCGTTCCAATGCGCGATTTGGGGATCGCGTTTGGCTCTGCGTTCCTCATGGCGATCCTCTTGGCGCGACTGCTCCCACATACCTCGGTTTATCAGGTGCTGGTCTCGAGCTCGGTCAGCGGCGAAGTGTCTCCCGAGGCAGACGCCAAGAAAAGCTCTTTGGTCGGTCAGGAAGGGACAACGATTTCGGTCCTTTCTCCCGGTGGGAAGGCCCGATTCGGGGACGACGTGATGGACGTGATCTCTCAAGGCGAGATGCTTGAAAAGGGCAGGCGCGTCCGCGTCGTCGGCTATAGCGGCTACAGTGCCGTCGTGGAACCGGCGGATGAACGAGCCGGCGGATGAACGATGCGAATCGGAAATCGCAAACCCCGAGCTCCACTGAAGCTCCAGTCCCCAAAAAGCTCCAGTCCCCAAAATGGGGTTGTCGGAAAAAACACCCGTTGACACCGGCCCTGAGTGTCACTAATTTTCTCTAGCTTTAAAGGGTGGATTCTAGATTATAACAGTGAACACGAGAGGATGTGATTCGTTTTGACGGAGGTAACTGAGATTAAATTGAAGAAGGGTGAGCCGGTCGAGAAGGGGCTTCGGCGCCTTAAAAAGAAGATCGACCGGGAAGGTGTCTTGAAAGAGGTACGCAATCATCGGCACTACGAGAAGCCGAGTGAGAAGCGACGGCGCAAGATGAAAGCGGCTCGATTTTCCGCAATGCTGCGGGCCCGCTACGAGGACCAATAGCCTAATAGCGGCTTTCGGCTCCGGTGCCGCCGGAGCGGATTGAGTATTGGCCAAGGGCCGCTCAAGGGTTGGGAGTTGGGCGCTTCATCCCTTCTTATATGTACGCACTCTCCTCGTGTTGGAATTCAAATCGGCACACTGATGGCCGAGAGATGCTCCAGGAGATCCGTGACCTCGGATTTGAGTATGCCGAGCTGAGTCACGGTATCCGCATTAGCCTGCTTCCGGGCATCATGGAAGCGGTCGATGCGGGAGTTATTCGGATTTCGACCGTCCATAATTTTTGTCCGCTGCCGATGGGCGTGAACCATGCGGCGCCGAACATCTACCGATTTAGCGCGGCGGATGCCCGTGAACGGGACAAGGCGTTGAGGCAGTCAATCAAGACGCTCGATACGGCGGTGCGCTTGGGGGCTTCTCTGGTCGTCTTGCATCTCGGCAATATCGAGATGCGGGAGTACACCGACCGCCTTATGCGACTTCTGGAAAAGGGGAAGCAAGACACACCAAAGTACCAGAAGTTATGCAACGAGGTCCTGGAAAAGCGCGAGAGCAAGAAGGAGAAATATGTCGATTGGGCCAATGGGATATTGACCCGACTTGCGGACGAGGCGGAATCCAGAGGGGTCAAGCTTGGTGTGGAAAATCGGGAATCCCTTGAGGAGATCCCATTGGAACCGGACTTCCCGTTCCTGTTTAAGGATTTTGAAGGTCGACCGGTTGTCTATTGGCATGACGTTGGGCATGCTCAAATCAAGGAGAACCTCGGGTTTATCTCCCATTCCATGCACCTGGAATCGCTATCCGAGCAATTGGCCGGATTCCATATTCATGATGTCCAATTTCCGGGTAAGGATCATTGCGTGCCCGGCTCTGGAACCGTCGATTTTGAGCGGTTAAAGGACGTGGTTAAGCCGGACCATATTAAAGTATTTGAGATGAACCCTGGGATACCGGCTGATGATATGATGGCCGGGGTTCGTTATCTGAAGGCGATTTGGGGTGACGATTGAAAGACGTGGATCGCGGCAGTCGGGGCGTGTGGCCTTGCGGTTGGGGGTCGGCTCCCTGCTGCTGTTCTGGATCTTTCACTCGATCTTCCTCAAAGAGGGGCGTCAATACGTCATTGCGCAGGGGACCGACTGGACATCGCTGACGACATGGGAGCAATGGCGGACGGCATGGCTCCATGGCCCCGCGGCCTTATGGAGCACGCTGAATCAGGTCGATCTCTTCCCGTTTCTCGCGTCGCTGATCTTGATGGGCACGACGATCCTCCTCGGGATTTGGCGATGGCGATTACTTCTTCATATTCAGCGCATTGAGCTGCCGGTGGGCCGTGCCACCGAAATTTCGCTGGTTGCGCATTTCTTCAATTCCTTCCTCTTGGGCTCGACCGGCGGCGACCTCTTGAAGGCTTACTATGCCGCTCGTGAGACCCGAACCAAGAAAACGGAGGCGGTCATCACCGTCGTTGTCGACCGATTGATCGGGCTATTCTCCATGCTCCTATTCGCCTGCTTGATGATGTTTCCCAACTTTGGATGGATGACGAGTGAGCGTGGCTTAACAACGTTGGCGGCGCTTGTTTGGGGACTAATGGCCGGGTGTGGCTTGATCATCGGTTTGTCGTTGTGGGGCCGTATCGCCAATGTCTGGCCGCGCCTCTGGGCGTGGATTCGTCGGATACCGAAAGGAGAGCTCTTGGAACGCTCGTTGGAAGCTTGCCAACGCTTCGGTCCGGAGCGGCGGTTTCTTGTCAAGGCCATGACGTTGTCAATGCTGGTTAATGTCGTTTGCGTGCTGCAGATTATGGCTTTGGGATGGGGCTTAAGGCTTCAGGTGCCGGCGGCAGCCTGGCTGGTTGTCGTCCCGATTGTGATTTGCCTCTCGGCGATCCCGATTACCCCAAATGGATTGGGGGTCCGAGAGAACCTCTATGTTTGGATGCTGACCATGCCGGCATTCGGTGTCGATTCCACCAAGGCGTTGTCATTGTCGCTGTTGGCCTATGCCGGGAGCCTATTTTGGAGCCTGGTTGGCGGGATGGTTTATGTTACTCTTAAAGAGAGTCAACATCTGTCGGATTTGACCGAAACGAACGAGGCTGCGGAGCGGGCTTAAACCGATAAGCATGGCGCTTTCGTAATGGAATTTCGCAACGGAAAGCTGAATTATTCGAATGGAAAGGTGACGTTCCTCTTTCTCGTTTTCCGGCAATCACAATGGCGCTGAAAGAAATGGCAACCGAGATCGTCCGTCAGCTCCAAAATGCCGGTTTCGCGGCGTATTGGGTGGGGGGCTGCGTTAGGGACTGGTGGCTCGGGAAGGAACCGAACGATTACGACATTGCCACTTCCGCCTTGCCGGAGGAGATCGAGGCGCTGTTTCCCAATACCGTCGCGGTCGGCAAGCAGTTCGGTGTCATTCTCGTCCTTCAGGATAGCCATCCCTTCCAAGTGGCGACGTTTCGCTCCGAGTCGGATTACACCGATGGTCGGCGTCCGGATAAGGTGACCTTTTCCAGTCCGGAAGAAGATGCCTCGCGACGCGATTTCACTGTCAATGGACTCTTTTACGATCCGATTGCCGAGCAAACCTCCGATTGGGTGGGCGGGCTCACGGACCTGAGAGAGAGGCGAATTCGGACGATCGGCGATCCGGAATGCCGGTTTGCCGAGGATCACTTGCGTTTGCTGCGGGCTGTTCGCTTTGCGGCCCAGCTCGATTTCGAGATCGATGCACCGACATGGAGGGCGCTTCGAGCCAACGTGCCGAAAATTGCCAGCGTCAGCGCCGAACGGGTCCGCGACGAGCTTTGGAAGCTCTTCAAGCCGCCGCATGCCGGAAGAGGACTCGATCTATTGCGCGAAAGCGGCCTCTTGGAATTGCTATTGCCCGAGATTGCCGAAGCCGAAGGTGTCGAGCAGTCACCGGATTATCACCCTGAAGGGACGGTCTTTGAGCATCTGCGATGGATCCTTGCCAAGCTCCCGACGGAATGCGATCCCCTATTGCCTTGGGCGGCGTTGTTGCACGACGTGGGGAAGCCACGAACCTTCTCCCGAGATCCCGATAGAGGGGAGATTCATTTTTACGGTCATGAAAAGGTGGGGGCGGAAATGAGTGAGACCATCCTCCGCCGGCTGCGTTTCTCCAAGCGCGAGATTGAGACAGTGCGGGATTGTGTCTGGCACCATATGCAATTCAAGGATGTCCAAAATATGCGCCGTGCGACCTTGAGACGGATGCTGGCTCGGCCGACATTCCCCCTTGAGCTGGAGCTCCATCGGCTCGATTGCCTGGCTTCCCACGGGCGGCTCGACAATTACCATTTCCTGAGGGATTTCGAAAAACGTCTGGAAAAGGAGCCGAAAGTGCCGCCCCGGCTGGTTACCGGGAATGACCTCTTGGCCCGCGGAATGACACCCGGGCCGAAACTGGGTCGCCTCTTACAGGCGATTCGGGATAAGCAGTTGCAGGGCGAGCTGGTCGATCGCCGGGCGGCGTTGGATTGGGTTGAAAGCGAGCTCAAACGAGAGAGCGAGGCTGAATTAAGTGACGATGAATAAGTTATTGCTCATCGATGACGAGACGGACATGCAATACTCGTTCCGTCGTATCTTTGGCGATGCCGACGTCGAACTGGAAACCGCAAGCAGCGGAGAAGAGGGGCTCGAGCGGATCCCGGAGCTTCAGCCGGACGTCGTGATCATGGATGTCCGCATGGGGGGGATAAGCGGACTTGAAACCCTGCGTCAACTTCGTCAGTTGGATGCCAAGCTCCCCGTGATCATGATGACCGCGTACGGCACGACCCAGACAGCGATCGAGGCCATGAAGCTGGGCGCTTTTGACTACATCCTGAAGCCGTTCGAGGTCCCCAAGCTCAAAGAATTGATCTATTGCGCACTGAAAGCAGCCAAGGAGATGAAGCAAGTGGTCTCCTTTCAACCGTTGCTGGAGTCCGAGGATTATGATTACGGGATTGTCGGCCGCAGTGAGGCGATGCAGCGGGTCTTTAAGTGGATCGGGCAGGTCGCCAGCTCGGATGCGACCGCCTTAATCACCGGCGAGAGCGGTACCGGCAAGGAGCTCGTTGCCCGTGCGATCTATCACCATAGCCAACGCCACGGTCGGCCCTTTCTGGCACTTAATTGTGCCGCCATCCCGGAACAATTATTGGAGAGTGAGCTCTTTGGCCATGAAAAAGGGGCGTTTACCGGGGCCGCCTCTCAGCGCATCGGAAAGTTCGAGCAGTGCCACACCGGAACCGTCTTCTTGGATGAAATCGGCGAAATGGCACTCCAGACGCAGGCCAAGATCTTGCGTGTCCTGCAATCCGGGACCTTCGAGCGTGTCGGCGGTACCAAAACCGTTCAAGTCGATATCCGAATTATTGCCGCCACAAACAAAGACCTGAAAGAGGCGGTCACAAAACGGCTCTTCCGCGAAGATCTCTTTTATCGGCTCAATGTCATGCCGATCCATATTCCTCCTCTGCGCGAACGTCCGGAGGATATCCCGCTTCTGATCAATTATTTTCTCCGGAAATTCGCTCAGGATCGCAAGACAGCCCCCAAGTCGATCTCCCCGGAAGCGATCGCTTTACTTGAGCGGCTTCCATGGGAAGGCAATGTCCGCGAGCTTGAAAATGCCGTCCAGCGCGCCGTTGTTCTGGCAAAGGGCGAAGCCATCCTCTTGAGCGACCTGCCAAATGAGCTTGTGGGCTCGGGCGCTACCGCAGCCGAGACCGAGTCGGCTGACAGGCAGGACGTTGAGGAAGAGTCCCGGAGCGGGGCCTCGGGGGAACAAAAACAGCCGGTCTCCGAATCGGGCCGGCCGACCGATATCGCGTCGGTTGCGCAACTGTTGTTCCGATGGGCAAGGGCCGACGACCGGTTGAAGGTATTGCCTCAAGTGGAGCGCGAATTGATTGTCCAAGCGTTGAACGAAACAAACGGAAATCAGGTCAAGGCTGCCAAAATCCTCGGGATCACCAGGGCCACGCTCCGCAAGCGAATTGAAAAGTTCAATATCCGACAACAAGTCGTTGCCACTCGCGACAAAGAGTAGCCCTGCCAAGAACGGAAGCTCGTATTGCTTTAGGCCACCGCACCACTTGGCGATGAGTGTGCCAAAAAATAATGTGTGTCACAATGACTCAAAGGTGGCACGCCTGCTTTCGATCGGCGGTGTGCCATAATGGCACATAATGTGTCTCGCTAATAGTCGGGATCCGGGGGCGTGTTTCTAAAATGCCTGTTTGCAAGGGGTTTAGCCGTATCGAGGGAATGTCATTGCCATTGGCATAGCTTAAGCATGAAGGAATAAGTGAAGAGAACGGAAGCTCAAGAAAGAGCGAGTAAGCGCAATAAAGAACAAAAAACGAGAATGGGAGAAAGGAGGGTGAGACAGTATGGCATTAGTGAAACGACGAACAACGGCACCGGAACGAGGGATCAACGGCGGAGAATGGTTTCCATTTGGTCGGCTTTCCGACGTGCGGGATGAGCTAAGCCAGCTTTTGGAGGATCCGTTTTTCGGCGGAGCGGCCGGACCGCAGCTCTTTCAAGGCTGGGCTCCTGCGCTGGATCTCTATGAAGACAACGAGAAGCTCACAGCCCGGGTGGAAATCCCAGGATTGAAGAAGGAGGACATCGATATCTCGTTGGAGAACGATGTGCTGTCCATCGCGGGTGAGCGAAAGGAAGAGCCGAAAGAGGAAAAGTCGGAGAGCTATCGCGAGGAGCGTTACTTCGGGAAGTTTTATCGGTCAGTGCAACTTCCCACGGCGGTGGACGCAGATCGGGTCGAGGCGAAGTACGAAGACGGCGTCTTGAGGGTCACCTTGCCGAAGACCGAAGAGGCCAAGCGGAAGCAAATCGACGTGAAATAAAGGGTTAAGGGCGAGATGATCGCCCACCTTTTTTGTGGCGTCGCTGATAACGGAAAACCGAAATAGGAACAAGAAATTAGTAGGAAGGAGGGAGTGACTATGGCAAGCATCACCAAGGCGGAAGACCGGAACGTCGATGTCAATCGAGAAGGAGCCCGAGCACCGCGATATCTGACACCAATCGTGAACGTCAGCGAGACGCCTGACGCTTATCACATGGAAGCGGAAATGCCCGGCGTGAACAAAGAAAACCTGGAAATCAGCTTGGAAGGAACCGAGCTGACGATCGTCGGACACAAAAAGGTCGAGGAGCCGCAAGGCACCGCGGTCCATTTCCGCGAGTCGCGACCGTTTGCCTATCGACGGGTGTTTGAGCTCGATCCTTCGATCGATACCGAGCGGATTTCGGCGCACATGGAGCAAGGGATCTTAAAGCTGACATTACCGAAAGGTGAGAAGGCGAAGCCGAAGAAGATCAAGGTCAGCTAGATCATTGCCGGAGCAAGAAAAAGCAGATAGGGCGTGGACCCGCGAGCAA
>CAYUWI010000036.1:0-12333 GCA_964448275.1 uncultured Gammaproteobacteria bacterium | reverse complement strand
CCTGCTCCGTCTCCTCGGCTATCACACTCGAGGGGAGGTAGACACGAAAAGTCGTACCCTGGCCGGGTACGCTTATCACCTCGATCTCACCGCCTAAACCTCGGGCAACCTCCTGGGCCTCGAAGGCACCGATCCCCATTCCAGTACTGCCCTTGCTGGTATCGAACGGCCTGAACAGCCGCTCCTGCACGAAGGTCGACTCCATACCCTCTCCCGTGTCTCTGACTTCGAGGACAATCCAGTCGGGATCCCGATCCAGGCTCACCTTGACTTCTCCTTCCGGTGAGGTCGCCTCTTGGGCGTTTTGAATGAGGTGCTCCAGCATGGCACCGAGACGCCCTGGATCCCCCATGATCCAAAGAGATTCGGTTGTGCTTTCAAACCGGGGGACGGGGCGCTGCTTGGAGCGGGCCTCGACCACCTCCTCGACTGTACTGGCGAGATCCACCTCCGAGGGGCTCTCTGTTTGACTCCTGCTACGGAGTTGGCCCATCAGCCGATTCATGCGGTTGACGGAGTGCTCGATTGTGGATACGGCATCTTCGATAAAGGCAGGATTGTGCTTGTGTCGAGGGGCGTTCCGCGCCAGCATCGATAGCTGGGCAATCACGTTCTTGAGGTCGTGGACCACGAAGGCCGAGAGGCGATTGAACGTCTCGAACTGGCGAGCCCGCCCCAACTCCTCCGCATCCTCCTCTTGGGCAAGGTAGCTTGCCGCGTGGCGGCCGACGGTCTTGAGTATGTCGCAATCCTCCCAATTCAAGGTGAAACTGTAGGCCCTCGAACGAGTCAGGACCACGAAGCCCACCAAATGCTCGTGATGGATGAGCGGCACTAAAAGCCACGCTCGCGGGATGCGCTGCAACCACTCCGGTATTTCGATCCCGCGGTAGCGCTCCGGCTGTTCGAGCCACTCCTGGTACTCCAACACCCATTGGGTCTCTTGCAGGAAGAGCGCGAGCTCACCCGATCTCGGTTCCGAGGCCGCGGCACACTCCGGTAGGTTCCATCGTGCCGTTGGGAGGTACTGCCCGCCCCGCCGCTGCCAGAGGACTCCTGCAGGGCTCTCGACGATCTGACCGATGGCCCGAATCACCCGCTCCTTTAGGGGTACTGACTCGTCATTATCAGCCGATAGGGTCCGGGTGAAACGGAGCCACTCCTCCCGGTAGTCGTACTTGTAGTTGAAGAAGTGTTTGCTGAGCAAAACCCGCGCCTGGGCACGCAAACGCTCGGAAAGCAAGAGGGTCGCCAAAATGAGAACGGCCCCGAACAGAAAGACCGTTTGGGCTATACCGCTCCAGCTCCCGCCATAGACCCGGATAAAATAGCCTGCCATTGCCATCAGGAGCAGATAGACCCCTGCGCTCACCAAGGTGGCGGTGTGCAAGACAAGCTGACGCGACAGGTAGACATCGAGCGACCAGCCTGGATTGCGGGCTGCGGATACAGCGATCAACGGGGCGACGAGCGCGTTGACCGCCCCCCGAGCAGCCCACAACTGGAGATCGGTGTGGCGCAACAGGAGGGCATCCGACCACAGGAATAGGTCGTAGATGAATAGGGCCCCGACCCCCAGACAGAGGTACTTGATTGCCCAGCGCCCTTCCGGACGGACGTTCCGAAAGAGTTGCTCAATGAAAACCAGGCCAAGGACAGCTAAGAGCACATTCCCGACTAGCGGTGCAACAACCGCCTCCAGCTCGAGACTCTGTGCCCACCCAGGCAGCCAAGCGAGGGCACCCATTATCCCCAGCTGCCCAGCACATAGCGCGGCCGCAACCCAGGTCAGGGACCGGACAAGGAGGGACCGGCCTGCCGCGGCGAGTACACTGATAAGGAAGGCGAACCAGGCCCCGTAACGCAGGACATCGGCCGCAGTCCACCACAAGGGATTTTGTAGGCCGATCCAGGCCGAGTAGGCAAGCAGGCCAGCCCATACCGCATTCGTTGCTACGGCGACTATCAGCAGGGCGCCCGCTAGGCGTCCGCGCCAACCGAGCCCTAGGACCGCAGTCAAGGCAAGGAATGCCAAAGCGCCTGCGGCGTAGCTGAATGCCGCTACGCTATCCACTCACTCTCCCGCAATTTACGCGGACACGAGTGGGCCGCTTGAATCTCTTCCACAGAGCACGGCACTTCCTATCGTGCCCCCTCACCCCAAAGGACAATCTCGCTAGTCTGCAGCAGGATCATCAAGTCCAAGAAAAGACTGTAATTTTTCACATAGTAGAGATCGTACTGCAATTTCTCGAAGGCATCCTTCTCCGAAGCACCATACGGATAGCAGATCTGCGCCCAGCCCGTCAGGCCAGGCTTGACCCGATACCGCTCCGAATAGTAGGGGAGCGAGTGGAGTAGCTTGTTCTCAAACTCGGGGCGCTCCGGGCGCGGACCGACGAAGCTCATCTCACCTTGCAGGATATTAAAGACCTGGGGCAGCTCATCGATTCGGTACTTGCGGCTAACCCTGCCAACCCGGGTGATCCGGGGATCACCCTCTGCGGCCCATCGGGCTTCCCCCTTTTGTTCGGCATCCACACACATACTCCGGAACTTGATGATCTGGAACTCTCGACCGCTCTCCCCAACCCGCGTTTGCCGGTAGAAGATCGGGCCACGCCTTGGCCCTTCGGCCAGTATGGCGAGCGCTGTCACCAGCATGATGGGCCAGGTCAGCAGCAGCACGATGCTCCCCCCCACGAGATCCATGCTGCGTTTGATGGACTTGCGTAAGACCCCACGATAGAAGAATCCTGGCGAGTAGGTGAACCAGCTGGGATTGACAAGGTCTACTTTGATCTTCCCTGTTTCCCGCTCCAGAAAGGTCAAAAGATCTGTGACCTCGATCCCTCGAATCCGACACTCCATTAGGGCCTGGGTCGGTAACACCTTACGGCGTTCATCAACTGCAACTACGACCTCATCGACATTCAACCTCGAGGCATACTCCCACAACGACCCTTCATACTCAGTCGCCAGCTGCTTCTCAATCTTTGGATTCTCCCCATTCATGCGCAGGTACCCAACCACCTCCTTCCCCACCGATTGGGGCAAGAATTCGGCCAGGATCTGAGCCCCTTGGCCCGTACCCAAGACCAATATTCGTTTCTTGACCCCATTTAGCGTCATAAGATGGGAGAAGATGGCACGGGTAAGGAGGATAGCCACAAAGGACGAGGCAAAAGCGACGATTAGCACACTGCGCTCAAGATAGAGGGCCGGTGCAGCGTAATACGCTACGCCAAGGACCAAGAAACCGAGAAAGAAACTGATCCCCAGTCGATGGACTATTGCAAGTGAACCCTCACGCAAATGGTGGTTATACAGCCCCCCTGCTACCATCGCAGCCAGGAGGATTGCTGCAAAAAAGAGGGCCTTTGGCCAGAGAAAGACTAATTCCATCTCCCAGAGGTCACCCCCAAGCTCGATGTAGTGCGCGGTCAAGACCGAGAGGATCAGGATGGCCGCTTCGACCACACTCAAGAGGACAAACTCAAGCTTGAGATGGTGATGGAATAGATTGACAGTGTGCACCCGAGTCAGACCTCAAATTGTCCGTTCTATGGAAAAGACCAGGACAGCATAAAGGATTTTCTGCAGGACTTGTGAAGGGCCCGGCTTCTTGGACAGGAGAGTAAACTCTTCTTTACGTAAATTCATCTTTACATATAGTGCAAAGATGATGCCACTCACGAAGAACAGTTTATCTTCAAGACACTAAAAAATACCCCCCTAGGGGACACTTGGTGCGAGTGTAAAATATGTTGACACCCTGTTCCTTCTTCAGGGTTGTCGAAATCCAGACCGACTAGCAATGCGATAATGCGACAGGATCATGGCATCCTTGGCCTGCCATTGTTGACGCCGTCAAGTATGTCACATCCATTCACGACACAACATCGAATCCCCAAACCGGCCCTTGACCCGAGATTTGCAATTCCAGCATTAGCGAAGGACTCACCCACCTGTAAAGGATCTCGACACCCCTGAGCAGCAAGAATTGGTCAGGACAGAGAGGGGATCGAAGCAAGCTGAATGGCAGTCTAAAATAATGATCGTCTATCCGTTTCAATCAGAAAGTCAATGCAGCCGCCTTGGTCAGCATGAGGGCAGCGAAGCGATGGCGTGGGCGAAGGCCCATTGGAGGGAAGGGGATTCTGGGATCGGTGGTGTTCCCACGAGATTGCGTCTGGCCCAGTGGGGCCCTCGCCATGACGCCCCCTGCGCTGTCATCGCGACCGAAGCGGAGAGGTAATTAAAGGTAATTAATAGTAACCGACGCCGCAGGATCAGGAGGGCGACCATGAACCAAGAAGCGGTAGCTGAAGTCGAACTCGACCCCAAAGTACGGGATTTTGTTGCGGCTCGGCACCAAATGTTGATCAATGACGAGTGGGTCGATGCTACCTCGGGCCGGCAGCTCGATGTCTACAACCCTGCCACCGGCGAGGTCATCGCCCAGGTACCGGCTGCCGATTACGAGGATATCGATCGCGCGGTCAAGGCGGCGCGACACGCCTTCGAGAGGGGACCCTGGATCTGGCTCACGCCCTCTGAGCGTGGCCGCATCATCTGGAAGATTGGGGACCTCATCCTCGAGCACCAGGAGGAACTCGCCGAACTGGAGTCGCTGGATAACGGCAAGTCGATCAACGTCGCCCGTGTCGCTGATGTCCCGCTTGCAGCCGACATGTTCCACTATATGGCGGGCTGGGCGACCAAGATCGAAGGCAATACGATCCCCCTATCAGTCCCCTACACCCCCGGGGCCCAGTACCACGCCTATACGCGGCAAGAGCCTGTCGGGGTGGTGGGACAGATCATCCCGTGGAACTTCCCCCTCCTGATGGCTGCCTGGAAGCTGGCCCCAGCACTGGCCGCGGGCTGCACCATCGTTATCAAGGTCGCCGAGGAGACCCCCCTGTCGGCCCTCAAGCTAGGTCAGCTCCTCCAGGAGGCGGGGATCCCCGAAGGCGGAGTCAATATTGTGACCGGCTTCGGTGAGGAGGCCGGTGCACCCTTGGCAGCCCATCCAGATGTCGACAAGGTCGCCTTCACCGGCTCCACCGAGGTCGGACGCTCTATTGTTCAGGCCGCCGCGGGCAACCTCAAGAAGGTCTCGCTCGAGCTCGGGGGCAAGTCCCCGAACATCGTGCTCTCCGATGCCGATCTCGAGACTGCCATCCCCGGGGCAGCCAACTCGATCTTCTTCAACCACGGCCAGTGCTGCTCGGCTGGCTCCCGACTCTACGTCCAGGACAAGATCTTCGATCAGGTCGTGGAGGGTGTGGCTGAGCAGGCCTCGAAGATCAAGCTAGGCTCTGGGCTGGATCCCAATACCGATATGGGCCCACTGGTCTCGAAGACCCAGCTCGAGCGCGTGACTGGCTATCTCGAGGAGGGGTTCAAGGCGGGCGCACAAGCCAAGGTGGGGGGCAAGCAGTACGGCGAACGAGGCTACTTCGTCGAGCCCACCGTGCTCGTCGACACCAAACCGGAGATGAAGGTGGTCCAGGAGGAGATCTTCGGTCCTGTGGTCACTGCCATGCCGTTCAAGGAGCTCGACGAGGCACTCATCGCCCAGGCCAACGATACGATCTACGGCCTGGCAGCCGGGATCTGGACCAATGACCTCCGCAGGGCCCATACCCTGGCCAGCCGACTCAAGTCCGGGACGGTCTGGATTAATTGCTACAATGTCTTCGATGCGGCCCTCCCGTTCGGCGGCTACAAGCAGTCGGGCTGGGGCCGCGAGATGGGCCATGAAGTACTACGGAACTACACCGAGACCAAGTCGGTCTGCATTAGCCTCTGATGAGGTACGGTCCGGCTGCCCTCAGTAGCCGGACCGCCACAAGCTAGTGGTAATTGAACCGCAAGGGGGGCCGACCCTCCAGGGCGTGGTGCCCCATGACCGCAGCGGCCGCACTCCAGCCCTGGTAGCTTGTCCCCCCAGCCGTGTAGCGCTGGCCGTGGATGAACTCAGGGAACCCCCAAGGGTCTCCATTGACCTCGAGGGCATTTGCCTGATGGATGCCCTCAAGATAGGCTCGGCCGAGCTCAGCCTGTCCCCGCTGAGCGAGATCCGCGACATAGAAGCCTGTGAGCATCGGCCAAAGCCCGGCATTGTGAAACTCAAAGGGGTGGTTCTTGAAGGAGTAGGAGAACATCATCTGGAGGTCCTCCCAGTCCCGGTCCGTCGGCATGACGACCGGGTAGAAGGCGGGGATGAGCTTCATCTCTTCACCGCTGATGCGGCTGATATAGCCATCAACCTCTTCACGTTGGCCTTCATCGGCCACATCGAGGAGTGAAGCCAGGATATTGGCAAATGCATCGAAGCGGTAACCGTACCCTTGTGGCGAGAAGAACGGCATCCAGTACTGGCAATACTCACCCTCACAATGGCAGGACGCCTGCTGGCCTCTCTCCCACAGGCCCCGGTGGTAAGCATCCTCTGGAGGTTCGATCTGGCCTTCCGGGAACCAGTAATTTGCCTGAATGAGGCGGGCCAACCGAATCCGGCGCTGATCCCACCGTGGGTCGGGAGAGCCGTATCCCTTCTGGTGCATTGCAGTGATCTCCCTCTGCGCCTGGAGGTAGAGGAGCTGATCGTAGAGGACATAGCCGCTTTGGACGTACTCATCAGCCCAATCACCGGTCAGAGGGACATAGAGCAGGCCTCGACCGTTGAACTCCCAGGCCCCGAGAAGGAACCGGACCCATTCGATGGTATCGATCATATCGGCCAAGAACCGGTCATCCCCGGTTGCCCGCCAATACTGACCGCATCCGATGACGAACCACAAGTTGGCGTCAACTCGACCCGTCATGCCACCGTAGCTCACCCGCCCCGTTACCGTATCCACATTACTCGGGATCTCGCCGTGCGGCCCTTGGTAACGAGCCAAGGTCCGCAGGGTCTGCTCAAAGGTCCGGATCAAATCCTGGCGACCCGTTTGCAAAGCGGCAAGGCCAATGATGACTCCATCACGTGCCCAGACACGACGGTAGTTGTCCTGATGGGTGAGGCTCGCCAAGAAGCCATCAGGGGTACTGCAGGCCCCGAGCAACGCGACCGCCCGGTCGTAACCCTGTTTATGAGCTTGAGTAGGCGCTGAAATCACGCTCTGTTCTGCCAATAGTCGCTCCGCCTTGTGGAGAAACCCCAAGGGAGTCAAGGGGCGCTAAGATACAGG
Organism: uncultured Gammaproteobacteria bacterium; assembly: GCA_964448275.1. GTDB lineage: Bacteria > Pseudomonadota > Gammaproteobacteria > Thiohalorhabdales > CAYUWI01 > CAYUWI01. The sequence continues at coordinate 5,131 of CAYUWI010000036.1, read as the reverse complement.
AAAACACCAACTGTGGCTACCTCATTTATACTGAGGCAATCCCTTGGCTGAGCTTGAGGTACCAATTGGTCTCGGGGAGAGCGGGCTCCGTTGGCAACCCAACCTTATAGAGTACGCTCTCCATTCGGGAGCAGGCAACGAGGCGGGTTGCTCATTCCAGATAGGGAAAAAATTTTCAAGACTGGCCCACAGCCCCCTTTTTGCAGCCAGTACCAGTATACTCAACTCACTGTCATATTGTACCTTTCAAACCATATCGGTGTCTTGTGCCTGACACCTTGAGGGGGCACGGCACCCATCGATTGCGTTAGGCAGCCTCCGGCACCAATAGTTCAATCAGTGACGGGGCACATGACCAAATATATAGCCAAATATATAGAACATCTCAGAGGATTCTGGGGGCTACTCTTCGAGCTCGGCAGACAGCTGGCTGCAGACGATATTGCCCAACACGCGGCAGCATTGACCTACTATGTCCTGTTCTCCCTCGCCCCACTCCTTGTCCTAGCGACTGCTCTTGTGGCCTATTTCTTCGGCACGGAGGCCACCCACGAGGAGCTCGCTGCCCAGCTCGAAATCCTCTTGTCCCCTGCGGCGGCCCAGACCGTGCAGGAGATAGTGAAGAATGCTTCCGCGCCCAACTCCAGCCTTTTGGCCACCCTCATCAGTGTTGCTGTCATGGCCTTCGCCGCGACCCGGGGTTTTATCCAGCTCCAGCACTCGCTCAACACGATCTGGGGCCTGCAGACTGAAATCCGTCATCTCAGGTACTTCCTATGGGACATCGTTCGGAAGAGGTTACTCTCTTTTGCCATGGTACTGCTTGTCGCTCTCCTGCTCTTGGTCTCCCTGACCCTGAGCACTACCATCCGGGCCCTCAGTAGCTTTGCGGAAGGCTGGGCCGCTCTCCCCTTCTCTACCCCATTCTGGGGCATGGCCTTGGTCAATAATCTAATCAGCTACCTGCTGACTGTACTGCTCCTCGCTGTAGCCTACCGGCTCCTTCCGGATGCGACGGCTCGCTGGCGGGATGTGGGGGTTGGAGCAGCGGTGGCCGCTGCATTACTGATGTTGATCAAGTACTGTATCTCGCTCTACCTCGGCACCCTCGGGATCAGCTCGACCTACGGCGCCGCGGGATCACTCGTGGTTCTCCTCCTCTTTATCTACTACTCGGCCATGATCCTACTTCTCGGCGCCGAATGTACCCGAGTTTACGCACGCTGGCGCGGTTCCTCGATCATACCCGCTCCCTACACAGTCCAGGCCAATCCCAATGGCGCGAGTCAGGCTGATCGATCCACTGAGTGAGGAGTCATCCTGGCCAGTTAGTGCCCTCTAGCCCACTCACAGGCGATGCGTGCGGTCAATCGCTCCAGACAAAGATGAGATTCTGCTTGGGCTCGAGTCTGAGTTGTAACCTCAGGCACGAGGCTATACAACCCGTTAAACCACTGCTCTAGGCAGGCGGGATCCTCGACCCTCCCGGCGAGCCCGAGACAGGGTATACCGTATTGTTGGCAGAGTTGGGCAATCTCACCGACCCCCTTGCCCATGAGGCTCGAGCGATCGAGTGCTCCCTCACCGGTGATGACCAAGTCAGCAGCTCGGATCCGCTCGCACAATCGGGCCTGCTGGCTGAGGAGCGCGAAACCCGACTCCAGCCTGCCACCCAAGAAACACGCCAGCCCAAACCCAAGACCCCCTGCCGCCCCGCTTCCAGGCTTCGTGGCCCCCTCCTAATCCACCACCTCGGCCAATCTGGCCAAACACCGCTCTGCCCAGACGAGATCCTTACTGGAAACCAGCCCCTTTTGTGGTCCATACACTCGGGTGGCCCCATTGGGGCCTAGGAGCGGATTCTGCACATCCGCCGCGACGACCCACTCCAGGAAACGCAGGGGGAGGCGTGGTGGGCTAACTCGCGCGAGCGCCGTAAGCTCGCTCCAGCATTGGATCGCGCGGCCCTGATGATCCAAAAACTGCCACCCAAGGGCCCGGGCTATCCCAAAGCCGCCATCATTGGTGGCGCTTCCCCCGAGACCCAGCAGGCACCTGCGAGCCCCTTGGCGAATGGCCTCGCGCAAAGGCGCCGCCAAACCATGGCTATCGAGTTCGAACGGGTGATACTGCCTAGAGGACAAAAGGGCCAACCCGATCACTGCAGCGGATTCGATCACCGCGGTCCCGCTCACTGGCTCCCACCACCAAGGTGCGATTTGGGCCTGATGGGCTGCATTAACTGTCTGCACTGAGCACCGTTGCGCCCGTAAGGCTCGTGCCAGGACCTCCCCGAAGCCGTCCCCTCCATCACTTATGGGCTGGAGCTCCAGCCTGTCCTGCGGGCGGCTGGCTCGCCAACCAGCCACAATAGCCTTCCCTACCTCCCAGGCTGTGAGGGTCCCCTTAAACTTATCCGGCAGGACCAGGACATTGAGCGCCTTTTCCTGGGAACACACAGCCAAAGTGAGCCTTTGTTGACCAAACTAGAGGTAGGGCGACAACAGTTGCACCACCCCATCTCGGAGCTTCACCAGCAACCCGCGATTGTGTATCTCGGCCAGGGTGACCCGTTTGGCTCGACCGAGCTTGGCCTGGAGCAGCCTTGTAAGCTTGTCGGCGAGCACCTGATCATAGCACTCCACATCGAACTCGAAGTTCAAACGGAGGCTGCGTGGGTCCCAATTGGCCGATCCGAGCAGGGTCCAGATACCGTCCACGATCACCAACTTACTATGATCGAAGGGGGGAGGCGACAACCAGACACGGCAACCGCGCTCCAATAATCGCCATAAGAGGGCTGTTGAGGCCCACTGGACCAAGATCAGGTTATTGTGTTGGGGCAAAACGATATCGATTGTAACACCACGCATGGCCGCGACATTCAGGGCCATAATAAGGGCAGTATCGGGCAAGAAGTAGGGGGTCACCACAAGCACAGACGACCGTGCGCAGTTGAGTGCCGCGATCAGGGTGCTCCGAAGCGTATCAAGGTCCTCATCCGGGCCATCTGGAATGCCGCGGGCCAACACCTCGCCTTTGGCCTCGAGTGCAGGAAACCACGCCTCACCCTCCAGCCACTCGCCGGTGGCAAAGCCCCAGTCCTCGGCAAATATCGCTTGCAAATGGGCAACCACTGGACCCTCCACACGAAAGTGGAGATCTTGAATTGGATGAGGGGTTCGGTGCTCCAGACAACTCCCTGCACGAATATTCATCCCCCCAGTAAATCCAGTGATCCCATCGACGACCAAGATCTTGCGGTGGTTGCGTAGGTTCGAGTATTGAAATCGCCAGGGGACGAGGGTCGGCAAGAATCGCGCAACCGGGATGTCCGTCTGTTGGAGTCGCCGTACCATCGAGGGCCAGCTATACCGGGAGCCCACATCATCGATGAGGACCTGCACGGTGACCCCACGCGCAACCGCACGCCGGAGGGCGTCCAGGAATAGGTTGCCTGCACGATCATTGTCGAAGATATAGGTGCTAAGCGTCACCGAACGGGTGGCTTCATTGATGGCCTGGAGCATGACGGGATAGGCCTGATCCCCATTGACCAACGGCAGGATCCGATTTCCAGGGAGCAGCGAATGCTGCGTCACGCTACCGACAAGCCTCCCCAACGAATGGAGATGCACCCCCCTCGACCCGAGTCTCGCCCGGAGAAGCTCCTGAGACACGGGATAAGTGGGGTCACTGAGTGGGCCATACTTGGGCCTCTTCCCCCGTAATACGACAGCCCTTCTCTCAATCCGGTTGACCCCCAGACCGAGATAAAGCAGGACGCCCACGACGGGGGCCAACCAGATCACCCCAACCCAAGCGATTGCTGCCCGCGAATCTTGTTTGTGCAGCACCACATGCCCTGAAGCCAGGAGGCTCGCCCCGAGATTGAAAACGGCGACCAGGTGAGGCCAAAACTCAACAGTCAGATTGAACATCTCTCTGAGGGGTCATTATCCGCTTGGGCCTTGCCCACACGGTCTAAGCCACCATCTATCTACTTGCCAGCGCCGCCCAGCGCTCTCGTCTACCGGCCCTCTTGAGTGGCCAAACGTGAGATCATCCATTTAAAAACGGCCCTCAGGAAGCACAAGGCAGTGGGGAGCGCACCAAAACCGGCTACTCCAGTAGGGCAGGGTGAACCCACCCCCCTTCAGCGAGCAGTGAGATAAGGCGAGCGCTGCGGCCGCAGGACGATCTCTGTTGGGCAGGCGGTCTCCGGACACCGGCAGATAAAGACCACCGTCTCGGCCACATCCTCAGGTTGGATCATCTTATCGGTCGCGAGTTTACGCCCAGCGACCATCTCGGTATTGACATAGCCCGGACAGAGCGCACAGACCTTGATCCCCGATTCACGCACATCCTCGAATACCGAACCGCTGAAGCCGACAACTGCGTGCTTCGAGGCGCAGTAGGCACCGCCACTCGGGAAGGACATACGGCCTGCGATCGAGGCGATGAAGATCACCGCACCGCGTCCCGATCCCACCATATGTGGCAAGGCGATCGCAGTGAGATCCATTGGTGCATGGGCGTTGACCTCCATCGCCCGGTCCCAGACCTCAAGATCTGCCTGATGGACAGGGCCTCCACCAAAGACCCCAGCATTATTCACTAGGATATCCAATTGGCCTAACTCCGCAACACAACGCTGCACGGCTTCGCGTAAGGCACTGCGGTCGGTGATATCGGTGGGGAGGGAGAGGGCATGGATCCCTTGGTTGCGGCACTCGGCCGCGGTCTGTTCGAGTCCATCCACGCTCCGGGCCAACAGCGCAGTATGGCAGCCCTCCCGAGCCAAGGCGACAGCCGTTGCCCGGCCAATGCCTCGGCTCGCTCCGGTGACAAGCGCTACCTGCCCTTGGATATCGGCCAACATCGTCTATCTCCTTGGTCTATGGACTTGGCTACAGCCACGGCGTGGGACCCGTTACAACAGTCACGGCATCTATCCAGCCCGTTCGGGAAACAATTCCGGACGGAGCATCCAGGCGATCGACCAATCCCCCCCGTTGCCCTGCTCGAGGCAGACCACACTCCCAGGTTGGTATGTGACCAAGGCGAGCTCCTCTTGTCCGGCCACCAGGTAGGAGACCAGTCGCCTGACAAAGGGTAAGTGGCCTAC
>CAYUWI010000035.1:0-13033 GCA_964448275.1 uncultured Gammaproteobacteria bacterium | reverse complement strand
CCGTTCGTTCGTCTCGAAGTGCCCGAGGTGCTTGCTCGCGATGCCCCCGGCCCCCAAGCCCTCGATTACCCCCTGGAGACGTTCTAAGTAAGTGCGAGCACTTTGGGGTGGGGTATCTCGTCCATCGAGGAAGGCGTGGACGAAGACCCGCTGGAGCCCTCGCTCGACTGCCAGTCTCAGCATGGCCTCGATATGGGCCTGGTGGCTGTGGACCCCGCCATCCGAGACGAGCCCCAACAAGTGGAGGGCCTTGCCGCTCTCTTTGGCCCCATCCACGGCCGCTACCAACTCAGGATTGCTGAAGAAAGAGCCATTCTCAATCGCACGGTTGATCCGCATGTACTCTTGATAGAGTACCCGGCCGGCACCGATATTCAGGTGGCCTATCTCCGAATTCCCCATCTGCCCTTCAGGGACCCCCACCGCCCCTGCCGAGGCCTGGAGAAGACTATGTGGATAGTCCTCCCACAAGGCATCCATGGTCGGGGTGTGGGCTTGCCGGATCGCATTGCCATCGCAGACCTCCCGATACCCCCAACCATCCAAGATGATCAGCACGAGCGGGCCACACCGGGCCATACTAATCCCCCTCGTATCTCCTTTTCGGTCCATAGGGACTGCCTTCACCCTACTGTTCCGCTCCTAAAGACAAGGCCTGTTTACGGCTCTGATAGGCCTCCCTCCGATGCCGGTCGGCATCCCAGTCCGCCAATTCGGGCCAACCCTGACAATGCCGTACGACCAGCTCGGCCAGGGCCTCGATATGGTCAGCGCGGTCATTGAGGGCCGGGATATAGCGAAAGCTATCCCCCCCGGCCTCGAGGAAGAGGGCACGGTTCTCATTGTCGATCTCATCGAGCGTCTCCAAGCAATCAGCCGAGAACCCCGGACAAAGGACATCGACTCGTTTCACCCCGGTGCTCGGGAGCGTTTCCATGGTCTCGTCCGTATACGGCCGCAACCACTCCTCCCGACCAAACCGTGACTGGAAAGTCACCCTCCAGCGCTCCTGGGGAAGGCCCAACGCCTCAGCGACCAAGCGCGCGGTCGCATGGCACTCGCAATGGTATGGGTCACCGGCGAGGAGGTAGCGCTTCGGCAGACCGTGGAAAGACATCACCAAGCAATCTGGCTCGCCGTGCTCTGCCCAATGCTCCCGAACGCTGTTGGCCAATGCCTGGATGTAGAGCGGTTCCCGATGGTAATGGGTCACAAAGCGCAACTCGGGGAGCCATCGCCACTTCTGGAGCTCCGCGCTGACGGCATCGAAGGTCGAGGCTACCGTACTCGCTGAGTACTGGGGGTAGAGCGGCAGGACAAGCACCCGTCGGGCACCGGCTTGGCGAAGCTCTTGCAGGCCTGTGGCTACCGACGGCTCCCCGTATCGCATACCGAGAGCGATCTGCACGGGGCCTTCGAAACGCTTCTCCAAGACCCACCCCAAGGCCTGCTTCTGGCGTTGGGAGATGGTCAACAGGGGTGAACCGGGCCCCTCCTTGCCCCATACCCGTTGGTAGGCCTCTGCCGATCGCTTGGGACGTGTCCGTAGGATGACCCCATGCAAGAGCAACCACCATGTTGGCCGTGGGACCTCGATCACGCGCGGGTCCCAAAGGAACTCTTGCAGGTAACGACGGAGGGAAGGGGGATCTGGGGCCTCCGGCGTCCCGAGATTGACCAATAAGACCCCAGTCGACTCAGCATTCCCATGTTGATAGTCCGGTTCACCTTGGTAGCGGGGCATAATGATGCTCCTTGGTCATGTGCGAGGTCCACTCGGATCCACTCCATCACTACATAGGGACCTAGAATGGAGACTTTAAGAGGTAGCCCACGAGGAATGCTAGGGTAGCGGCTGCTATCCCGATCGCCAAGGTCTCCAGCCCTGACCACCACCAGGGCGCCAGTGACCACATGCTCTTTCCGGAGCCGATCACAAAAAAGACAAGTGCAGTCAGACCCAACGAGACCCCAAAGGCGACAGGCAGCCCAAAGACGAAGGGCAACAACGGGACCGCGCCGCATATGAGGAAGGCACCGAATGTAGAGAGAGCGGCTTGCCAGGGAGATCGCACCATCTTTGGGAGCCCATGCTCCTCGGTCATCATGGTCTCGATCCAGTGTTCCTGCGCCGAGGTAATCACGTCGACAGCGCGCTCCAGGTCCTCACCCTTGAACCCCTTCTGACGGAAGATCTCTCGGACCTCCTCGCGTTCCCCCTCAGGGACCGTCGCAATGTGGTGCTCCTCGATTGCCCGGATCCGAGCGTAATCGTCATTCTCTGCCTTGGTTCCACTGTAGTTGCTCGCGGCCATCGAGAAGCCGTCCGCGATGAGATTGGCGAGCCCCAAGATAACCACAACGCGTACGGCCAGCTCCGCCCCCACGACGCCAGCCACCACGGCGAAGGTCGTCACCGCCCCGTCGATTCCTCCATAGATCCAGTCACGGATGTAGTTGACCTTAAAATTGTCTCCGATCCGGGCTTGGATTGCCTCGGGGGAGTGCTCGTGTTCCATCACCCTCTGCTCCTATCCCACTCACTCGGGATGGATCGAGCTAGGCCCAATACAACAAGAATAGGCCTAAAAGGATACGGTAGACGACAAATGGGGTCATCCCGATTCGCTGGATCCAGGTGAGAAACCCCCAAATGCAGAGATAGGCGGAGAGCGCAGAGACCCCCGTACCAGCGGCAAGCAGGGCCCAGTCAGGTTCAACCGCACTCCGAACCAACTCGAGGATATCCAATCCCCCGGCGAGCACAATCACCGGGATCGCAAGGAGGAAGGAGAAGCGGGCTGCGGCCTCACGGGTCCAACCGATCCCCAGGGCCGCTGTCATAGTAATTCCAGCGCGGCTCGTCCCGGGGATCAGGGCCAAGGCCTGGGCACAGCCGATTACAAGCACATCCCAAGCCGAGAGGGAGTCCTCGGAGCGCTTGTGCTTGCCGAGGTGGTCCGCAGCCCCCAGAACTACCCCAAAGAAGATCAGGGCCCCCGCTAAGACCGCTGGCTCACGCATGTGGGTCTCCACTACCCCCTTAAGGGTGATCCCGGCCAGACCCACCGGAATTGTCCCGAACAGGATCGCCCAAGCAAGCCGTGCCTCCCCCTCGAAATCCCCGGTCACCACACTCTTTCCCCAATCCCGGGCCATGGCCCCCAACTCACGATGGAAGGCCCCCATTACGGCCCCCAGGCTACCCACATGGACCGCGACATCAAACGCCAATCCCTGATCAGGCCAATTCACAAGATGAGGGAGCAGGATCAGATGGGCCGAACTGGAGATCGGCAAAAACTCCGTTAACCCTTGGAGAACGCCTAGCACAACGGCTTGCTGGAGGTCCACTGATCCCCCTTTGTTCTGAATTCAAGACCCGATCACCCTGCACCCCTCACTGAGTACCTCGGTTGCGAGGGCATATTCATAGCCGAGATGCGCGATCCCGCCAACGGAACCCGGTCAAGGGTTCAGACACACCGCGCCCCAGTGCCAAGGCCTTGAAGGTCTCTCCCATCGCATCCGGCAAGGTCAGCTGCTTGACCGCGTTGGTCAGGCGGAGTTGCTCGGCGGCAGTGACATCGCCCGCCAATTCGGATTCGAGCCTTTGGATCAGGCCGAGGTTGAGCAAGAACTGCGCCTGGGAAGTGTAACCGAGGACCTCCAGCCCGGCGGTCCGTCCAGCTGCCGCGAGTGCAGAGAAGTCGACATGGGCTGTAATGTCTTGGATCCCCGGGAGCCATAGGGGATCACTATGGGTATGGTGACGGTAGTGGCACCTTAGGGTGCCGTTCCAACGGTCCGCGGAGTCGTACTCCGTAGCGGTATAACCATAGTCGAGGAGTAGCAGGAGCCCTTGCTCGAGGTGTTCGCCTGCCTGCGCGACCCACGCAGGGGCTTCCAAATTGATCTCGGTCTCAAGACCCGCCGGGAGATCGGATCCTCCTTCAGGCAGGGCCTCGACCAACTCGGGATCACTGAGAGGGCCAAGCTGCCAATCGAAGCCCGTAGCAGTCGGGACGACGTAGAACTCCTTTACCCCCTCTGGGGTGATTCGGAGGCGGTGGACCGGTAGGCTATCCAGGAGCTCATTGGCCAGCAACACCCCGCGCCAAGCGGTCTGCGGAAAATCACTGATCCACTCGATCCGTGGCAAGAGGTGGGGGACCTCAGCAGCCAGTGTGGCGTGTTGGCGGATCGATAGGTCCGGACTTACTTCGAGGATCCGATAGCGATCCGGTAGGCACCCCAACTCCTCCATCCGGATAAGGAGATCCGCTGCCAGGCGCCCGCTTCCGCCTCCGGCCTCGACGACCTCCCCACCGCCTAGGCGGGCGATCACCTCCGCGACTTGATGACCAACCGTGTCCCCGAACACGGGGGCCAGCTCCGGGGCTGTAACGAAATCCCCCCCCTGACCGAGGCGCTCCCGACCGGCAACATAATAGCCTAGCCCAGGGGCATAGAGTGCGAGCCGCATATACTCATTGAAGGGGATCCCCCCCCTACGGGCAGCCATATGGGTGCGTAGGAGCTCGCCAACCGCCCGACTGCGCTCCTGTTCCTCGTGGGTGGGAGTGGGTAAAGGTGATGCAGCATACACCATTTTGCTCCCCTTGTTGGGCTCGCTCCAGTGGACAATCACTCGGTCTCGAATCGAACGCAGGCCAAGAGTGAAAGGGCTAGCGGGTATAGAGTATACTACGGGGTAGTTATGGCCATGCGAGATCTTACCGGTCAGACAGCGCTAGTCACAGGGGCTGCTCACCGAGTGGGGCAGGCTATCGTCCGTCAGCTCCATGCTGCGGGGGCCGATGTCGCGATCCACTTTCATACCAGCCGAACAGCAGCCCAGACGCTCGCGGCTGAGCTCGAGGCGTCTGGACCGGCCAGGGCCCAGGCCTTCGGCTGCGCTCTCGATACGCTCGACAACTTGGAAGGCCTGGTCGAAGCGGTCGTTTCTGCCTTCGGTCGCCTGGATATCCTGGTCAACAATGCCGCACGCTTCTATCCGACCCCACTTGGGGAGGCCACAGAGGCCGCCTGGGAAGATTTGATGGGCTCCAATCTCAAGGCCCCCTTCTTCTTGGCCCAGAGTGCCTCAGAACACCTGCGTTCCGGCCATGGCTGTATCGTCAACCTGGGCGATATCTATGCCGACCGTCCCCTCGCCCGTCACCCGATCTACTCCATCTCCAAGGCCGGGGTCTCCATGTTGACCTACACCCTGGCCAAAGAGCTCTCTCCCGAGGTGCGGGTAAACGGCGTGGCCCCCGGCATCGCGCTATGGCCCCAGGAGGGATTAAACAACCCAGAGAAAGAGGCATTGCTCCATCGAACAGCCCTCCGCCGGGTTGGGGGCGCAGAGGGGATTGCCGAGGCGGTTCACTTCTTGATTACCGCTGATTACATTACGGGCCAGGTCTTCAGGATTGATGGGGGACGCCTTCTATACTGAAGGGAGATCGAGGGCGAGCGGGTGGAGCTCCCCAACTGTAGTCCCCCCCAAGGTTGTCCAAAGCTCGGTGAAGGTCCGTCGCAGCACAGGATGGCGGAGACGGGGGGCCAACTCGGCTAAGGGTTTGAGTACAAAAGCATATTCCAAGATATCCTGATGGGGAAGCTGGATAGGTTCCCGACTGACCCGATCACCAAACAGGAGCAGATCGAGATCGAGGGTCCGGCTACTATAACGGAGACCGGAGTCGATGCGCCCGAACCGGGCCTCGATCGAGTGCAGTCGAGCGACCACCTCTTCCAATGTCTTGGCCGTCTCGAATCGGGCTACCAGGTTATAGAAAGGGGGGCCCTCGAAGCCTATTGCTTCAGTTTGGTAAACGGTGGAGCAGGTCACCTCTTCGAAGTTGGCCCGCAAGGTCGCCACCGCCGCCTTAACATGCCGAGCAGGCTCGATATTACTGCCGATTCCGACAAAGGCTTGGGTCAATGCGCGCTCCCTCCAGGGACTTGGTTCGGCCTACGGAAGCCGACCGCGTTCGATCTCTACGCCCACATCCTGTGCCTCCCGCAAGGCCGCAGGTTTATGGAGGCGAAGCCGCACCCAGGGTACCGCGAATTCGGTTCGGATGAGTTCGGCCGTCTGCTCAGCGAGTGTCTCGATCAGTTGGAACTCACTGTTGCGCATAAAGGCAGTGATGCGTTTGCTTAGGGCCTTGTAATCGACTGTCTGTTCCACTCGATCCACTTGGGCGGCCGTTGCGCAATCGTTTGCGAGCTCCAAGTCGAGGAAGAGTGTCTGGCGTATGCGCCGCTCCCACTCGAAGATCCCGATAACAGTATCGACCTTGAGTTGATTGATGAAGATCTTATCCACGGACCCTTGCCTCTCAACCCGATCGGTTCACCTGTACTCTAGGGGGAAGGGGTATCGACCTGCAACCAGGGGTCGATCTTGAGCGCTGTTCTGACCAGTGCCCGTCGCACACTCCAAATTGAGGCCGACGCTGTCTATGCGGCCAAGGCCCGGCTTGGTCGAGAGTTCGAAGAGGCCGCCCAATGCATCCTCACGGCGCATGGTCGGGTCGTGGTGACCGGAATGGGCAAGTCGGGGCTAATCGGCCGGAAGATCGCAGCGACCCTAGCGAGCACCGGAACTCCTGCCTTCTTTATGCACCCTGCCGAGGCGAGCCACGGGGACCTGGGGATGGTCACCTCCCAAGATGTGGTGCTCGCCCTCTCCTCCTCGGGCGAGACCCAAGAGATCCTCGGTCTGCTTCCCATGCTCAAGCGTTTCGATATCCCCTTGATCGCTTTGGTCGGTCGCTCCGGCTCCACCCTAGGTGAGCAAGCGGATGTCTATCTCGATAGTCGCATCGAGGCAGAGGCCTGCCCTCTCAATCTAGCGCCGACTGCTTCCACCACGGTCGCTTTGGCCCTTGGGGATGCCCTTGCACTTGCCCTCCTTGAACAACGCGGCTTTACCCCCCAAGACTTTGCTCAATTCCACCCAGGTGGATCCCTGGGTAAACGACTCTTCCTGCGTGTCTGCGATATCATGCACACTGGTCAGGGGATCCCGGTTACCTCAGTGGCTGCAGGGATGCATGAGGCCCTCCTCGAGATGACGTCTAAGGGGCTCGGGATGACGGCTGTATTGGATAGCTCCGAGCGCCTTGTCGGGATCATTACGGACGGCGATCTACGGCGGGCCCTTGACCGGAACCTCGATTTCTACACGACCACCCCTGAGGAATTGATGACTCCCGAGCCCTATACGACCAGGCCCGAGGAGCTGGCTGCCCGAGGTCTGCAGCTTATGCAGGAAAAGGCCATTAATGGGCTGCTGGTTCTCGATGAGGACCATCAGCTCGTCGGGGCATTTAATATGCACGATCTCCTGCGCGCGGGGGTAGTATGAACACCCTCCCCGAAGAAATCGAGCGGCGCGCCGCTGCCCTCCAGCTCGTGATGATGGATGTCGATGGGGTCATGACCGACGGTGGGATCCTGCTCGATGAGCAAGGGCGGGAACTGAAGCGTTTCCATATCCGCGACGGACACGGCATCAAGCTACTGCGATATTACGGGATACTCACCGCCCTGGTCACTGGCCGCCAGTCCAATGCAGTTGCCCAGCGAGCGTATGAACTAGGAATCGACCGGGTTTTTCAGGGCACCCTAGATAAGTCTCAACCACTACGGACCCTGCAAGAGGACTACGCATTGGCCCCTTCAGCGATTGCCTATATCGGTGACGATCTTGTGGACCTCCCGGTCCTCCGCGAAGTCGGATTGGCAATCGCGGTTGCTGATGCCCATCCGACCGTCCTCGCGGCCGTTCACTGGATTACTCGGATGCCAGGCGGCTGGGGCGCTGTGCGTGAGGTAGCGGATCGGCTGCTGTCCGTCCAGGGCCACTGGGAATCACTGCTCGCACACTATGACCGACATAGTCCCTGAAAGTGTGGCGCACCTCTCGCACATTAGGGCTTTCTGCGCTCATGGTCGCGGTTGCACTCACGCTGTATCAGCGCCCTGGTCAACCTCAGTATTCCGCAAAAAGGGAGGAGGTACGCATCGATCGAGAAGCCAAGAGGATCCACCTCCGACAACGGAAGAAGGGAGATCCAGGGGCAGTGGAGCTCTTCGCTGAGCGCGCGTTCCATAACCGCCGCTGGACAAGCACCCTGCTGACGGCAATCCAGCTCTCCGTCCCGCAGACGGGGCGTCCTTCCGTAGAGATCATCTCGAATTACGGACGAATCCATGATACGAATAGCCAGATTACCCTGCAGGGGCAGGTTGTATTAGATGATCCACAGGGCTACCGCCTTATGACACCCCTACTCTATTATCGACCCCAAGCTCGGCGCGCAAGCACACTGGCCCCGGTCCAGGTCCGTACCCCCTTCGGCGAGACCCAGGCCCTAGGGGCGACCCTTTGGCCCCGGAAAGATCGGATACGCTTCCACCATCGAGTCATGACGGTTGTTTGGGATTCTCCTCAAGATGCCCCCTAAGGCGTATCAGCAAGCCCGCTGGTTGCGACGACTCCAGCTCGTTTTCGGGCTAGTCACGATGGTCTCGGCTGGTAGCGTCCTCGCTGCGTCTCCGGGGCAGACGACCCCCCAAGGGCAAAAGCCTTTGATTATCAAGGCCAATGAGATGCTAATCAATCATGCAGAAAAGCAGGCTGTTTACCGAGGTCAAGTCGAAACCCGGCAAGGCGATCTTACGATGCACAGCGAGCGCTTGGTCATCAGCTACACCTCCGAAGAGATTCAGAAGGCCCATGCATATGGGCAGCCGGTGAGGATCGAACGAGGAACCCAGCACGGTCGGGCCCACGAGGCGATCTTTGATCAAGCGAGCCGCAGCCTCCTCCTGATTGGTGAGGCTCGCCTCGTAGAGGGGGACAACCTCTTAGAAGGGCATCGCATTCGCTACCTCTTGGATCAGCGCCGGGTCGAAGTCCATGGGGCTCCCGGCTCTGGCCCGAGGGCGCGCGCGGTCTTTCAGTCAGGGCAGTTACCACGCTCCCCAAAAGGGGCTGACTCGGCAGTCTCACAAGACATCGATGAGCAGTCTACGAGCCGAAAACCTCAGTAAGTACTATCACGGGCGGGCCGTGGTCCAAGGGGCTTCCTACGAGCTCTACCCGGGCGAGATCGTCGGCCTCTTAGGCCCCAACGGGGCAGGGAAGACCACGAGCTTCTATATGATCGTGGGCTTGATCCAGGCCGATAGTGGCACAATCCATCTCCATGATCAGGAGATTACCCAGCTCCCCATGTACCGACGGGCACGCCTCGGGATCGGCTACCTTCCGCAAGAGGCCTCGGTGTTCCGTCGGCTCACGGTAGAGCAGAACCTGCTAGCCATCCTCGAGACCCGGAAGCTCTCTCGAGCCCAGCGGGAGGAGCGTACCGAGGCCCTGCTCAATGAGCTCGGGATCCAACAGATCCGCCACCAGCGAGGCTACTCCCTCTCCGGGGGGGAACGCCGACGGGTTGAGATCGCACGCGCCCTGACGACCGAGCCGGATTATATCCTTCTCGATGAGCCGTTCGCTGGGGTCGATCCGATTGCTGTCCACGATATTCAAACGATCATCCACCACCTGCAGGGACGCAGCATCGGGGTCCTAATCACCGATCACAATGTCCGAGAGACCCTTGGGATCTGCCAACGGGCCTATATCATGAGTGAGGGCCGGGTGCTGACTTCTGGGCCTCCAATCGATATCATTGGTAACGAGCAGGTAAGGCGTGTCTATCTAGGTGACCATTTCCAACTGTGAAAGGCAAAGGAGCACGGTAAGGGATGAAGCCATCGCTTGAGCTCAAGGTATCCCAACAGCTCACGATGACGCCGCAATTGCAGCAGGCGATCCGTCTGTTGCAGCTATCCCAACTGGAGCTTAACCTGGAAGTGCAAGCGGCCTTGGAGGCCAATCCCCTCCTGGAAGAAGCCGAGGCCAGCTTAGATAGCGAGCACCCGGGGGAGGTTGAATCCTCTCTCCCCGAGGAGGGCTCGACCACAACAGAGGCCTCCACCTTGGAGGGAGACGTCCAGACCGAATGGGAATACGGCCTGGACTATCAGGGGGGTAGCATGGTCGGTGCGGATCCGGAGGCCGAGAGGTCAAGCCTCGAGGCCCGTAATAGCGCGCCTGAAACACTCCATGACTACCTCCGCTGGCAGGTCCGTATGTCCCCTCTGAGTGAGGCAGAGCACGCGATCGGGGAAGCCCTGATTGATGGGATCGATAATGATGGTTATCAGACCGTGCCACTGGAGGAGACCGCTACCACATTGGGGATTCCGGAAACAGAGGTGCGGAGCGTCCATGACCAGATCCTCCAGCTCGACCCTGTGGGGGTGGGGGCACGTAGTCTCCGTGAATGTTTGATGGCACAGCTCGACTCCCTCCCCGCGGACCTCCCCGAGCAAGCACTCACACGTACCATCATCGCCAACCACCTCGAGCAACTCGGCAAACGAGATCTCAAGGGAATCCAGAGCGCCTTACAAACAGAGGCCGAGGCGATTACCCAAGCAGTTGAGTTGATCCGCACCTTGCATCCTCGACCGGGTGCGAGAGTGGGGTCTACCCCCATCTCAACGATCCTCCCTGATGTCCTTGTTCGGTATCGCGATGGCTACTGGCAGGTCGAGCTCAACCCCGAAGCGATCCCCCGGCTCCAAATCAATCCGACCTACATCGAGCTTGTTCAAGAGAGAGACCGGGATCGAGAGACGCGCCAATATATTCGCCACCACCTCCAGCAGGCTCGTTGGTTCCTCAAGAGTCTCACGAGCCGCAACGAGACCCTGCTTAAGGTGGCCTCCGCCATCGTCCAACGCCAACAGCCCTTCCTCGAACACGGCCCCACCGCCATGCGCCCCCTGACCCTGAAAGATATCGCTGAAGCCGTAGATCTCCACGAATCCACCGTTTCTCGGGTGACCTCACAGAAGTACATGCATACCCCGCAGGGGGTCTTTGAGCTCAAACACTTCTTCTCGAGCCACTTGGCGACCAGCGACGGTGAAGGGGCCTCGGCGACCGCCATCCGGGCGATGATCCAACGGATGATCGCTGAGGAAGACCCGAACAAGCCCTGCAGTGATGCTCAGCTCGTCCACCTCCTGAAATCTCAGGGGATTCAGGTAGCCCGACGGACGGTCGTGAAATATCGCCAGTCCCTTGGGATCCCTGCCTCCAGTCAACGTCGTTCTCTGGGGCGAGGCTAAGGAGTAGAGAACGAAACCATCAACCTCACCATGCAAGGGGAGTTCTGCGAATGCAGCTCACCGTGAGCGGTCAAAATGTTGAGGTTACCGAGGCCCTGCGCGACTACGTGGGAAAGAAGCTCAATCGTATCGAGCGACACGCCAATGATGTGGTCGAGGTCCAAGTAGTGCTATCAGTGGAGAAGTTTCGGCACTTCGCCGAGATCAATGTAGCGACCGGTGGGGCTCATTTCCATGCGGCTACAGAAGCTAAAGACATGTACGCTGCGATCGATGCAATGGCCGATAAGATCGATCGTCAGATCCGCAGGCACAAAGAGAAATTCAAAGAAAACCAAACAAGGGAATCCCGCTCCGGAGGCATACAATCCTCCTGAGGGGGAAGAACCAACCGATTCCCGTCAATCACCCAATGGGGCGTCACACGGCCCTGTCCCCATGCAGGAGCTGCTGACACCAGAGCGGATATGGACCGAGGGTCAGGCGTCAAGCACCAAGAGCCTATTCGATCAACTCGCCCAGAAATTCCAAGCGGACTGTCCTGAGCTCGGGGAACGTGAGGTCTTCCAGACCCTGATCGAGCGGGAGCGGTTGGGTTCGACTGCGCTCGGCCATGGCATTGCACTCCCGCACGGACGTCTGGCCAAACTTAAGGCCCCCATTGGGATCTTCATCCGCTTGAATGAACCGGCTTACCTCAATACCCTCGACCACCAGCCGGTCCAGCTTGTACTTGCACTGTTGGTTCCTAATGAGGAGTGCGAGGAACATGTCCAGCTCCTGGCACGGCTTGCCAAGATGTTCGCCGATGCCGAGTTTCGTAAGACCCTTCTCCAGGCTACTGCCATGGAGATCTATGAGCTGCTGATTGCCAAAGATGAAGAGGTAAGACAGCAGTGCCTGGCATGATTGCGGTCGCCTCTCAAGCCAATACTCAGTCTGTGGCAGCTCAGTGAGCATCTCAAGAGGGAGATTCAAGGCGGGGAATGGAACTGGTCCTGGTGAGTGGGATTTCAGGCTCAGGTAAGAGTACTGCCCTCCACGCCTTGGAGGACGCAGATTACTATTGCGTCGATAACCTCCCACCAGACCTCCTGTGTGAGTTGAGCCAGGTACTTGCTTCAGGCCCTAAGCCGGTGTACAAGGCGGCCGTGGGGATCGACATCCGAACACGCGCTCACCTAGGCGACTTGCCAAACCGGCTCAAGGAGCTCGAGAACGGGGCCGAGGTGCAAGTCAGGGGGCTCTTCCTGGAGGCAAATGAAGCGAGTCTGCTACGGCGCTTTAGCGAGACCCGACGTCGCCACCCCTTGGCCGAAGGACAACGGGGACTACGTGAGGCTATCGCCCTGGAGCGCCAGCATCTCGCCCCCCTCGCGGAGCGAGCAGATTATATCCTTGATACCAGCACCCTTTCGGTCCATGGATTGCACCGACTGGTTCGCTCCTGTGTCTGCGCCAACGGTATGGAGAGTCAACCGCTTACAGTGCTGTTTCAGTCCTTCGGTTTCAAGAATGGGGTCCCGCTCGACAGTGACTTGGTCTTCGATCTCCGCCTCTTACCCAATCCCAACTATGAGACCGGTCTCGCCGGGCTCACCGGCCTCGATCCAGCGGTGGTGGGCTTCCTCGAGGCCCAACCGGAGTCCGAGAAGCGGCTCGAGGAGATTCAGACGCTGCTCGAAGGCTGGCTCCCCGCATACATGCGGGAGCCACGCAGCTACCTCACAGTCTCCATGGGTTGCACCGGTGGACGCCATCGCTCGGTTTTTGCAGCTGAATGGTTAGCCGCCCGATTCCGCGTCTGGGC
>CAYUWI010000034.1:1524-13405 GCA_964448275.1 uncultured Gammaproteobacteria bacterium | reverse complement strand
GCGGCGAGCGGGCGACTGATCAGGTTTGGGAAGGTGCAGAAGGCCTCGAGTGGACCGTGCCCTCGCCGGCACCGTACCATACCTTCGAGGAGGCCCCTGAGGTGAAGTAACAACTAGTAAGAACCCCCGTAGTTACATCATAACGGTGGGCTCTGCGGGGGTTTTTGCTGCGTCTTCAGGAAAATAGGGCTATGGCCGATGACGAGAACCGACCCGGGCGCCGAGGGTCTGTCGTATGGACTGCGATCCTCTTAGGGTTGGTCGCACTAATCTTCTACATTGGGATCTACTTGATTAAAGCGTTTGGTTAGTGACGCGCAGCGGTGCCCGGGGGTCGATTACCGGGATTTCGAAATTTCTAATAGAAGTAGAAGGCCCTGATTTTAAGGAGGAGGATTGCATATGTCAGAAGCGGCTCATGGCGGCGAGCACTACTATTTGCCGCATGGAAGCCATTGGCCGATTATGGGTTCGATCGGCTTGATCTGCCTCACCGGCGGATTCGCCTCGATGCTCAATGGGTCGAGCGGCGGTGGGATTTTTATGATTATTGGCCTCGTAGTCATCGTGGCTATGATGTTCGGTTGGTTCGGCACCGTAATCAGGGAGAGCCTTGCGGGCTATTACAATGATCAGGTTGATCTCTCCTTTCGCTGGGGGATGGGCTGGTTTATCTTCTCCGAGGTGTTGTTCTTTGGCGCCTTTTTCGGAGCGTTATTCTACGCCCGCCAGCTCGCTATTCCTTGGCTCGCCGGGAGCGGTGCAGAAGAGTTGACCGGTCAGATGCTCTGGTCCGGCTTTGAGTCTGAATGGCCAAGCAACGGCCCGGGTAATGTAGGCGGTGTCCAGCCTCACGGGGAGTTCGAGGCGATGCCAGCGTGGGGTGTTCCGGCCCTCAATACATTGATCCTGCTCTCTTCAGGAGCCACTATCACATGGGCCCACTGGGGGTTGAAGAGGGAAGATCGGCGGCAGCTCGTCGTAGGCTTGATGCTGACGGTTGCCCTTGGGGTGACGTTCCTCTTCCTCCAAGCGGGGGAGTACTATGAGGCAGCGATGCACATGGGGCTCACCCTGGGGACTGGGATCTATGGCTCGACATTCTTTATGTTAACGGGGTTCCATGGTGCCCATGTGACCATTGGGGCCATCATGCTTACCGCGATACTCTATCGATCGATCCGGGGCCACTTCAGTGAGCATAACCACTTCGCCTTCGAGGCCGCGGCGTGGTATTGGCACTTTGTGGATGTGGTCTGGCTCGGCCTGTTTATCTTTGTCTACTGGCTCTAGGCCGCTTTGAGGTAGGCCTATAAGGGCGCTGCCAAAGAGGCAGCGCCCTTTTCACACCGACCCGTGGCAGAATTGAATCCAGGAGCCGCTTAGACTGGATGGGGTGTGATGAGTCCTGTAGCAAACGCAGCCATAAGGAGTGCGAACAACCCCAGAGAGAGCCCAATACGCCACGTCAGCGCTTTGGCCATACGGTCAGAGTTACCGCTATCTTGGACCATATAGTACAAACCTGAAAACAAGGCGCCGACTATAACGAGTAATACTGTGACGATTAAGATCTGTATAAGCATTGGAAGACCCATAGATTGGGACAACATTGAAGAATCATATCACATTTAACCCCTTTGGCCATCAGGGGTCCGACACCCGACTCGAGTGAGCTTGTCTGTGAAATTCGGCCCGTTTGAGTTCCAGCCCAGGCGGATCCCGACCCTGGTGGCGGGAGTGCTTTTTATCTTGTTCCTTTTACTAGGCTTTTGGCAGCTCGACCGGGCTGACCAGAAGCGCGGCCTGATGGAAGAATACGCGCAGCGGAGTGGAGGCTCTCCCCAGCCTCTTCATGATGCACTCGCGATCGACAAAGCGCTTGAGTATCTCCGCATCAAGGCGGTGGGTCACTTCGATAATGACCACACTCTGCTCCTCGACAACCAGATCTACAAAGGACGACCCGGATTTGAGGTCTTGGCACCGCTCAGGCTTACCGGTGCTGATACGGCGATCCTTGTGAATCGCGGTTGGATCCCTTTGGAGCGTTCTAGACGGAATCTACCGGAGGTGCCTGGACCAGAAGGGGAGCAGCAGATTGTTGGGATCATGGTCCAACCGTCCCGTCCAGGGCTGTTGCTTGGTAAGCCGGATCGCGGACAGCAGCGGTGGCCTAAACTCGTCCAATATGTCGATACAGAAAGGATAGCTGAACAGCTGGGCTACCCGCTGCTTCCGTATGTGGTCCGCCTCGAGCCCGGTCAGCCCCACAGCTTCCAGATAGAATCCAACTGGCAGCCGACAACCTTCGGACCGCAACGGCATATAGGGTATGCAGTTCAATGGTTTGCACTCGCGCTTGCACTCACGATCCTTTATCTTTGGGTCAATACCCGCCGCTGCCAACCTCCACAAGAGACCTAGGCCATGGCTGATTCGACCTTGCGCTCGAGAAATTGGAGGGGGCTACTCCAGCTTACCCTGATTCTCCTCCTCTTTGGCGGGCCGTTGCTTGTGGCTTGGTTTCTCTATCAAAATCCAGAGTCCTGGCAGGAGGGTGTAGAGCAGACTAACTACGGTGAGTTGATCTCACCTCCCCGATCGCTCCAGGACCTCTACCTTAAACGGGTCGGTGGCGGTGAGCTACACACCGGTTTCCTACGTGGTAAATGGACCCTGATCTATATTGGCTCATCGGACTGCAGTGCAGTGTGTCGCGATAACCTGTACAAGATGCGCCAAGTGCATATTGCTCAAGGTGAGAATATGGGACGGGTCCAACGTCTCTATATAGCCACCAATACGGAGCAGCTTGGGCCGCTTGGAAAGTTGCTCGAGGAGCAGTATCCACGAATGACACTGGCTACTTTGGTGGATTCCGCCCGGGAACGCGTGCTGACCCAATTTCGAGTGGAAAAGCCGCGTGCGGTGGTGGAGACACCGCGGGTGTATTTGGTGGATCCGATGGCCAATCTGATGATGTACTATCCACCCCAGGCCAATCCAAGCGGCCTCTTAGACGATCTCGAACATCTCCTGAAGACCTCGCGATTCGGGTAGCCCATGGTCACATATACGCGCTTTCGGGGACTATCATGGCTTGCGCTCGTACTTGCCTTCGGGGTAGTTGTATTGGGGGCGTACGTGCGGCTTACCGATGCCGGACTGGGTTGCCCTGACTGGCCGGGTTGCTACGGTCACCTCACCGTCCCTGAGCAAGGGAGCGAGCTTGACACCGTTTCTCAAACCTACCCAAGGCCGCTCGAGGCAGGGAAGGCTTGGAGGGAAATGATTCACCGGTACTTCGCAGGGACCCTGGGTTTGGTTATCTTTGTCCTTGGATTGATTGCCTGGAGGGACCGGAATTGGCCTGGGCAACCTTGTGTCCTACCCACGGTGCTGGTTGGGTTGGTCATTTTCCAAGCCCTGCTCGGGATGTGGACAGTGACTTGGCAGCTCAATCCGATTGTGGTAACTACCCATCTACTGGGTGGCATGACTACGTTTGCCCTATTGGCCTGGCTTGTGCTACGGCAAGGGGACTACTCCCAAGTTCAGGAGACTGCTGCTTCGCTCGGTTGGCTTCGTCCGTGGGCATTGCTCGGGCTTGGGATCGTTGCAATCCAAATCGCCTTAGGAGGATGGACGAGTGCGAATTACGCTGCACTCGCCTGCTCGGAGTTTCCCATGTGCCAGGGCCAGTGGTGGCCCCCCATGGACTTCCAAGCGGGTTTCACCGTATGGCAGGGGCTCGACCTCAACTACGAAGGGGGTGTTTTGGATAATCCCGCCCGCACAGCCATCCACATGGCCCATCGGATCGGAGCGCTCGTTACGTTCCTCTATATTGGTGGACTCGCAGGGCTTCTCCTACGGTATGGCTCCACCTCGAGAGCCCGAATCCTCGGGAGGGCTATCTGGGGATTACTCCTGATCCAGCTCGCACTAGGGATCACGAACGTTACATTGTACCTACCACTGGCTACCGCAGTGGCCCATAACGCCGGGGCAGCCTTGCTTCTCTTGGGCTTGGTCGTGTTAAATCACCACCTATACCTGCCTAGGAGAATACCCCAGCTGGTAGAGGATGGATGCTATACTGGCTCCGCTATTCATTAACTCGTAACATTGGGTAAAAATTGGCTAAATAGGGAAGAGTGAGCCGATGCAACAGCCGATCTCGCGCGCTTCCAATCGAGGTTGGGCCTGGGCTGAACACCTCCGGGCCTACTACGAGCTTTGCAAGCCTCGGGTGGTATTCTTGATTGTCTTCACTGCTATCGTTGGCATGCTTTTATCGACGCCGGGGCTCTTGCCACTCGATGCTTTCTTGTTCGGTACCCTCGGTATTGCACTGGCGAGTGCCTCTGCCGCAGCCTTCAACCATGTGGCCGAAGAGCATGTCGATGCCCGGATGGCCCGTACTCGAGGGAGGCCCCTACCCACCGGGTATATTGGGAACAAAAAGGCCCTCACATTCGCTTTTATTCTTGCTGCCCTGGCAATGGGGATACTTGTGAGGCTAGTCAATCCATTGACAGCAGTATTGACCTTTTCATCACTGATCGGGTACGCAGTGATCTATACGCTCTATCTCAAGCACGCTACCCCACAGAATATAGTCATCGGGGGGGCTGCCGGAGCTGCTCCGCCGGTCCTCGGGTGGACTGCGATTACCGGCGAGATCCATGCCCATGCGTTATTGCTCTTTTTGATTATCTTCGTATGGACCCCTCCCCACTTTTGGGCCCTAGCGATCCATCGTTACCGTGACTACACCGAGGTTGATATCCCCATGCTCCCGGTTACCCACGGGGTAGAGTACACCCGGCTACAGGTGCTCCTCTACACCATCTTGCTGGTTGCGGTGAGCCTCTTGCCCTTTGCAGTGAAGATGAGTGGGCCAGTCTATCTCCTCGGAGCATTGGTCCTGGGTGGTATTTTCCTTTACTACGCCATTGCCATGAAGATCCGAAAAGAGGACCGACGGTTGCCCATGAAGACCTTCGGTTACTCAATCACCTACCTCATCCTGCTATTCTCATTACTTCTTGTGGACCACTATGTCCCCTTGATGTTCTACCACCTTACCTGATCTAGAGAGGCGACGCCGGCGCTAAGGCCGGCGTCGCTTGGGGAAGGTCCCTTTGTCTCCTGATTGACGCAGAGAGTCTACAATTACTCCTGCGGAAAGACGTCTGGTCCATGGAACATATCCGGTTGCGGGGTAAGGCGCAGATAGGGTCGCAGATCGTTGTAGCCCAACGGGAACCGCTCCTGGAGCTCATCCTCATCTGTGACTGCCGGATGAACCAAGACAAGCTCCCCTTGGTTCCAATTGGCCGGGGTCACTGCCTTGTAGTTATCAGTTAACTGCAAGGAATCAAGCAACCGGATCATCTCGGGAAGGCTGTATCCGGCGCTGTCAGGGTAAGAGAGCAGGGCCCGGATCTTCTTATCTGGATCGATGAAGAAGAGGCCTCGGGCTGTTTGACGGGGATCGGTGTCGGGGCGGGCCAGCCCGTAGAGTTTGGCTACCTTATGCTCGGTATCCGCCAAGATTGGGAAATTGACCCAGGTATCTTGGGTCTCATTGACGTCTTCGATCCACTGTCTGTGGGATTCGACGGGGTCGCTACTTACAACGAGCGCTTTTGCGTTGCGGTTCTTGAGTTCGATGTTCAGGTCGGCCAAACGCCCTAACTCGGTGGTAGAGACTGGATCAAAATCGGCTGGCTGGAAAAACAGGACCACCCACTGGTTACTTGCCCACTCGTAGAGGCTGACTGGGCCATCTTGAGATTCCAGAGTGAAATCGGGTGCACTATCTCCTACTAGCAGAGCCATACCTATCTCCTTTACCCCAGAAGGGGTTTGAGAAAAAGCCCCTAGTATAACAAAGAAGCCGGGACTATCAGAGAGGCAGGCTAGCCTCGGGTCTGTCTTACCCTTCGACAGAGGAGTCGGTCTGCTCATAATAGGCAGCGACCCGATCGACTTCAGCACGTGAGCCGAGTACCACTGGAGCACATTGATGGAGTGACTCTGGCTGGATCTCGAGCATCCGCCGGCGCCCGTCGGTGCAAGCCCCACCGGCCTGTTCAGCCAGAAATGCTAGAGGGTTGGCCTCATATAAGAGGCGGAGCTTGCCTCCCGTTTCCAGTTCGTGGCGGTCTCGGGGATAGAGAAAGATCCCCCCACGCATCAGAATCCGATGGAAGTCCGCTACCATGGATCCAATCCAACGCATATTGTAGCGCTTCCCCAACGGACCCTCACGGCCCTCTTCACAGTCTGCGATATAGCGCTGAATAGCGGGTTCCCAATTCAAGCGATTGCTCGAATTGATGGCGTACTCCTGAGACTCTTCCGGGATTTTGAGATCCCGATTGGCCAAGAAGAATTCCCCAACTTGGGGCTCGAGGGTAAAGGCGTGGACACCATGGCCTGTGGTGTAGACCAGCATGGTCGAGGAGCCGTAAAGGGCATAGCCTGCTGCGACTTGGCGGACCCCAGGTTGCAAGAAATCATTGACCGCGGGTGTCTGTTCAGGTTCCGGTGCCCTGAAGATAGAGAATATCGTTCCCACGCTCACGTTGACATCGATATTGGTCGAGCCGTCCAGTGGGTCGATAGCCAGGAGGTATTTCCCCTCGGGATACGCCGGAGGAATGGTATGCGGGGTCTCGAGCTCCTCGGAGATGATCCCGGCTGTATGGCCAGTCCACTCCATTGAACGCAAAAGTACATTATTGGCAAAGACATCGAGCTTCGTTTGGTCTTCCCCATAGGTGTTCACAGCCCCGGCGGAACCCAGCACGTTGAGGATCCCCGCTCGGTTGACATAGTGTGAAAGGATCCGAATCGCTGTCGTCAAATCTGTCATCAGGCGGGTAAACTCACCGGTGGCCTGATGGTATTTCCGTTCCTCGGTGAGGAGGAAATGGGGCAAAGTGGTTCCACTACTGTACATGATCCTCCCTCTCAAATGTGGCCTAAACACCAGAGTAGGTGCGAGGTCTTTCCAATTGGATAAAGGGGGCCCCTTAGGGGGCGGAGGAGGGTCTGGGGCGAGTTTGGGCAAGCTCACGGTATTGCACCATTAACTCGACCACCTGTTGCTCAGTCTTCGTCCAGGTGCCGCTATTGTCGATGATATCATCGGCGTACTGCAGGCGCTTCGAGCGTGGCCATTGGCGTGCGATCATCGTCCGGATCTGTTCGGGATCGCGATCTCCGCGGGCGGATGCCCTTTTGAATTGGAGTATTTCGGGGAGATCCACCACGACAACCCGGTCCACCAGTCTCTCAGCCCCTGATTCCAGGAGGAGCGCAGCCTCATAGATCACAATCGCACCCGGGGAATGCTCCCCTATCATACCAGCCCGCTGCTGGGCGAGGGAGTTGATCCGTGGATGGAGGATCACCTCGAGGAGGCGGCGCCGCTCGGGAGCGGACAGGGTGATTTCGGCTAACCGCTTACGGTCGAGTTCGCCCGTTTCGGTTAAGCAGTCGGGGCCAAAGGCCTCGACAAGTTCAGTGAGTGCTGGGGATCCCGGTGAGGTTATCTCACGCGCGAGGTGATCGGCGTCCAAGATGTGGGCCCCGTAGCGCCGCATGACCTCAGCGACCCCACTCTTGCCGGAGCCGATCCCTCCCGTCAACCCCACAAGCAGCATGACTAACGCGCCCTAAAAACGGTCTTGTGTCCTTTCGCGTCCCAGTGGACGATCTGTTGCGGGATGAGTCGGCGACCCCTATCTAGGGCCTTCCTGGTGTAATCCTGAAATTCCCAGCGTTCATCCCGGACAGTCCGCAGCTGTAACGGGACTCCTGTCTCGCGCGCAACCACGAGCTGGAACCCCCCTTCGCTGTAGGGATCGCCGAAGATATAGGCAGGTCCACCTCGCCACCAAGTCAGGCTGGTGGCTTCAGGATAGACCCCGCGTGCGATCAATTGGGCTGCCAACCCCCGCCGTCCAGGGGGATGGAGGAGCCAGCGGGGCCAACTCTTAGGTGGAGCCTCTTCCTCGGGGCCTTGATAGGCTACTGTACTTATCCCTCCGGTGCGTGCCCACCTGTCCAGGGCGTGTTGGATCCCGACCTCAGGAGCCGCCCGCACGAGTAACGGCAGCACAATCATGCCAGCCAAGCCAACGAGGCGAAATACCACTGCACTAGCCTCTCTTCCCAGAGAAATAGGACCCAGCCCGCCGCCGCAAGGAAGGGGCCAAACGGCAAGGCCAGATGGCGTCCTCCCCCTCGCCAAGCAGCCCACAGGCCGCCTATCAGGCTACCGGCCAGGGCTGCTAGGAACAAGGTGAGCAATACCGCTGTGGGACCGATCCAGGTCCCTAGGGCACCGAGTAATTTGAGGTCCCCCCCGCCAAGCCCCTCCCGACCGGTGGCCCCGTAATAGCCCCAAGCGACCAGATAGAGAAAACCGAACCCGAGCCCGCCACCGAGGAGGGCTTGCGTGAAGGGAACCCACCCTGCAGTCGTGTTGAGGGCAAGACCGAGCCCGGCCAACGGGAGAGTGATTTGATCGGGCAGGAGCTGCCACTCCAGATCGATCCGGGTCAAGGCAATCAGGCTCCAAGTCAGGACCAATCCGGCCAGGAGGAAGCCGCTTGGACCGAGCATCCAGGCCGTCAACGCGCTGAGGATTGCGGTCCCGGCCTCCGTCAGTAGGTAGTGGGGGGCGATGGGGAGGGCACATCCCCGACAATGCCCGCCTAACCACAGGTAGCTGAGCACTGGCAGATTCTCCCAGGCAGGGAGGGCACGTCCGCAATGGGGGCAGGCGGAGCGGGGGGAGACCAAAGATTCCCCACGGGGTAGTCGGTGGGCCACGACATTGAGGAAGCTGCCGACTACCAAGCCAACTAATGCGGTGACCCCAACGACGAGAGCGACTCCGGGACTCACTCCATCCCCAGCTTGTGGATCCGGTACCGGAGGGAACGGAGGCTGATACCGAGGCGTGCGGCCGCTGCCGTCTTGTGGCCCCGGGTGGCCTCCAGAGCCTCCTGGATGAGACACCGCTCCGTATCGGCGAGGTGTTGATCGAGCTGAAACTCAACATGCTCTTCGGGAGATTGCGCAGGAGAGGGTTTTGTTGGGACTCCCTCGGGTTGCGGGATGGCCTCAGCCTCGATAGTCGTCCCCACATAACGGGTCAGGGCCCGCTCGAGGACATTAGCGAGCTCTCGGACATTCCCCTTGTAGGGCAATGTCATCAGCCGTTCCACGGCCCTGGCACTTAGGGTGGGTACAGGGGGATCATCCGCGCGTCGGAAACGGCGTGCGAGCAAAGCTCGGGCGATCTCCGGGATATCCTCGGGGTGTTCTCGCAGAGGTGGGAGATCAACACGGAGGACGTCGAGGCGATAGTAGAGGTCTTCACGGAAGCGGCCGGCAGCCATCTCCTCGGTGAGGTTCCGCCGAGTGGCTGCTAAGACCCGTACATCGACTGGGATCTCACGGGTCTCACCCAGGGGCCGAACAGCGCGCTCTTGGAGCGCTCGTAGAAGGCTCCCCTGGACCGGTAGGGGGAGGTCGCCGACCTCGTCCAAGAACAAGATCCCGTGCTCCGCAGTTTGGAACAGACCCTCTTTGGATCCAGTCGCTCCGGTGAAGGCCCCCTTGCGGTAGCCGAACAGCTCGCTCTCGATCAGATGTTCGGGGATTGCCGAGCAGTTTACCGGTACGAAGGGGCGCTGTTGCCGTAAGCTCGCGGCGTGGATCGAACGGGCAACGAGCTCCTTACCGGTCCCGCTTTCTCCGCTGATGATCACGGGTGCCTCACTACGGGCCACCCTGGCAATCTGGCGGCGGACAGCAGTCATCGCCATGCTCGAGCCGATCAGGGTGGAGTCTTCAAGCGTGACCTCCGCAGGATCCGACTCGGCCAGACGTAAGCCATGTCGTACCAGGGAGCGGAGGCGGTGGATGTCGATCGGCTTGGCCAGGTAGTCGAAGGCACCTGCCTTCATCGCTTCGACTGCGCTCTCTGGTGTCCCGTAGGCAGTGATCACTGCCACTGCTGGTGCTGGGTTCCACATTCGAGCCCGCTTGATGATTTCGATCCCATCACCGTCGGGGAGGCGGAGATCGACGAGGATGAGATCGAGTGGTGTCGATGGGTTATCCTCCAGCATCGCCAATGCGCTGGATAGATCGACTGCGGTACGAACCTCGATCTCGAGAGGCTCGACCGCCATTTTGATCAGCTCCCGAATGGAAGGCTCATCGTCGACGACCAGCAATGTCTGGGTCAATGCATGCCTCCCTTAGCACAACGGCGTGGTAACTCGACTGCGAAACGGCTCCCTCCACCCGGGCGATTATCTACTGTAATCGATCCCCCATTCGCCTCGACTAGCTCCCGGACCAGGCTTAGACCCAATCCGGTTCCCCCAGGGGCAGTCGAATAAAAGGGCTCGAAGATCTTAGTCCGATGTGAATGTGCGATCCCAGGCCCACGATCTAGGACCTCGATCCGGCTCCGATGAGTATTGACTGCCCGGGCACGGATAGAAACCCCCACCCCCGCCTCTGTGCATCCGTGGCGCAAGGCGTTGAGCCCCAAATTCCAGATGATCTGCTGCATCGGTCCCTCGTCGATACATACTGTTAAGTCAGGAGGGACATCTTGGTCGATGGTAGCCTCCTTGGCTTCACCCTCGAGGAGTTGGACGGTACTGACCACCACCGGGGCCAATAGCAGTGTGACCGGTGAACCAGTCGGGGGACGCAGGCTGTGCAGGAGGGTCTCGACCCACCGATCCATACGTTGGGTCTCGGATCTGATGATTTCGGTTAAATGCGGGTTCGCTCCCTGCTCTGCGAGCAACTGGGTGGCCTGTTGGATCGAACTCAAGGGATTACGTAGCTCGTGGGCCAGGTTGGCGCTAAGCCGTCCGAGTGCTGCAAGGCGCTCCTTGAATGCCCGTCCGCGGACTTCAGTGAGATCGTAAAGGTTGATTAGGATCGAGCCCTCTGCGGACTCCTCTAAGGGGGTGAAGCGGTAGGCGAAGGTATGGTTTTCCTCCCCTTCGGCTGACGCGACCAGCTCCCCTGCGTCCGCGATCTTGCCGTTCCGCCAGGCCTGGAAGTAGCGTGCCAGGGTGGGAGCCAGTTTGACCAGGGTATCTGCCTGAGCGCTGCCAGCTGGGCGAAGCATCGCTTTGGCGTGAGGGTTGCTGAGTTGGATGCGTCCCTTGGGGTCGATGACCAGCAAACCAACATCTAGACGACCGAGGACCTCACTGGCCAGGGCCGTCAGTGTGTGCACATCTCGATCCCGATGCTGGATCCGAACCGACTGACGGTACACCCGCGCAGCCAGGCCATCACTCAAGGCAGCCAGGGAGACGAGCATCAGGCCCTGGAGTGCCAAACCCCGGATTGCCACCTCCGGGGTAGTCCCTCCAACAAGGAGGTAGATCCCGATGTGCAGGGTTAGGGAAGCCGCAGCACTATAGTATGAGGCCCCGGGTCCGAGGAGGAAGCTCGAGGCGACAACCGCTAAGGGATAAAGGAAGACAAAGGGTCCTACCACCGTCCCGGAGAGGGCAACCACCAAGCTGGCCGCGATCAAATCACCGACAGCCACCCTGCGGGCGAGGCGGTCTAGGTCCCAACCGACCCGTATACCATACAATACCCACAACCCAAGGGGAATAACGGCCCCCAAGCCAGCTGTGATCGCCCTAAGGTGGTCGAGTGGGATCTCCTCGATCAAGGAGACAGGTAAGGCTAGGAACAGACCGAGCCCCATGCGGTAGAGGATCGCCCGGCGCAGGGTATTCGGTGTGGGGTGCCAGTCAGTGACCATAAGGAGTCGGGGGGTCGCTTAGCCACTAATCGCCTGTCC
>CAYUWI010000034.1:0-1514 GCA_964448275.1 uncultured Gammaproteobacteria bacterium | reverse complement strand
GCTAAGCTCCGGGGCGGTACGCAATCCCCCGGGGCCCTACACTTTAGCCACTAATCGCCTGTCCCATTTGGAAGATGGGTAAATACATCGCGATGATCAGTCCCCCGAGCACAACGCCGAGGACGACCATAATGGCTGGCTCCAGGAGATCGGTGAGGCCGTCCACTGCTGCGTCGACCTCGGATTCGTAGAAATCGGCGATCTTGGCGAGCATGGTCTCAAGATTCCCGGTCTCTTCACCGATTGCGATCATCTGGGTCACCATCGGTGGGAAGACCTCACTGGCGTCCAGTGGCTCTGTTAGGCGCTCTCCCTGCTGCACAGCCTCTCGAGATTCCCCGAGCGCCTTCTCGATGACCCGATTGCCGGCAGTTCGGCCCACCGTATCCAGGATCTCGAGCAAGGGGACCCCCGCGGCGCTTAGGGTTGCGAAGGTGCGGCTCATCCGGGCGGTTGCCCCCTTGAGGACGATCTCGCCGAGCACCGGGAGGTGGAGGAGGGCCTGATCGACCCGGTAGTGGAAGCGCTCCGAGCGTCGATAGGCGAGACGAAAGGCGTAGATGGCCGCGAAGAGCCCCCCTAGGATCCAGTACCAATTGCTCCGGAAGCCCTCTGAGAGGTTGATGACCATCACGGTTGGCCCAGGGAGACCACCTTCAAAGGTCGCAAAGATGTCCTGGAATTGCGGGATGACAAAGGTCAGTAAGACGGCCGTCACCAGTGCAGCTACGACGATGACGGCAACTGGGTAGAACAGGGCGGACTTGACCTTGCCCCGAAGCGCCTCGGTCTTCTCGAGATGGACGGCGAGCCGGTCCAAGACCGTGTCCAAGATCCCCCCCTTTTCACCGGCCCGGACCATGTTGACATAGAGCTCATTGAAGATCTGGGGGTGCTGGCTCAAGGCCTCTTGCAAGGCCTGCCCACCCTCTAGGTCGGTTGCAACCTGTTCGAGGACCTTGCGCAAGCTCTCCTTCTTGGTCCCCCTGGCGAGGAGCTTGAAGGCCTCCACGAGGGGCAAACCGGCGTCGACCATGGTGGCGAGCTGCCGGGTCGTCACCACGATGTCCTGGGTCTTGATCTTGGAATTGCGCTGGAAAAGGGATTGGGGCTTCTTGCGGATGCGGCCAGGGATAATCCCGCGTTGACGTAGGGCGGCCGTTACCCCTGCAGCGGTAGTTGACTCCATCTCTCCCTTTTGCGTACGCCCCTGACGGTCCCGCCCCTGCCATATATAGGTCCTCGTCTTCGATTTTGTGGGCGACCGTTGCTCGGCCATGACCAATCGCCCCCTTCAAGGGTTATCCGGACATCTGTGCAGCGAGTTCGTTGCGTACTGCCTCAACAGGTGGTTCCTGGCCCGTCCAACGCGCATAACTCAGGGCCCCCTGCCAGACGAGCATGCCAAGGCCGTTGGCGGTTGCCAGACCGCAAGCCTCGGCCTGCTGCAGCAAGGGCGTGCAAGGGGGATTGTAGATCAGGTCATAGACAGCGGCGTCTGGGGATAGGGCAGC
>CAYUWI010000033.1:0-13410 GCA_964448275.1 uncultured Gammaproteobacteria bacterium | reverse complement strand
CGACCCCACGCCTTCGAGGCGGCTTCCACCGATTGGATCCGTCCCAGATACCAGAGGGGCATTGCCGCCAGGCGGCGAGCCAGAAGGGTGCCGAAATCTGGGGCGAGACACTGGCTGTGGACGCTCTACCGACCATTGACCTCATTGTGACGGGCTCCGCGGCAGTGACCTTAGAGGGGCACCGCTGCGGCAAGGGTCACGGCTATGCGGATCTGGAGTACGCGGTGTTGCGTGAGCTTAGCCACCCCCCGATCCCAGTTGCGACGACGGTGCATCCCATCCAGGTGGTCGGTGGCTTCCCAATCGATTACCATGACCTGCCGGTCTCGCTCATCGCCACTCCGGAGACACTCCACGAGGTGGAAGAGCCACCACCGTCGCCATTGGGGATAGATTGGAACGCGCTAGATGAGGCGGATCTGCGCGCGATGCCGGTCCTAGCCGAGCTCAAGCGGACCCTCGACGGCTGGGCGGTGTTGGATCCGCATCGTTAGCGACATAGTTTGTCTGCTGAAGTATTTCTTTTTGAGCGGCACCGCAGCAGTATATGATGGTCTCCGTCTCGGTCCGTACATCGAGCTACCCAGATCAAGCAAGCGATTATGGATCGAACGATGGGTGAAATAGCGGCCAGACAGAAGCATAATGGGAGGTGTTGGCAATGGAACGTCTTAGTTGGACCGCTAGCCTCGAGTGCCGCATTGTGGAGTGATTATGGACTATCACCACCCTGAAGCCTTGGTCAGTTCCGCGTGGTTGGCCAAACACCTCTCCGACCCCGAACTCCGGATCGTGGATGGTTCCTGGCACCTGCCGAACCAGAAGCGCGATCCGCGAGCCGAGTATAAGCAACAGCATATCCCCGGCGCCGTGTTCTTCGATATCGACGAGATCGCAGATCCCGAGAGTCGCTTACCGCATACGGTCCCGAGTGCCGAACGGTTCGCTGAAAAGGTCGGGCAGCTCGGGATCGAGAATGAGCACCGCATCGTCGTCTACGACACAACCGGATTGCTGAGCGCGGCCCGGGTCTGGTGGTTATTTCGGCTGTTTGGTCACGACTCCACCAAGGTGGCGGTACTCGATGGAGGCTTGCCGAAGTGGCTCGCTGAAGGACGCCCGACTGACTCCGCTGCGCCCGAGCATCCAGAAACGACCTATCGGGCACGGCTCAACCCAGCCCTGCTCCGTAACCTCGATCAGATGCGAACCAATGTGCAGACCCGAAAAGAGCAGGTCGTCGATGCCCGCTCGGCCGAGCGCTTTCACGCGAGGGACCCCGAACCTCGGTCAGAGCTGCGTCAGGGTCATATCCCGGGGAGTCTCAACTTCCCTTACCGCCAGATCCTCGATCCGAATACCCGTACGGTTAAACCGCGCGAGAGCTTGACTGCACGCTTCGATGCGGCCGGAGTGGAGTGGGACAAACCGCTGGTGGTCAGCTGCGGCTCGGGCGTAAGCGCCTGCGTCGTTGCCTTTGGCCTCTTTCTCCTGGGAAATCAAGAAGTAGCGATTTACGACGGTTCCTGGGCC
This sequence comes from uncultured Gammaproteobacteria bacterium, assembly GCA_964448275.1. Lineage (GTDB taxonomy): Bacteria > Pseudomonadota > Gammaproteobacteria > Thiohalorhabdales > CAYUWI01 > CAYUWI01. The sequence continues at coordinate 11,877 of CAYUWI010000033.1, read as the reverse complement.
GAGTGGGGGAGCCGCAGTGATACGCCGGTCGAGGCCTCGGCTGAGTCGTAATTCAGCTCGTTCGAGCCGGCGGCGCCATGAACTCGGGACCGATCGGCTCTTGAATACTCTCCTGCAGGATCCGATCAATTGTATTCAGTGCTTCGGCGTCCAGGGTCCAGGAAATGGCCTCAGCTACAGGGTCCAACTGCTCGGGGCGGCGCGCGCCCCACAGGGCCACCCCAACCCCGGATCGATCGAGGACCCAGCGCAGCGCGAGGTGTAATACCCGCCGGCCGTAGCGCTCTTGGGCGTAGCGATTGAGGCGTTCGACTGCCTCGAGATACTGCTCATAGCGAGGGGAGCGGAATTTCGGGTCGATCGTGCGCAGATCGTCTTCGGGGAACTGTGTGTCCGGTCTCATCTTCCCAGTAAGCAATCCGCGGCATAGGGGACCATAGACTAGGGTAGTAATTCCATAATCTCTGCAGTAAGGGAGGATGTCGGTCTCACTGGCTCGTTCGAAGAGATTGTAGGGAGGTTGGGCAGTATGGAGTGGTGCTGCCTGGCGAAACACCTCCATCTGGGCAGGGGAGAAGTTGCTGACGCCAATGCCCCGGATCTTGCCATCGCGGTAAAGCTGATACATGGCCTCCGCCGTCTCCTCCGGTGAGACGAGGGGATCAGGCCAGTGGACCTGGTAGAGGTCAATATAATCTGTCCGGAGTCGCTTGAGGGAGTTCTCGAACTCGGTAAGGATCCGCTGCCGGCTCGCGTTACGAAAGATCCCCGTATTACCCCATTCTAGACCGACTTTGGTCGCGAGGATGACCTGATCGCGCTCACCGGATTGGGCGAGGGCCTTGCCCACGAGCTCTTCGGAGCGACCAAATCCGTAGACCGGTGCGGTGTCGATCAGATTAATGCCGTGTTCCAAGGCAGCATGGACGGTGCGAATGGATTGATCCTCATCCGTGCCGCCCCACATCCACCCCCCAATCGCCCAGGTACCTAGCCCGACCCGGGAGCACCTGATCTGGGTATCCGCAATCACAGTGGTTTCCATCATATTGGCCTCTAGTCAAGGTATTATCCGTTCGCTCCCATCTCGCCCGGGTCTATGGGGTATTAGCCTCCCCATCCTGGGGAGGGGATCCAGTTCCTTGTTGCTGCTCCAAGCTCTGGACACGAGACTCCAATGCTGCAATCCGTTGCAGTGTCTCTTCGAGGGCGGTCTGTTGATGTTCATACTCCTCACGGGTAATCAGGTCCAATCGCTGCAGACCTGGGCGGAGCGTATCCCGGACGACCCGTTCGATCTCTTCTGGGGGTACCCCGAAACGCTCGAGGGCCACCCCAATCTCCCGGGCCACTGTGTCCAGTAAGCTGCTTGTATTTTGGCTCATGGTATTTCTCACATTCTGTGGCGGTTGGTAGTTTTGATTATGCCACTGATGCTGGTGGCTACCAATCCGGCAGTCTAGGGGGTCGCCTTGCCCGCAATTAGTGGGCCGTGACTCCAGGTGGGTGTCTACCTGAGTTTGAGTCTCTGCGTGCCCAGGCCCACCAGGAGGACTCGGATAGGAGGAGGGGGAACTGGGCCGGTGGATTGAGTGCTGGGACTGCAAGGCAAGTAGATGGTGCTCTTTGTGCACGGATTGATATGTGGCATCTTATTGGCCATAAAAAGGGAGGTGAATTGTTCGCTGTGATCCTCGGCCACACGATCCCGTCTGAGCGATTCTCCACGCCACCGCCCCCGATTCGATTGCAACCTCTACCTACTCTCGGTTCCTTGGTTGGTTGTTTGGGTAGTCCTTACTAAGTCGCTCGGGTAAACTCGGTAATGGATACACACTTCCCCCCCACCCCCGATTTCGTTCGCTGGTTCCGTGGCGCGGCCCCCTATGTCCACGCCTTTCGAGGGTCCACCTTCGTGGTGGTCTTCGGAGGGGAGGTTCTAGCTGAGGGGCAGTTCATGCACCTGGCCTCCGATCTGGCCCTTTTGAATAGCTTGGGTGTCCGGTTGGTTCTAGTCCATGGTGCCCGCCCCCAGATCGAGTCCCGTCTCAAGGCATGCGCTGTTCGGCCGGTCTATAGGTACGGGATGCGGGTCACCGATACGGTGGCTTTGAGGCTCGTCAAAGAGGCGGTGGGGCAGTTGCGTTTAGAGATTGAGGCCGCGCTCTCTATGGGGCTGGCCAATACCCCAATGGCGGGATCGGCGATTCGGGTCGTTTCGGGGAATTTTGTTATCGCTCGTCCCATCGGGGTGCGTTTTGGGGTCGACTACGAGTACACCGGAGAGGTCCGTAGCCTCGATAGTGACGGGATCCAGCAAAGCCTCGATCGTGGAGAGATGGTCTTGCTCCCACCGATCGGTTATTCCCTTACTGGGGAACTCTTCAATCTTGGCGCGGAGGAGCTCGCAGGGACCGCAGCGACCAAGCTCCGAGCCGACAAGCTCTTGTTTCTCGTCGATCGGCCTGGCCTCGAAGATCGCCAGGGGGAGTTACAGCGACAGATCACCCCGGCCGAGGCACGTATGACTTTGGAAAGGCGAACCGACCTTCCCGAAGAGATTGTCCAGCACTTGAGAACAGCTGTGAGCGCTTGTGAGAGTGGGGTCCGGCGGATCCACTTGATTGACCGTCACTATAACGGGGCCATTTTGCAGGAGCTGTTCACCCGTGAAGGGGTGGGGACATTGATCACCTCCGATCCTTATGAAGGGACCCGGACCGCAGGTATCGATGATATTGGGGGGATTCTCGAGTTGATCGAGCCACTGGAGAAGACCGGCGTCCTGGTGCGCCGCGGTCGTGAACACCTAGAGACCGAGATCGACCATTTCCTCGTCATGGAACGCGACGGTATGATCTTGGCCACAGCGGCACTTTACCCTGCCACAGATAGGGTGGTCGGGGAGCTCGGGTGTTTGGCGGTCCGTCCTGAGTACCGTGAGCGTGGATATGGAGGGGCCCTCTTGCAGGCCGTTGAGGCGCGCTGCCGGAAGATGGGGCTCTCCGGTTTATTTGTCTTGACTACCCAGACAGCCCATTGGTTTCAAGAACGCGGGTTTATCGAAGTCGGTTTAGACGCCCTCCCTGTGGAACGCCAGGCCCTATACAATCTCGAGCGTGGCTCGAAGGTCTTCTGGAAGGAGCTGGCTTAGGGTTGAGCTAGGTGGAGGTAAGGACTGAGCAATGAACGATGGATCTCCCTTTTTCATCTCTGCTTCAGAGGGGCACATCACTCGGGAGAAGGCCAAGGCACGTACGCTCCGCCAGAGCCAGTGGTGGAAGCGTAAACGGAGTACCGGTCGTTGCCATTACTGTGGGGGAAGATTCCCGCCCCAAGAGCTGACAATGGACCATGTGGTACCCTTAATCCGAGGTGGGCATTCCGTGAAGGGCAATGTCGTACCGTGTTGCGCCGAGTGTAACGCGGCCAAACAGCACAAGTTGCCGATCGAGTGGGAAGCCTATCTCCAACAGCTCCGTCGGGACACAGGCGACTAGCCCGTATCCTCAGGGGCTGACACTGCCTTTGGTCGAGGTTGGGGGAGCCAGGTTGGCCATCTCGGGCCCCGGTGGAGCCGGTAGATGGCGGTGACGCCGAAGAGGTTGGGGCGGTAGCGGGTCAGCCAGGTGCTGTGGCCGCGGCGATCGAGCGCACAGCGCTCGATGATCTTGATCCCTTCCTCGGCGCATAGCCCCTCGAAGCCGTGGATGGTGTATGGATGGGCGCTCGGAGTCTCGTCGCTTTGGCACGATAGCCACGAGGTTTGAGGGGATAGGCCTCGGATGGCGAGTTGATAACGGGCCAACCAGTGGCCGATATTGGGGAAGGAGACGATTGCCTCACCGCCGACTCGGAGCATCTCCCGGAGCAGATAGTGGGGATCATGGATGGCCTGGAGGGCCTGGGAGAGGATAACAAAGTCGACCGAGTTGTCTTCGAAGTCCTGTAATCCGGTATTGAGATCCGCCTGGATGACGGAGAGTCCCTTGTCGATTGAGGCGATGATATTGTCGAGGGCGATCTCCACCCCGTAACCGGTGACCCTCTTGTGCTCTTGGAGCCGGGCAAGCAGGTCCCCGTCCCCGCAGCCGAGATCTAGTACCCGCGATCGGGGTTCGATCCACTGTTCGATGATCTCAAAATCGACGCGTGGCATATATGTTCGTTTGCAAGTCGATTCAGGAAGCTGCGTACAATATCGTGATAAGACTTGATCTTGAGCAGGAAGGCATCGTGGCCTTGGGGGGAATCCACTTCCGCAAAGCTGACCTCTAGATTGTTGGCATACAGGGCCCGAACGATCTCTCGGCTCCGTTCCGCTGCAAAGCGCCAGTCCCGGTTAAAGGCCAACACCAGGAAGCGATTATTGGAATGGGCGAAAGCGCACGCCAAATCCTCGCCTGTGGAAGCTGCGGGATCGAAATAGTCGAGGGCCTTGGTGAGATAGAGGTAACTGTTGGCATCAAATTGATCCACGAAGCGTTGACCCTGGTACCGTAGATAACTCTCCACCTCAAAGTCGATGTCGAAGCCGTAGGATAAGGGTTGCCCCTTGCGTAGATTACGGCCAAACTTAGTCCGCATAATATCATCAGACAGGTAGGTAATATGGCCGATCATCCGGGCAAGGCCCAACCCACCCCGGGGCTTCCCGCGGCCATAGTAGCGCCCCCCGTAGAACTCAGGATCTGCCATGATGGCTTGTCGGGCCACCTCATTAAAGGCGATATTTTGGGCCGAGAGCTTCGGGGTCGCCGCAATGGCCACGACTGCATGGAGTTTCTCTGGGTAGTCAATGGCCCACTGGAGGGCCTGCATCCCACCAAGCGAACCGCCGATGACAGCCAACCAGCGCTCAAGGCCAAGTCGGTCCATCAACCGCTTCTGGCTGGCAACCCAATCCTTAACCGTTACTAGGGGGAAGTCGAGCCCGTAGGGTTCCCCAGTCGCAGGATTGATACTAGCCGGACCGGTGGACCCCTTACAACTCCCAAGTACGTTGATACAAACAACAAAGAAGCGGTTGGTATCGAGGGGCTTACCGGGGCCGATAAAATTATCCCACCAACCCGGTTTGGTCTCTGTAGGATCGTTATAGCCGGCGGCATGTTGATCACCAGAGAGGGCATGGCACACCAGGAGGGCATTGGAACGGGCCCGATTGAGCGTGCCGTAGCTCTCGTAGGCGAGGGTAAAACCCTCAAGGCGCCCCCCGCCTTCAAGCTCCAGGGTCTCGTCGAAGACCTCAAACTTGCCCTCTACAAGACCGACGCAGTCTTCAGGCATGGTCTCAGACATTGTTCTCCCTGCTCTCGCTGTCTACCGCGGCGGCTTCCCGAGGGCCCTTGTGTCTGCGCTACTCGAGCTCGAGAGGAGGAGCAATGAGCTCCCTTTGGGATACGTGACCGCCTTGTAGGTAGACTCGACCCTCTCTCAGCTGGAGGCGTCCTTCAGCGAACCAACGGACGACCTGAGGCAGTAATCGGTGTTCAAGCGCTTTGAGCCGTTCAGCGAGGCTGGTGGGAGTCTCATCAGGATGAATGGGGAGCGCAGCCTGGGCTATAATCGGTCCACTATCTGTCTCTGCCGTAACGAAATGGGCCGTGGTACCGTGAATTTTGCAGCCCGCTTCCAGGACTCGTTCATGGGTCCGAAGGCCGCGAAACGCCGGCAGGAGGGAGGGGTGCAAGTTAATCAATCGGCCCCACCAATGGGTTACGAACTCCTTGGTCAGTAGGCGCATAAAACCGGCTAGGACCACTAGATCGGGGGTATAGCTGGTGACTGCCTCGGTGAGGGCGGTATCGAAGCTGGATCGATCGGGGTAGTCTGTGTGGTCGAAGGCATACCGCGGGATCCTGGCTTGGGCTGCTCGCTCCAGAGCGGGTGCGTCCGGGCGGTTGCTGATTACGGCAGCGATCTCAGTTCGCAGCCAGCCGCTTGATGCTGCCTCCACGAGGGCCTGGAGGTTGGTCCCGCTTCCGGAGACCAAGACGACGCAGCGGCAAAGTTCAGCCATTGATCACCACTCGGCCTGCGGGCTCGCTCTCCAGTTGACCCACACAGTATACTGTCTCGCCTGCTTCTTCTAGTCCAGCAAGTCCGATATCGAGCTGGGCCTCAGGGATCACTGCCACCATTCCGAGACCGCAATTGAAGGTATTCAACATCTCCTCTTCGGAGATCCCCCCCTGTTCGATGAGCCAGTCGAAGATCGGGGGGCGGGGCCAGGCAGAGCGGTGTAGTCGGGCCCCGACCCCAGTGGGGAGAATCCGCTCTATATTCCGTAGCAGTCCCCCACCCGTAATATGGGCTGCGGCGTTGACCACTGTGACCGCCATGAGGCTGCGGAAGGCCTGGGTGTAGATACGGGTAGGTTCTAAGAGGAGTTCCCCCAAGGTCTTATCCTCAAGGGGAGTAGTGAGGTCGATCTGCTGAGTCTGCAAGATACGGCGGATCAGCGAAAAGCCATTGCTGTGTACACCGGTCGACGGGAACCCAAGGAGGATGTCTCCTGGAGCGGCGTGGCGACCGTCGATGATGTTGCTCCGTTCTACCACTCCCACAGCGAAACCGGCCAAGTCGTATTCAGAGCCCTGATACATCCCGGGCATCTCCGCAGTCTCACCTCCTAAAAGGGCACAACCGGCTTGATGACATCCGGTAGTAATCCCTTCCATCACTTGGGTGGCTAGTTCGGGCTCCAACCGCCCCGTGGCAAAGTAGTCGAGGAAGAACAGCGGCTCGGCCCCACTGACGAGGAGATCATTGACGCACATGGCGACGAGGTCGACACCCACGCCCTTATGGTGAGCCAATATGTTAGCCAGCTTGAGCTTTGTGCCAACGCCGTCAACCGCGGCCACGAGGATGGGGTGGCGGTACTGGCTGCGGTTCAGCTCAAACAGGCCCCCGAACCCTCCCAAACCGCCGAGGACTTCGGGGCGCCGCGTCTGTTCAGCGAGAGGTTTGAGACGCTCCACGAAAGCTTCCCCAGCAGCGATATCGACGCCTGAGGCCTTGTAGGTTGGCGGGACGGGTTCCTGGTCGCTCACTAGGCCCCCTGTTCATTCCGAGGATACCGATGGCTAAGCGGTAGGCAAAGCAATATTATGAAGGTTGAGGTGCCAGTGTAAAGTGAGCCCGTACGGGTGGAAACTGAGGGAAAGCATGCGGCCAAGAGGATTAGAGTAGCTTGCGGGTTCTGTTCAGGAGAGTGGGCTGGATTGCTTTGTATGTCTCATTGCTTGGGGGAGGCTTGGGAGATGCTCAGGGTGAGGAGGCCTCTGGCCTCTATCGAGCCGAGGTGAGTCCCCCTACGGATGGCCAGGCTAAACAAAGCGAGTTGATTCGGAAGGCCTTGGTCCGCGTCTTGACCCGAGTCTCCGGAACCGCCGAAGTGGCCCAAGATCCCCAGATCCGGTCCCGACTCTTGGACCGTGCACAGGAGGTTCTGGAGCGGCATCAATTCCTCGATTCGGGAGGTGGCCACTCGGGTCCCCGAATCCGGGCCCAATTCGCCAAGGATGCGATCAATACAGCACTGCACCGGAGGGGCTGGCCGATATGGGGGCGTTACCGCCCCGCTCTTCTGGTCTGGGTCGCTGTCCAGCGAGAAGGTGGAGCCCTAGACCTGGCCACCCCGGACTTAGATCACGCAATCTTCAGAGGATTACGCGCGGCGGCCAAGCGTTGGGGTGTACCACTCCTTGTCCCTGTATTCGACAGCACCGACTTCCGCAACCTCAGCGCTCGTGCCCTCATGTTTGAGGATTGGGATCGTATCCGAACTGCCTCGCAGCGCTACCAGCCCGACGCCATTGGAATTGTCCGAATACGAGGGGTGTCAACTGAGGCCCCGAAGGTGGGGCGATGGGGTATACTTGACTCCGAAACGCAACAGGCGTTTGTCACCCGTGACCCCGAATCGCTCCAGGCTATGCTGATGGCTGGGATCGCCCGGCTGGCGCAGCATTGGAGTCGCCAGTATGGGGTCTACCCCGACGAGCAGACCACCGTTGAAGTAGTGGAAGTTCGAGATGTGGCCGATCTGGCCGCCTTCTCTACAGTGGAACGGAGTCTGAAGCGGGTAATGGCGATCAAAGAGCTCGTTCCGCACACCATTCGGTCCGATCAATGTCGATTTCGGCTGCACGTCCAAGGGCTCCGGATCGGGATCAATCGGGTCTTGTCCCTTATCGATGTGCTCGAGCCGAGGTTTGAGAGCGTACCCCGTGACGGGAGCATGATAGGCTCGACAAGGCGTATCTTGAGATACCGATATCAACCATGATTCGTAACGCTGCGAATGTCTTGACCCTATTACGTGTCGTTGCAGTGCCCTGCACTATCTATCTGCTCCACGAAGAGCCATCCAGTGTGGCCCTGTTGGTCTTCCTAGCTGCCGGCTTGACAGACACCTTAGACGGCTGGGTTGCGAAGCGGTTTGGTCAGCAGACCCAATTGGGCGCGATTCGATTATCTTTGTGATTTTGGTGACGACTGTAGATTCGGGGCTACACTATGTCTTCGTCTGGCTCTGCAAAGGGGTGGCATCCTTTGAGTATCAGCACCACTGAGGGGCTTGCGAACTATTTCCCAGCACGGCATGATTGATCCCACGTTCATAGCTGCTGCCAGGCAGATGCTGGAGGATGGTTATGACCGATAGGCTCAAACTCGATGAGATTGAACTGGAACCGGACTATCGTCCGAGTCCGGACGAACCATATATGAACCCCAAACAGCTTGCCTACTTTCGGCGTATATTGCTCGAATGGCGTAAACAGATCCTTGAAGATACGTATAACGCCCGCGAACAGATGCATGAGAACGGAAATCAACCGGATGAGATCGACCGGGCGAGCATCGAATCTGAGCGCTATACAGAACTACGGACTGTAGAACGTGAGCAGCGTGTGCTGAGTAAGATTGATGCTGCCTTACGCCGGATCGAGGCCGGGGAGTTTGGTTACTGTGAGGTAACGGGCGAGCCAATTGGGGTCCGTCGCTTGGAAGCCCGGCCAATAGCTACCTTGAGTATCGAAGCCAAGGAAGCTCAAGAGCGCCAAGAGCGTCAGATCGCTGATAGTTAGTCCCGGTGTGTTCGGGGTTTCCAATCGGATCGATCGGGGGCCGGAGGAGCTGGATCTACGATGGGTGAGTCGGAGTTTCATCCTTTGAACTGCGCAGTGTTGACTGTCTCGGATAGTCGCACTTGGGAGACCGACCGTTCAGGGCGATTGGTCATCGAAAGGCTAGAAGAGGCAGGCCATCGGATTCTAGATCGCCACATCATCCAAGATGATGTGGATGCCTTGCAAGAGAGATTCGCTACCTGGGTAGGCGATCCGAGGGTCCAAGTGGTGATCAGTACCGGGGGAACCGGTATTACCGGACGGGATGTGACCCCGGAGGCGGCTGCAGCTGTGATCTCTAAGCCAATCGAGGGGTTCGGTGAGCTCTTTCGCTACCTCTCCTACCAAGAGATCGGTTCATCCACCATCTGGTCCCGTGCCCAAGCCGGCGTCGGTGGGGGCACCTTGTTATTCAACCTGCCAGGCAGCTCCGGGGCCTGCCGACTGGCGATGGATAGCATCATTCTGCCGCAGCTCGATTACCGTACCCGTCCTTGCAATCTTGCCGAGCTGTTGCCGCGTCTCGCTGAGTAGTGGGCTCGAGTGCTTTAAAACTGAGGCATCCGCTGGGCGAGCTCTCTCCGCTGTAGATAGGCCCTACGGACCACATCTAGATCCTCTACGAAGTAGGGGAGTTCTTCTAGATGGAGGGCTTGAGGGCCATCGACGAGGGCCTGCTCGGGTTGGGGATGGAAGTCAACTAATGCCATATTCGCCCCTGCGATCACGCCTTGGGCAGTGGCGTGGTGGATCTCCAAGAGCCCATCGGGGGCGCGCTGGCGGCTGCCGACTGAATGACTTGGGTCAATGCAGACAGGCATTCGGGTCAGCCGCTTGATTACTGGGACATGGCCAAAGTCCACGAGATTACGGTGCGGCGCACCCAAGTGTGATTTCACCCCGCGCAGACAAAATATGATATTGCGATTGCCCCCTGTAGCGAGGTACTCACAGGCATTGAGGGATTCCTCCAGGGAGATCCCAAATCCCCGCTTGTACAAAATCGGAAATCGCTGTTGGTGCCCGATTGCTTTTAACAGCTCGAAGTTCTGAGCATTCCGCGTCCCAATCTGGAGCATCACCCCTGTAGGATTACCCGCCTCCTCAAGGGCAGACTCGATCTCTTCGAGCTGTCGCGAATCAGTGATCTCCATAGCGATCACTCGGATTCCGTAGCGCCCTGCAGCCTCAAAGACATATGGTAAACACGCTGCCCCGTGACCCTGGAAGTCGTAAGGACTCGTGCGGGGTTTGTAGGCCCCCATACGCGCCGTCGGTTGGTCCCATTCCGATAAGGCCTGCATCATTCGATGGGTATTTTCGGGGTTGTCCACCGCACATAGACCGGCAAAGAGATGGAAATTGTCTTGGTCAAATCGGAGCCCTTGGTATTCGAACCCCGTAGCCTCTAATTGCCCTTTGTGGCGCCCGAGGAGGCGATAGCGGTCTGAGACGCGGACTACACGTTCGACCGCTGGTTCACCTGCGATCTCATCGGCGTCGATGCCCGCAGTATCGCCGATTAGATAGAGCTCGGTAACAGTCTGCTGGACCCCACGCTCCTGGTGGCGGCGCACTTCGATATTAGGCTTGGCCTCCAGGTGGCCTAGGAGTGCTCTGTATTCAGGGTCTGATTCCTCGAACCCCGGTTTAAGGATGATGATCATCACGACCTCCTCCGTCTCTGATTCGACAAGGCGCAGGCAAGCTTATTGTTTTGCAGTCATGGCCGTACGGGTGAAATTGAAGTGATGGGGAATATGTAGCCGGTCATATTGGGCTTGAAGGGCCTCGCTAAATGGGCTATAAGGTCCAGCCATGCGAATGATTCGACGTGCTGCGGCATCAAGGATCTGGCTTCCAGAAGATTCGATTAATTCAATCTGGGCCACGTGCCCGTCCGGCTCGAGCACCGCCTCGATCCGGACGGTCCCTGTGAGCCCGCGGCGGCGGGCCTTATCAGGGTAATTGAGATTGCCGATCCGCTCCACCTTGGCAAGCCAGGAGGATATATAAGCAGAGACGGCTGCTTTCCACTTCTCTGTGATGCTATCCGAATCTTGGGAATCGTTCGAGTGACTCCGGTGATTCCGCTCCTTATGCTGATCCCAGCGAACAAGCTCCTGCTGCGATGGGAACACGGTCACAGGCCTCGATGCGTGCCGTGAGTCTGTAGGGTGATCCGCTCCTTCTGGAGCTTCGCTGGTCGCTTTTGTGGTGTGCCCTTTCTTCTGGCGTGTGTGTGTGTGTGAGGTTGTCCTGGGATCTCGAGACTCAGTAGCCTCAGTCACGTCCGGTGGGGTCGAGGCTATGACCGAGCGGTTTTTGGTCTCTGAATCCGCCGCTTTGCCCCTCTTCGGTGCATCAAGGGCCTGGGCCGCTGCCGAAGCTGTGAGGAGCTTCAAGGACTCCCCCGCGGCATGGGAGTCGACTTTCTGTAATGCCTTTGGCTCAGGCGTGAGGGGCCTCTCCACAAGAGAGCCGAGCAACAGCAGTATGGCCCCATGAATCGCCATCGAGATGAGGAGGGCGAGGATAAGATAGGGACTAGATCGCCGATGTTCTGCAGGTCTCCCCTGCATCGTCACTTCGGATCCGGCGGGGTTGCGGTCTGCCACTCAAGGCGTGCCTGCATCGGGCTATTGGTGTGGACATGCCCTTGGGCATCGATGGCGAGTGCGGGTTGCTCGCCGAGTGTGAGCTCTTCCAATCCACCCGTGACGAATAGGGCAGTGGC
>CAYUWI010000032.1:0-13557 GCA_964448275.1 uncultured Gammaproteobacteria bacterium | reverse complement strand
CCCCGAGACTGCCTCTGGCTCCCGGCCTGGGGCCATCGCCGCCCCAAGGAGCTCTGCTGTCTGGCGGGCGCGGTCCTTCCCGCTATGCCAAACCCGTTCCCCAGTCACAGGGAGGCTGGCCATAAGATCTGCAATGCGCTGTACCTCTTTCCGGCCCTTCTCGCTCAGAGGGCGGGCCGGATCGACCTCCTTTGTAAGGGCCTCTCCGTGCTGTACGACCATTAGATACATGAGTGCACTCCTTTGGCTGCTCAAGCCAAACCTGCAGTTCGGCGCGGGCCATCGGACCACTGTACTCTGGCCTATTCCGCCTATCCAACCGACTCATTGCTGGCCCCCTCCTTATAGATAAGGTAGGCTAGGAGGCTGCATTAACGCCAGAGGGAGCCGGCCCGAGCAGTCATGATCGGTCTGATCCAGCGAGTAAGCACTGCCCGCATCGAGGTGGCAGATGAGGTGATCGCCCAAATCGGCTCTGGCCTGGCGGTCCTGGTCGGGATCGAGAAGGGGGACACCGAGGGCCAAGCCGACCGCCTTCTGGAGCGGCTCCTGGGATACCGAATCTTCCCGGACAGCACCGACCGGATGAACCTCTCGCTCCAAGAGACGGGTAAGGAGCTACTCCTTGTTCCCCAGCTCACACTCGCTGCCGATACCCGCAAGGGAATGCGGCCCAACTTCTCAACCGCCGCTCCACCAGTGGAAAGCGAGCGCCTGTTTACCTACCTCCTCACTCAGGCCCAAAAGAGGCACCCACGGGTTGAGGCCGGGGAGTTCGGTGCCAAGATGCACGTCGAGCTGGTCAACGAGGGGCCAGTTACCTTCTGGTTGCAGGCACGCCCTTGATCGGCCTCACTTGCCAGGCCCCCTAACGGCCCTGGTAGAGGTCGTGGTGGGGTTGACACAGAGGTTACAAATCCGCACCGACCGCCTCACTGATCCCGCCCAATCCGTCGCGTTCCAATAAATCCAGCAGGCCCTCATTGATCTGACGGGCAATCCCGGGGCCGGAGTAGACCAGCGCAGTATATAACTGGACCAGACTCGCTCCCGCTCGGATCTTGGTATAGGCGGCCTCGGCCGTGGAGACACCCCCCACACCGATCACAGGCACCCGGGTACGCTCAGCGATAAAGCGCACCATCCGTGTAGCCATCCCCTCCAAGGGTTCCCCAGATAACCCCCCTGACTCGGCGCGGTGGCGCCCCCGCAGCCAAGGGGGACGCGTCGTTGTCGTATTCGTCGCAACGATCCCCTCAAGCTGGAACTCATCGACCACGGTGAGCACCTCCTCCACCGCCGAGGCAGACAGTTCGGGAGAGAGCTTGACCAGCAAGGGGGCTGCACCGGCACTACGCAGTGCCTCAAGGATCCGCCGCAGTGCGTGGCGGTCCTGTAGGGTAATCCTGCTCCGCGGCACTCAATGGAGCCACACGCGACTTCCCAATGTTGATCCCCACAGGGATACCCGCCCGATGGGTGCGGCGAAGGCGGCGGCTGACCCGATCCGCCCCCTGGCTGTCAAAGCCTAGGCGATTGATCAAGGCGCGGTCTTGATCGAGGCGGAAGAGTCGTGGAGGGGGGTTGCCGGGCTGGGCCTCGGCAGTCACTGCCCCGATCTCGATATGGCCGAACCCAAGACAGGCAAGTGCCCGAGGCAGCTCTCCGTTCTTGTCGAAGCCTGCGGCGACTCCGACAGGGTTGGGGAAGGTGACACCGAAGACCTTAGAACGGAGCCGGGCATCGCTGACGGTGTAACGAGCAGCAAGGAGAGGGCATACTGGAGTCGCTGCGGTCACTCGCAGGAGGGAGCGGACCACTTGATGGGCAGGCTCCGGTGGGAGCATAAACAGCGCCGGCCGAATGAGTCTGTAGCAATCCACCCCTTTTGCTCGCATGGTCGCCCTAGCTGCTCCTTGGTCTCCACCCAATGGAACACAGAAACGGGATAATACTGAAGGGTGCGCGGCAGAGCTCACAATAGTTGGATCGACCCCAATGAGTACCCATTTCGCTCGCACTTTCTCCCCTTGGAGTGCGGACGGATGCACTACCTCGATGAGGGCGAGGGGGAACCGCTGGTATTGGTCCACGGCAACCCCACTTGGTCGTTCCTCTACCGCCATCTGATCAAGCGGCTCCGCCACTCGTACCGCTGCTTGGCCATCGACCACATCGGATTCGGGCTTTCTGATAAACCTGAAGCCTGGTCCTACCTCCCCGAAGACCACGCCCGGAATCTCGAAGGGTTCATTGAGGCACTCGACCTGCACGGAATCACCCTCGTGGTCCACGATTGGGGTGGGCCGATCGGGCTTGCTTATGCGATTAAGTACCCCGATCGTGTCCGACGTCTGGTGTTGCTGAATACCTGGATGTGGCCCGTTGAGACCGAGTGGCGCTTCTCCTTATTCGCTCGCCTGTGTGGCAGCCGATTGGGCCGGTTCTTGATCAGGCGCTTCAATCTCTTTGCCCGGGCCATTCTCCCCCTGGTATTCGGTGACCGAACCCGACTGACTCAGGCCATCCATCAACACTACATACAACCCCTCGACCAACCCGAGAAGCGCAAGGGGTGTTGGGTCTTTCCTGCCCAGTTTATCGGCTCGAGCAGCTGGCTCCACTCGCTTTGGGCCCACCGGGATCAGCTACTCGGCAAGCCTGTGCTTATCCTGTGGGGGATGCGGGATTGGGGATTTCAGGAGAGGGAGCTCGAGACCTGGACCCAGCTCTTCACCGGGGCCGAGGTGCATCGATTCAAGAGAGCCGGCCACTTCCTCCCCGAAGAGGAAAATACGGAATGGGTCCGGCTTATTGCGGGGTTCCTAACCACCACCTAAGGCGAGCCAGAGGCATAGGACTCGATCAGGCGAGAGAGCTCTTGGGTCCTTTGGCGCATCACCGCTTCACTGCCGCACGCCTCCACATTGAGCCGTAGTAGCGGTTCGGTATTGGAGGGGCGGAGATTGAAGCGCCAGTCACGGAATTCCACGCTAACCCCATCAGTCCAGTCGAGCTGCGGGCTAGCCTCCTGATAGGCATCAACCACGGCTGCCATCGCCGCTTGCGGCTCGGCCACCTCGAAGTTAAGCTCGCCGCTGCACGGAAAGCGGGATCGGCACTCCGCCACCAGCTCCGAGAGGGTCCATCCAGAGGTGCTCACCAGCTCCGCCACCATGAGCCAAGGCAACATCCCGCTATCGCAGTAGGCCAGCTGGCGAAAGTAGTAGTGCGCCGAAACCTCTCCCCCGTAGACTGCGTCTTCGGCCCGCATTCGCTCCTTGATAAAGGCGTGTCCCGCCCGATTTTGGATCGGAACCCCGCCGGCGGCCCGCACGCGCTCGATGGTGTTCCAGGTCAAGCGAGGATCATAGATGACCTTAGCGCCCGGGTACTTCTGCAGTATGACCTCTGCGAGCAGGCCTACCAGATAATATCCCTCGACGAACTCCCCGCGCTCATCGAACAAGAAGCAACGGTCGAAGTCGCCGTCCCAAGCCACACCGAGATCTGCCTGCTGGCTGCATACAAGTTCAGCAGTGACCCTGCGATTCTCCGGTAATGATGGATTGGGGACGCCGTTGGGGAAGTTCCCATCGGGCTCGGCATGGAGCTTGACAAACTCGAACGGCAGATGCGGCTGCAAACGGTCGATCACTGGCCCGGCACATCCATTCCCGGGGTCAACCACAATCCGAAGTGGCTCTAACCGGTCACGGGCCACCTCCGTCAAGAGGAATTGCAAATAGGTCGGCATGATATCGAGGCCGATCGCCTCACCGGCACCCGGATGAGGAGCAAAGGCCTCCGTCTCAACTAGCTGCCGGATCGCGTCCAGGCCACTATCACTGCTAATGGGCCGGGCGGCCTCCCGAACAAATTTCATCCCATTGTAGACCGCAGGGTTATGGCTCGCGGTAACCATAATCCCACCGTCTAATCCCTCATGGGAGGTTGCGAAGTAGACCATCTCGGTCCCACTTAATCCGAGATCATAGACCGTAGCGCCTCCCTCCACGAGCCCCTGTATTAAAGCCTCAGCCAAACTCTGGCTAGACAGACGCACATCCCGTCCCACTACGACCTGCTTGGGACGAAGGAAGGCAGCATACGCACAGCCAATCCGATACGCCACGGTCTCATTGAGTTCATGTGGAACACGCCCGCGGATATCATAGGCCTTGAAACAAGAGAGGGATTGACTCATGGGCTCCAATGTTTGCGTGGAGAAGTTCAGGAGCGGCCTGCCCTTAGGCCGAGCCATCCTGCCCTCCTCGGACAGGCCTGCTCCTGTACGCAGGTTAGTAAATGCGGTATTTTCAGCGGGTAATTGGAGTGGTGGAGCAGTTGGATTAGAGGAACTGAGACAGGTAGTTCTCTACGCCAACCAGCTGGATGCGGTGCACTTGGGCCTCGAGCCAGTCGATATCTTCTTCCTCGTCCTTGATGAGCTGCTCCATCAGCTCCTTGCTCACGTCATCGCGATGGTCGCGGCAGTAGGCCAATGCCTCACGGTAATCAGGCAGACCCGAGTTCTCGAGCTGGAGGTCTAGACGGAGCTGCTCCTCGACCGAGGTACCTACATTGATCTTGTTGAGGTCTTGAAGGTTGGGCAGCCCTTCGAGGAACAAGATACGATCGATGAGTTTTTCGGTGTGGCGCATCTCGTCAAACGCTTGCTCTCGGCGTTTCGACCCGAGTTGTTCAAACCCCCAGTTGGTGCACATCTTAGCGTGCACAAAGAACTGATTGACAGCCGTGAGCTCATGGGTCAACACCTTATTCAGGTGTTGTATGATCTTTTCATCTTGTGCTTGCATAGGATGGCCTCTCTTCTAGTGTAGACCAGGCTCGGAAAAGATTACTATTGTAACTGAGGAAGTTTTTGTCTGCAAGCAGAAAAAGACATTCAAAAGCGTAAAATTCGAAATCAAAAAGACAATAAATCTCATCAAAGTAAGCCAATGAATATGAGGGCCCTAATGAGAAGGAGAAAGGAATAAGGAATAGTCTAGGGTTGGCCAAGGCCCTCCGGTTATGGTGATAGGTAAGGACCAGTTATGATAGTATTGAATTATCTTTTTTGACCAAGATGCGAAAGTGGCGGAATTGGTAGACGCGCTGGACTTAGGATCCAGTGCCTTCGGGCGTGGGGGTTCGAATCCCCCCTTTCGCACCAGTTTTCAATCACTCAAACCAAGTTACCGTTTCGCCTTGTACCATTCCCCCCTGGAGCTCACCTCTGTTCTTCCCAAAAACTCTGCAATTCCGGGGTGAACCGTCGTTGGTGGGCTCTAAGGGAAAAGGGAAGGTAATTGGCCCGAAAGGGGAATAGCCTTGGATATGGAAGTCTCAATCCAGGAAAACTCGACACTCGAGCGCCGGATGACTGTCACGATCCCCGCTGAGGAAGTGACCCAGGTACTTACAAATTACCTCCGGGATATGGCTAAAACAGCCAAGATTCCTGGATTTCGGCCAGGTAAGGCGCCGTTGTCTGTGGTGGAGAGTCGTCACCGCGATGAGATCTACAGCAAGGTAACTGATCAACTCGTGAACGCAACCTACAGAAAGGCGTTAGAAGACCACTCCTTACTCCCTGCGGGAGAGGCCGAGATCGAACCGGAGCCTATTGAACGTGACAAGGAGTTCTCCTACACGGCCACCTTCGAGGTCTATCCCGAGATCGACCCTCAAGGCTACAGCGGGATTGAGCTGACCCAGTACACAGCCGAAGTCACAAAGAAGAGCATCGACCAAGCGATCGAGCGCATGCGGTGGGCCCGTGCCACCTTTGAGCCAGTCGATCGCCCCGCCCGCTACGGGGATCAGGTAGTGATTGACAGCTCCGGCACGATCGACGGCGAGCCTTTTGAAGGCGCGGAGGCGGAGAGTTACACCTTCGAGCTCGGGGCAAAGTCCTATCTCCAAGAGCTCGACGAGGGGTTGGTTGGAGTTCGAGCTGGTGACAGTCGGGTCGTGCCCCTCCCCCTACCCGAGGACTACCCTGACAGTGAGGTTGCCGGCCGGACTGTCGAGTTCCGTATTACGGTCCAGGAGGTTCGCGAGCGGCGCTTGCCGGAAGAGGATGAAAAGCTTCTCAACCCCGAAAGCGAAGATAGTGAAGTCCAGTCCTTACGTGCGGAAATCCAAAAGGGATTGGAACAGGAGGTCACTGATCGAGCCCAGGAACTCCTTCGGGCCCAGGTATTCGATCGCCTTGCCGAGGCAAACCCGATCGATCTGCCAAATCAGCTTGTTGAATTCCAGATCGAACGGATGATCGAGTCCAACAAGGAGCTGTGCCGCAATCAGGGAATTGACCCCGATAATCTGGATCTGGATTCCGAACAAGCCCGAGAGGGCTTCCGCGAGGGTGCCCGGAAGCAGGCAATTGTTGGACTCATCATCCCGGAGATCGCCCGAAAGGAAGGGATCCAAGAAAGCGATGAAGAGGTACGCAACGAGCTGCACCGTATGGCCGAGTCCTACGGCGAACAAAAGGACGACTTCCTCCAGTGGGTCACCCAAGAAGGGCAGCAGCAACAGCAGATACAGCAGATCAGGGGAAGGGCTAGGGTTCGAGCATTGGAAAAGAAGGTGGTAGATTGGGTCATCGAACATGCCCAGATTACCGAGAAGGCCGACACGGTGAGCCACCTCCTAGGCTGGGGTGTAGATGAGCCACAGGGGAACCCAGAGAGTAAGGGATCAACTTGAAATTTCGGTGATTGATCACTATCTAAGGGGATGCGAGGTAGGCGGACCAACAAGCAATGCGAGAAGGAATAATGGAGCAAGGGCACGGAACGAACGAAGCCTGGGGCTTAGGTTACGTCCCTATGGTCGTCGAGCAGACTGGACGCGGTGAGCGTGCTTACGATATCTATTCACGGCTGCTCAAAGAGCGGATCGTCTTCTTGGTCGGTCCTGTTGAGGACCAAACAGCCAATGTGGTCGTGGCCCAGCTGCTGTTCCTCGAGGCCGAAAACCCCGACAAAGACATCTTCCTCTATATCAATAGCCCCGGCGGTGGGGTCTCTTCTGGTCTGGCGATCTACGACACGATGCGCTTCGTCCGACCGGATGTAAGCACCCTGTGTACAGGCCAAGCCTCGAGCATGGGGGCCTTCTTGCTCGCGGGTGGGGCCTTCGGCAAGCGGCATATGCTGCCCCACTCCCGGGTTATGATCCACCAACCGCTCGGTGGCTTCCAAGGCCAGGCCACCGATGTAGACATTCATGCCCGCGAGATACTGAAGTTGCGTGAGCAGCTGAATACCATTCTCGCTGAGCACACCGGTCAACCCCATGAAAAGATCGAAAAAGATACCGAACGAGACTTCTTCATGTCGGCTCAGGAGGCGCAGGAATACGGTATTGTTGATTCGGTCCTAGAGCGTCGTACGCAGGAAGGACCGAGCAAAAGGATTGACTGATGAGTAACGAGAGCAAGGGCAGTCGTAACGGCAGTGGCGAAAAGCTCCTTCACTGTTCCTTTTGCGACAAGAGCCAGCACGAGGTTCGCAAGCTGATCGCAGGCCCCTCTGTATTTATCTGTGACGAATGCGTCGAACTATGCAAGGAAATCATGGTGGAAGAGGAGGAGGATAACACCAACCTCACCACCACAGGGAGCCTACCCCGTCCGAAGGAGATCTACGCCAGCTTAGACGACTATGTGGTCGGACAGGAGCATGCCAAGCGTGTGCTCTCGGTGGCGGTCTACAACCACTATAAGCGGGTCAGATCGCAACCTCGCGACAGCGGGGTCGAGCTCTCCAAGAGCAACATCTTGCTGATGGGCCCCACCGGATCCGGCAAAACCTTGCTCGCCCAGACCCTGGCCCGGATCTTGAATGTCCCCTTCGCCATTGCAGATGCCACAACGCTTACTGAAGCGGGTTACGTCGGAGAGGACGTAGAGAACATCGTTCACAAGCTCCTCCAAAACTGCGACTACGATGTAGAAAAGGCGCAGCAAGGTATCATCTACATCGACGAGATCGACAAGATTACCCGGAAATCTGAAAACCCCTCCATCACCCGAGATGTCTCTGGGGAGGGGGTACAACAGGCGTTATTGAAACTCATTGAGGGGACCGTAGCCTCGATCCCGCCGCAAGGCGGACGCAAGCATCCCCAGCAGGAAACCCTCCAGGTGGATACGACCAATATCCTGTTTATCGCTGGAGGTGCCTTCAACGGCTTAGAAGAGGTGATCCGACGCCGTTCTGAACAGGGTGGGATCGGCTTCGCTGCTGAGGTGCTTAGTCAAGAGGAGACAAGCCACCGGAATGAGCTGTTACGGAAGGTCGAACCGGATGACCTGATTAAATATGGGCTCATCCCCGAGCTAGTGGGCCGACTCCCGGTAGTGGCCACGTTAGACGAGTTGAGTGAGGATGATCTAGTCACCATCCTTACCCAGCCCAAGAATGCGCTGGTCAAGCAATACGAACGCCTTTTTGATCTTGACGGAGTGGAGTTGATTCTCCGTGAGGAGGCCCAACGCGCTGTCGCTCGCAAGGCCATCGAGCAAGGTACCGGCGCTCGTGGACTGCGCTCCATTATAGAGAGTGCGATGCTCGATGCGATGTATCAAATCCCCTCCATGGGTGGGGTAAAGAGGTGTGTGATCGGTGCCCCTGTGATTAATGGGGATGCGGACGCGCTACTAATATACGAGGATGAGCAAGAATACAAACAGGCCGGAGGTGAGGCCCAAACCTGAATCGGGCCTCCAAGCTTCCGGGAGGTGAAGAGGCATGGCTGAGGAACAAAACCCGATCGTCGCGGCTGGTGAGGGGACCCTACCGGTTCTCCCGCTGCGGGATGTGGTCGTCTTCCCGCATATGGTGATTCCCCTTTTTGTCGGCCGCAAGAAGTCTATCGCCGCCCTCGAAGAGGCAATGTCAGCCGACAAACAGATCCTATTGGTGGCACAAAAGGATGCCGCTAAGGATGAACCCGGCGAGGAGGACATCCACAAGGTGGGGACGCTATCTACCATCCTCCAGCTCTTGAAGCTGCCGGATGGGACCGTCAAGGTCCTCGTTGAAGGAGGATACCGGGCGCGCATTGAGGGACTGATCTCAGGGACTGAGTATATCTCCGCACACATCCATCTGATCTCCGAAAGCGGCTCCCATGAGGACCGTGAGATGGACGCCATGATGCGCACGGTATTCTCTCAGTTCGAGCAGTACGTCAAGTTGAGCAAGAAGACCCCTCCGGAGGTGCTCTCCAGCGTTGCCTCGATCAAGGATCCGGCGCGCCTAGCAGATACCATTGCGCCTCATCTGTCTCTCAAGGTCGAGGAGAAACAGGAAATCCTGGAGATGGAGGATCTCCGTGAGCGCCTTGAGCATCTCTACAGCTTGATGGAGGCCGAGATCGAAAGCCTGCAGATGGAAAAGCGCATCAGCGGGCGTGTCAAGAGCCAGATGGAGAAGAGCCAACGCGAATACTTCTTGAATGAACAACTCAAGGCCATCCAAAAGGAGCTAGGGGAAGAAGAAGGCGGTAACGAGGCCGACGAACTGGCGGAGAAGATCGAGAAGGCCGGCATGCCCAAGGCGGCCAAAGAGAAGGCCGAGAAGGAACTCAAGAAGTTTCGTATGATGAGCCCGATGTCGGCCGAAGCCACAGTGGTTCGAAACTATATCGACTGGCTCATCAGCTTCCCATGGAAGAAGAAATCCCGGGTCACTCGGGACCTAAGCAAGGCCGAACGGACTCTCGAGGCCGACCACTATGGGCTCGAGAACGTCAAGGAACGGATCCTGGAATACCTGGCGGTGCAGTGCCGTACCAGGAAGCTCAAGGGCCCGATCCTCTGCTTCGTTGGCCCTCCAGGGGTAGGCAAGACCAGTCTGGGGCAGTCCATCGCGCGAGCCACCAATCGCAAGTTCGTCCGCATGTCCCTGGGTGGGGTCCGCGATGAGGCCGAGATCCGGGGACATCGACGCACCTACATCGGTGCCTTACCAGGCCGGATCGTCCAGAATCTCGTTAAGGCTGGAACCCGCAACCCCCTCATGCTGTTCGATGAAGTGGACAAGATGGGGATGGACTTCCGAGGAGACCCTTCCTCAGCTATGTTAGAGGTGTTGGATCCCGAGCAGAATTTCCGCTTCCAGGACCACTATATGGAAACGGATATCGATCTCTCCGATGTCATGTTCATCACCACAGCGAATACCTTAAATATCCCACCGGCTCTACGTGATCGGATGGAGATCATCCAACTTCCGGGGTACACAGAGGAGGAGAAATTCCACATTGCCGAGCGCTACCTCCTCCCCAAGCAGAAGAAGACCAATGGGCTCAAAGAGGAAGAACTCCACGTCTCTCGGCAGGCCACCCTCGAGATCATTCGGCGCTACACCCGTGAGGCCGGGGTTCGCAACTTGGAGCGTGAACTCAGCAGCCTTTGCCGCAAGGCGGCCAAGGAACTCGTGGTCCAGCCCAACCGCCGGAGGAAGGTTCAGGTAACTCAGCGGAACCTCGAGAAGTACCTCGGGGTACCCCGTTACCGGTTCGGCCTCGCTGAGGAGGAGAACCAGGTAGGTGCAGCAACCGGACTCGCGTGGACCGAGGTCGGTGGTGAGCTCCTGAATATCGAGGCTTCTATCCTATCCGGTAAAGGGAAACTCACAATCACCGGTCAACTAGGTGATGTGATGCAGGAGTCGATCCAGGCCGCAATGAGTGTGGTACGCGCTCGGGCACGGTGGTTGGGCCTTGAGCCGGGCTTCTATCAAAAGCACGACGTGCACGTCCATGTACCGGAGGGAGCCACCCCGAAGGATGGCCCCTCTGCAGGCATTGCGATGTGTACGGCAATCATATCGAGCTTTACCGGGATCCCTGTCCGCGCCGATATCGGGATGACTGGGGAGTTGACCCTGCGCGGTCGGGTCCTCCCAGTCGGTGGACTCAAGGAGAAGCTGCTCGCTGCCCGGCGAGGCGGGCTTAAAGAGGTCATCTTGCCCAAGGAGAACAACAAGGACCTCACGGAGATTCCGGACCACATCAAGAGCCCGCTCACCATTCACCTCGTGGAGACGATTGACGAGGTCTTAGAGCTCTCTCTCGAGCACCTCCCGGAACCATTGCCCGAGGCGAGCACCACCATCCAAACGGAACGGGAGGAGTCACAACAGGAACACCCAGCAGCACATTAATGTCATAAAGTGACGAAACGGGTCGTAGGCAAGCCTACGACCCGTTTTTTTGTTCACAGTAGAAACAGGTTCTCCAGGAGCCTTACAACGGTTGACATACCCAAGTGCGCCATTTATAAGTTTCATCCTAGGCTAGGATCAGCTAGTCCCAGGGAAAGAAAGGGGAGAACTGTGAACAAGACCGATCTAATCGCACAGGTAGCAAGAGACGCCGACATTTCTAAGGCCGCGGCCGGGCGAGCCGTCAATTCCGTCTTCGAGGAGATCACCCAGGCCCTTGCCAAAGGTGAAGAGGTGGGGATCGTGGGATTCGGGACCTTTTCTGCTTCGGAGCGACCCGCCCGCCAAGGCCGGAATCCGCAAACAGGTGAAACCATTCAGATCCAGGCAACCCGTATACCGAAGTTCAAAGCAGGCAAGCATCTCAAGGAACAAGTAAAATAGTCTAAAGATCGTGGGCGGTTAGCTCAGTTGGAAGAGCGCCGGTTTTACACACCGGAGGTCACAAGTTCGAGCCTTGTACCGCCCACCAATGACACGCTATAATTTATATGATTTGTTAATCCTTGGAGTTGAGGGGCGGTAGCTCAGTCGGTTAGAGCGCTGGCCTGTCACGCCAGAGGCCGCGAGTTCGAGTCTCGTCCGCCCCGCCACATTTCTTTTAACCCTCTTGGGGCCCGCTCCCAGAGCGGGTGGTTGCATATCCCCACAGCTACTCTTCTTCCCCCAATCTTGCGCTCTCTTCATCACCCCAAGGGGCTCTGGTAGAGGATCTGCTGATGCTCGACTTTATGCGTAGGCAGGCCAAGGGTTGGATCGCCAAGATCCTGTTCACCCTGATCGCGCTAAGCTTCGTGTTATGGGGAGTAAGTGGTTACTTCTCCGGGGGAGGAGCAAGCGCCGTGGCTCGGGTCGGCGACGACACCATCACACGGGGACAACTCGACAAAAGGGTTCGCTTGCAACGCCAGCGCTTACAACAGCTCCTGGGGGACCGGTTCTCCAGCGAGCGCTTCGACTCCAAGCAGATGACTCGGATGGCTCTCAACCAGATGATCCGCGAGAGCCTCCTCGAACAGGAAGCCCACCGGCTCGGTCTGACCGCCACCGATACTGCTGTGCAGCAGGCGATCCGAAGCGAGCCCGCCTTCCAACAACAAGATTCATTCGATCCCACCGTCTACCGGCGCACCCTCCAACAGATCGGCCTGCATCCAACTGAGTTTGAGTCCCGGATCCGCCAAGACCTTGCCGTTTCGAAACTCCAACAGTTTATTACACAGGCCCCAATCATAAGTGAGCAGGAACTCTGGCAGGCATTCCGGACAAAGCACGAAAAGCGCGTGATCCACCATTTCCGTCTCGAACCGGCACAATTTAGCGAGCAGGTCGAGCTGGATTCGGAGGCTGTGCACAATTTCTACCAGAACCATCTCGATCGATACCAACGCCCAGTACGGGCTCGGGTGCGCTATGTACTTCTCGAACCAGCGGCCATTATGCGCCGACTGGAGGTCGATGAAGCCAAGATGCGCTCCTACTTCGAGGCCAACCGGGAGCACTACACCGAATCGCCCAAACGCCAGGTTAGCCAGATCCTGCTTCGAGTAGATGAGCCAAGCGGCTCCCAGGCATTGGCGGAGGCTCGGGCAAGGGCCCAAGAGCTAGCCACCAAGGCCCGGCAAGGGGCGGACTTTTCTGCCCTCGCCCGAAAATACTCCGAGGGGCCGGGTGCGAGTAAAGGGGGCAACCTGGGTTGGGTTAAACAACAGACCCTGGTCGAAGAGCTCGGACAGGCTGTGTTCGAGATGGAGCCTGGGGAGGTCTCAAAGCCCATCAAGACCGAATCCGGTTTCCATGTCCTTAAATTACATGGGATCCGCCCGGAGAGGACCCCGAAGCTCCAAGAGGTACGCTCCCAAGTGGTAAGCGACTGGCGGCAACAGCGGGCAGCCGATCAGGTCTATGAACAGCTGTCTACCTTCAAAGATCTCCTCTACACCCGGGATACCTTGGAGCCGGTTGCTAAGGAGCTCGGCCTTAAGATCCGGACCTCTGAGTGGATCCCGGCCGAGGGGGAGATACCCGCGGATATCCCCCAAGAGGAGGCCTTCCAAGAGGCGGTCTTCGCTACCGAGGAGGGGACAAACTCCGAAGCGGTGGAGCTAAGCGATACCCGTTTCGCCGGCTTGCATGTCATAGAGCGGGAAGCGGCACAGGTGCTGCCCCTTGAAGAGGTGCGCGCACGTGTCGAGCAGGACCTGCGTACAAAACGTACCCGCGAGCTCGCCAAGGAGGCTGCCCAAAAGGCGGTCGCGGCCCTCTCCAAGGGAGAATCGCTAGAGGGGTGGGCTGAGCGGTTTGGTGT
>CAYUWI010000031.1:0-13854 GCA_964448275.1 uncultured Gammaproteobacteria bacterium | reverse complement strand
TTGTTGAATCTGCCTACCAGGTGGACCAAGAGTTCTATGTCGCCGCTGTAGTCGATCGCCATTACGACGCCCCGATCTTTATGGCCTCTCGGGAAGGGGGGATGGAGATCGAGAGGGTGGCTCAGTACCACCCGGAGCGGATCCTCAAGGCGGTCGTCGATCCTGTTGCGGGCTTACAGGCCTTCCAAGGGCGCCAGCTCGGATTCGGTCTCGGCATGGATTGGGGGCATGTTCAAGCCTTTACCCGGATCCTTCTTGCCCTCTACCGTGCCTTCATCGAGCTCGACGCGAGCCTGATCGAGCTCAATCCGTTGGGGCTCACCAGTACCGGGGAGTTTCTCGCCCTGGATGCCAAAGTCACCCTGGAAGACAACGCCTTGTCCCGCCATTCGGGGCACTGGGAACTCCGGGACCCGAATGAAGAGGAGCCCAAAGAGCTCGAGGCCCTTGGGCAGGGCCTCAATTATATCGCTCTAGACGGCAATATCGGCTGTATGGTCAATGGGGCCGGACTCGCCATGGCCACCATGGATATCATCAAGCTCTATGGTGGCGAGCCCGCGAACTTCCTCGACGTCGGCGGCGGGGCATCGACAGAGAAGGTGGCGACGGCCTTCAAGATCCTCTTGAGCGACCCCAAGGTGGAGGCCATCCTGGTCAATATCTTCGGTGGGATCATGCGATGCGACGTGATCGCCCAGGGGATCATTGCAGCGGTGAAGGAAGTCGCGGTCCGGGTCCCCCTTATTGTCCGACTTGAGGGGACCAACGCCGAGCAAGGGAGAGGGCTCCTCCAGGAGAGCAAGCTCAACCTGATGACAGCGACCACGCTGGCTGAGGCGGCCTCTCAAGCAGTCACTGCAGTCCGAGGGGTGGAATGAGTATCCTGGTCGACGCCAATTCGAAGGTCCTTTGCCAAGGGTTTACGGGGCGCCAGGGTTCGTTCCATGCCCAGCAGGCGCTCACCTACGGGACCCCCCTCGTGGGAGGGATCACCCCAGGCAAAGGCGGACAGAACCACCTGGGTCTCCCTGTCTTCGATACAGTGGTCGAGGCGGTCAGTGCAACGGGAGCAGATGTGAGTGTCCTGTACGTGCCGGCCGCTCTCGCTGCTGATGCGATCATGGAGGCCGCTGATGCCGGGATTGGGCTCGTGGTCACGATCACTGAGGGGATCCCGGTTCTCGATATGGTCCGGGTGAAGCACTATCTCAAGCGGCGCTCCACTCGGATGATCGGACCCAACTGCCCCGGGGTGATCACCCCAGGGCAGTGCAAGGTCGGGATCATGCCAGGGTCGATCCACGCCCCAGGCGCGGTCGGGATTGTCTCGCGCTCTGGGACCCTGACCTATGAGGCGGTCTACCAAACAACCCAGCTCGGTCTGGGACAGAGTACCTGCGTTGGGATCGGCGGTGACCCGATCAGTGGGACCGATTTCGTCGATATCCTCCGGATGTTTGAGGACGACCCTGAGACGGAGGCCGTGATCATGGTCGGGGAGATCGGTGGCACCACCGAAGAGGAGGCAGCCGAATTCGTCCAGCAGGTGATGACCAAGCCAGTGATCGGTTATATCGCCGGTGTGACCGCCCCTCCGGGGCGACGGATGGGGCACGCCGGTGCGATCATTTCCGCTGGCAAAGGGAACGCGGAGGAGAAGTTCGCTGCTATGGAGGCAGCCGGGATGACAATCGCACGCTCCCCTGCCGAGATCGGCCAACGGACAGTGGAAGTCCTCGGCTATCCCGATCCTTGAAGAAGCCCCTAGCGCAATCAGTAAGTGGTCCCCTGGGAGCAAGCGATGAGTGCACAGCGACCGCTACATCTTGCGATCGCCCAGCTTAACCTCGTCGTCGGTGACCTATCCGGTAACGTCGACCGGATCCGCGGGGCACTCGAGGAGGCCCGGCAACAGTGCGCCGAGGTCCTGGTCACTCCGGAGCTGGCGATCACGGGGTATCCTCCCCAGGACCTGCTCCTCAAACCGCGCTTCCTCCAGGATGTTGAGGCAGCCTTGGCGACATTGATCCCCAATGTCCACGGTGTAGATCTCGTCGTCGGCCATCCAGAGCCGGCTCCTGATGGGCTGCATAACAGTGCGAGCTGGATCCGTGCGGGCCAGGTCGTAGGCCGTTACCGCAAACAACGCCTCCCCAACTACGGGGTCTTCGATGAGCAGCGTTATTTCCACTCGGGTCACGACCCTTGTGTGGTGGAGCTCAACGGGGTGGCCATCGGGGTTACGATCTGCGAGGACGCCTGGGGGCCACATGGCCCGATGGTGGAGGCAGCTGCCTCTGGGGCCCAGATCCTGCTCAATCTCAACGCCTCCCCTTACGACTACACCAAGGCCGAGGCGCGGGAACGCGAGATCAGCATGCGCGCCCGGGAGACAGACACCCCGTGCCTCTATGTGAACCTCGTAGGGGGGCAGGATGAGCTCGTCTTCGACGGGACCTCGTTTGCGCTCGACCGCCACGGTGAGCCCACTGCGCGCTTCCCTGCCTTCTCAGAGGGGGTCTACCTCACCGAATTCGATCGGTCACAACCCGACCAGGTGATCCCAATCCGGGGAGAGGTCCCGAACTCAGGGCCTGAGGAGGAAAGTGTCTATCGTGCCCTGATGCTCGGGATCCGTGATTACGTCGACAAGAACGGCTTTCCAGGGGTCTTAGTGGGGCTCTCAGGGGGCATCGATTCAGCTGTCACCGTCGCACTTGCGGTGGATGCGCTCGGGCCAAGCCGGGTCGAAGCAGTCAGTATGCCCTCTCCGTACACCAGTGAGATCTCCCGAGTGGACTCACAGGCGCTGGCACATAATCTCAATATTCCGCTCCACACCTTACCCATCGAGGAGATCCACACCCAGGTGTGTACTACCTTGACCAGGGCATTCGGTGAGGAACTCGAAGAACTCACGGTCGAGAATATTCAGGCCCGGGCACGTGGTCTCCTTCTAATGGCCCTCTCGAACCAAACCGGGTTCATGGTCCTCACCACAGGCAACAAGAGCGAGATGAGCATGGGATATGCAACTCTTTACGGCGATATGGTCGGAGGGTTCTCAGCCCTTAAGGATGTCCCCAAAGGGCTCGTCTACAAGCTCGCCGAGCTCCGCAATAGCAGGGCACTCGTGATCCCCGAGCGGATTATTACCCGCGCCCCGTCAGCGGAGCTCGCCCCCAATCAAAAAGACAGCGACACCCTACCCGCCTACCCGATCCTGGATGGGATCCTCCACGCCTATGTGGAGGAAGACCTTGATCTCGAGGCCATTGGGGCCCGGGGGTACCCCATCGAGGTCGTTCGAGAGGTGATCAATCGGGTCGAGGCCAATGAGTATAAACGCCGCCAAGCGCCACCTGGGGTACGTATCAGCCCACGAGCCTTGGGAACGGATCGCCGCTACCCCATTACATCCAAGTATCGCTGCTGAGGCGGGCAGCGCTCGGTCATTCCCCCAAGATAAGATTTTGGATACACTTTGTCCTACTGAGGTAAGCCGATGCACGATAGGAGCAGTCCAAGCCAACATCATGATGAGATTCCGGGATGAAAAAGATCGAAGCGATCATCAAACCGTTTAAACTCGACGACGTGCGGGAAGCCCTCTCCGAGATGGGCATTCAAGGTTTGACAGTCACTGAGGTCAAGGGATTTGGCCGTCAGAAAGGCCACACCGAACTCTATCGGGGGGCCGAATACGTTGTAGACTTCTTACCCAAGGTCAAGATTGAACTAGTCATCCCTGGAGACCAGGTCGAACAGGCAGTCCAGTCTATTTTGGAGTCGGCCCGCACCGGTAAGATCGGTGATGGCAAGATCTTTGTCTTCCCGGTAGAGCGCGCTGTCCGTATTCGAACCGGGGAAGAGGACGGCGAGGCGATCTAGCCCGCATGTATTAGCGGTAGGAGACCAGTTCGCTCAACTTCCGGCGCGGGGTCGGCTCAGGGAATTCCGCTGGATAGCCGAGTGCCAGTATGGCGACGGGGCGCAGCTGGCTCGAGAGCTCAAGTAGGGAGCGTACCGCTTCCTCCTTAAACCCGCTAGCCCAGGCAGAACCCAGCCCGGCAGCAACGGCTGCCAGCTGGATATAGGTCGCCGCGATTGTGGCATCTTGGATGCAAAACAGGTTCCGGCAATACTCCCCAAACTCACTCGCAGAGCGCTCCGGGGCAGCGCACACAACAATATTCAAAGGGGCCTCAGCCAAAAAGGTTTGCCCCGACAACTCCGCCAAGCGTTGCCGGAGTGGCTCTGTCTGGACAACGACGAGGTGGTAGGCTTGTAGATCCCCTGCTGAAGGGGCGACAATTCCCATCTCTAAGACCCCATGCAGATCCTCAGCATCAATGGGAACGTTTTGATAGTGGCGTACGCTTTGACGGTGGCGAACAGTTTGAAAGAAATCCCACATCGGGCTCCGGCTCCCTTCCTCTTATCAGCTAGAATGCAACCCCAATGCCCCTCTCCCCCCGCTTCTCCCTTGTGCCGATCAAACCAGTGCATCATCAAGGGTTTTAGTGTAGCACAGGAAGAGGGAGTGGGCGGGAATGGGTTCGCAACGGCTCAAGAGCTCGAGCCCCCGATAGGGGTGGCTCGCTCGACTGCTTGACGGGCTTGACCTAGATAGTTGCTCTCCGGGTAGTTGTGGGCCAGGATGGCCAAGGTGTCCTCTGCGAGATCCAACAGGCCCAGACGGGCATAGCTCTGCACCATCAAGGCTAAGGCGGGCTCTCGTGAGTAGGTGGCCACATCGTTGGTCAGCACAGTGTGACACCGGTTGATGGTCGCCACATAGGCCCGCCGATCGAAGTAGTAATGGGCAACATGGAGCTCGTGCCGCGCTACAAGGCGATTGGCTTGGCGGATACGCTTGCGGGCATCACCAGCGTAACTCGAATCCGGATAGCGTCGGAGCAGCTTGCTCAGGGTCTCGATGGCCTTGCGGGCCGGCACGATCTCCCGATTGGCCTCCCCGATGTTCCGGTAATGGCTAATCCCTTTGAGGTAGAGGGCGTAGTCGACATGGCGGTTGCGCGGATGCAGTCGCATAAATCGGTCCGCGGCATTGATCGCCGCAAGGGACTCTCCCTTGAGATAGTGGGTATAGGCAACCATCAGCTGGGCCTGTAAGGCGTGGTGGCTATACGGATAGAGCGACTCGATCCGCTCATAGCGTTCAAGGGCCTGATCATAGCGGCGCTGCCTGAGGGCTTGGGTTCCCTTTTCCAGTAGTTGTGCCGGCGCACTCTCCTGTCCGCTTCCCTGTGTCGATGTTCCCGGGCTTGCACAGCCGTTGAGTACCCAGACCGCGGTGACCAGGATCGGAACAAACGATCCGAGGCAGCCTCGTAAGGAGGCCCAACGCCTACACATCATGAAGACTCCCAAGATCTGCTCGAGGTCGCTAGGGGGAAAACAATTGGTGGCGCCATACCTTGGGGCAATCGAGGCGAAGCTGCCCCTCACGTACCCAACCGCGCCCGATGACCGCCTCCGGGATGCGCACGATATAGGGCCCCCCTTGCCAATCCAGCGGCTCGATCGCCAGGGTCCCACCGGCCATCAGGTGCAAGGCGGTCTCTTGATCAAACTCATAGATGTTACGGGTGGCATAGTCCCCGAAGCGCTGGCAAAACCCTGTAGTCGGGAAACCGCGCGGCGGAGGCCGGCGCATTATCAAAAGCCCTAGGGCCTCCACTCGAATCCCCTCGGGGGGCTGGCAACCCTGGCGGACAATCCAGACCACAGGTGCACGCGGCCGGTGCCATAAGGTATGTTCCGCGAAGGTTTCAGAGGAGAATCCGAACCGATCCCGGACGGGCCCTAATAAGGCCTCCGGTTCAGGGTACGGTCTAAATGCAGCGGAGACGCGCGACAAAGAAGCCTCCGGTATCGTTGTGATGGGGCCAGAAACGGAGTGCCCGTGTGACGTCAGGACGGAATTCAACCCCTTTCCAAGAGCGTACCCCAGGAGTGGCTCGCAATCCGGGGGGGAGCTGCAAGGGCTCGATGACAGCCTGTTCTGGATCCACATGGCTCAAGATGGCCTCGTTCTCTTCCGGGGCGTAGGTGCAGGTCGCGTAAACAATGACCCCACCGGGTCGGGTGAGCCCGAGCGCTCGGGTTAGCAACCCCTTTTGACGCGCTACAATCTCCTCGCGCGCTTCGCTCTCAGGTGAGCGAGTTCGCCCGCCGCTCTTTCGAGTGGTACCCTCCCCTGTACAAGGGGCATCTACCAGGACCCGGTCAAAGTACTCTTTACCTGGATAGCTCCGGCCATCCCCACGAGTCACCGTGGCACAGGTCACCCCGAGCCGAGAGAGGGTATCATGGAGACTACTGAGGCGACGCCAATTGATCTCATTGGTTACCAGTTGCCCCCGATCCCCCATGGTAACGGCGACATCAGCGCCTTTATTCCCGGGTGCAGCACACAGATCGAGGACCCTCTGCCCGGGGAGAGGTCCCAGGGCCCATACCGGCACGAGGGTAATCTCCTCTTGAACGTGGAGAAGACCCAGGGCAAATTCCAACCATTTACCTGGAGTAGCCTCAGGTGGGACTCGCCACGCCCCTGGGATCCAACCGATCGGTTGGGCCTGGGGGCACCGGTGCAGGACAAGCCGCTCGGCCCTTCGCGTGCTCACCCGTAGGGTATTGGTCCAAACCACTCGAGGGAGGGGCCGGACAGAGGCCTCTAGGAATGCCTGGGGATTATCGACGATCGGTCGGTAACGGCGGACCAGATCCCCCAAGGGACCTTCCGGAAAGGGGTCGATAGCTGTGAGCCGAGATTCACCCATCTCAGTGAAGCGATCCATGCCGAAGATCCAGGTTGAGAGTAGCCAGACGACTCCCCAAGTAGGAAGGGATGGGCCCGTATACCAGCTCCGAGTGGCTCAGGAGTGGGCCGGTGAGCGTTTCGATCGAGTATTAGTCTACCACTTTCCGCATCACTCTCGGAACGAACTCCAGAATTGGATCCGTACAGGCCGAGCGGCCCTCCGGGACCGAAGGGCAGAGGCCAAGACCCGGGTCGCCGCTGACGAATGGATTGAGGTTAATCCACCGGCTGCCCTTCCAGGGGAGGTCACTGCGGAGTGGGTGGGGGCCTCCGTCGCTGTCGAGGAGATCTACGCCGATGATCAGATCATCGTGGTGGCCAAACCAGCCGGTCAAGTCGTTCACCCCGGTCCTGGACACTTGACCGACACCCTCGTCAATGGGTTGCTTCGGCGCTACCCAGAGCTCGCTCGGGTTGAGCGCTCCGGCATTGTCCACCGGCTCGACCGCGATACCACCGGTCTGCTGTGCGTGGCCCGAACACCCGAAGCCCGGGCCTTCCTGATCAAGCAATTCAAGGTCCATCGAGTCGAGCGCCGCTATACCGCGCTCGTTGAGGGAGTTGTGACCTCGGGAGGAAAGATTGAGGCCCCAATCGGCCGCCATCCCAAGCATCGTACCCGTATGGCAGTCGTCCCCAACGGTCGGCGAGCTGTGACCTCCTACCGCGTGCTCGCCCATCTCCAGGATGCCACCTTGATCGAGGCCCGACTGGAAACAGGGAGGACCCACCAGGTCCGGGTCCATATGGCCCATCTCGGGCATCCCGTACTCAGGGACCCGGTCTATGGGGGAAGGCCCAAGATCCCGCGCGGTTTGGACCCCAAGAAGCGGGCCGCGGTGGAGGGCCTTCACTCCCAGGCCCTACACGCCAGCTATCTCGGGTTGGACCACCCCAGCACCGGACGCTGGATGGCCTGGGAGTCCCCCCCGCCACCAGTCTTGCAGCAGCTTATCGAGGCCCTGGAAAGGGGCTGAAAGGGATCGCAATCAGAGAAATGGTGTATGCTAGGTAGACCCTACGCAGCGAAGGCCGCAGTGGGCGGCTTCGTGCCCGCCTGGACCGCCCCTGTGTCAGTGTGTGCATTCATCACGACCCGGACGGGGGGTTACAGCCACCCCCCCCCTTTGATAGCCTGAATCTGGCGCGCGGGCTCGGCGATTCGGAGAGCACCGTCCGAGCCAACCGCCGCGCCTTGTGCGAGGGCCTCGGTCTGCCCACGCACCCGGTCTGGCTTCGGCAAGTCCATGGCGCCTCCTGCACAGAGGTTGGTCCCTCCGGACCCTCTCAGGAAGCTGCTGATGCGGGGGTAATCCGCCAACCCGGGATTGTTGTGGGAGTCCTCACGGCTGACTGCCTACCGATCCTGCTGGCGACCGAAGAGGGTTGCGCCGGGGCCGTGATCCACGCAGGCTGGCGTGGACTGGCAGCGGGGGTCATCGAGGACACTGCCGTACAACTCGGTCCAGGAGACCAATTGCACGCCTATCTCGGTCCAGCCATCGGGCCGGGGGCATTTGAGGTAGGTCCTGAGGTACGGCAAGCCTTTGTGGACCGGAATCCAGCCGATGCTGTGGCATTCACTGGCAGCGGCAGATACTGGCGGGCAGACCTCTATCAGCTTGCTCGCCTCCGCCTGGAACATCTTGGTCTAAAAGCCGAACGGATCGCTGGCGGTGATCACTGTACCTTCAGGGAGATCGAGCACTTCTTTAGCTACCGACGGGATGGGCAGACCGGCCGTATGGCGACCTTGATCTGGCTCGCCTCATCCGCTTGAGTATGGGAAACAGGGGCAGACCCACCCTTATCGCTTCAGGGCGAGGGTCAAACCGTCCGCGATGGGGATCATGCTCAGATCGACCCGATCATCACGGGCCACGGAGGCATTGAAGTGACGGATAGCCTGGGTCGCGGGATCAGCACTCTGGGGATCCGTGACCCGACCATCCCATAGCACGTTGTCGACCGCAATCACCCCTCCAGGACGGAGCAGCCTCAGGCAGTACTCATAGTAGTGGAGATAGTTCTCTTTGTCGGCATCGATAAAGGCGAAATCGAAGGCACCTGCCCCTTGTTCCGCATCGACAAGCCTCTCCAGGGTCTGGAGGGCCGGCGCCAAGCGGAGGTCGATCTTGGTCGCCACTCCGGCTTCAGCCCAGTAGGATTGGGCCATCCTGGTCCATTCCGGTGTATGGTCACACGCCACCAACCGGCCTTCAGGGGGCAAAGCCCAGGCGACCCACAAGGCGCTATAACCGGTAAAAACCCCGAGCTCAAGGGCCTGCCTGGCCCCCATCAGTCGGACTAGGAATGCCAGCAACTGGCCCTGTTCGGGGGCGATCTGCATATTGGCCTGGGGTAGGCGAGCTGTCTCTTGTCGCAGCCGCCTCAAGAGCTCCGGCTCACGGAGTGAGGTGTCGAGCAAGTACTGGTGGAGGGCATCGCTTAGGCCAAGGGTACGTCGCGTCATTGCGCCGTCCTATTGCTCGTCCTATAGAGTAGAGAAAGGTATAGTAGGCAACCTGATCGGTAAGAGGGACCCTATTGTACCAACTTGAACTTCGGAGGAATCGCTGGGTCGAAGCGCCTTATAGGGGAAGGCTCCTGGATGGGATGCAACCCTCGCAGTTTCATTTGCGCCCTCAGGGGGATCGCCACCCTTCTGATGAGCCAAACCAATGCTCGAATCCATGGTGCAGCCACGATCGCAGTCATCGCAGCGGCGCTGTGGATCGGGCTCGAACGTTGGGCTTGGGGCCTATTGATCTTGACCCTCGTCGCTGTCTGGATCGCTGAAGCATTCAACACCGCCCTAGAATTCCTTGCTGATGCCGTCGCTCCCGAAATACAACCCCTGATTCAGCACGCCAAGGATATCGCAGCGGGGGGTGTCCTCTTGGCTGCTATTGGGGCTGTGGCGATGGCCTTGATCTTATTCATATTCCCTTAGCCCGACTCATCTCGGTAGACAGGTTTGGGTCAGCGAAGGCGCGGGGATCAAAAAGGAGTGGGGTGATTGGCCCTCTACCCAATCTCAGGACGGGAGGCGATACCCGACGCGTATTGCGGTCACCTCAATTGCGGTAGGAATGGCGTCCCCAGGGGGACTCGAACCCCCGTTTTCGGCGTGAAAGGCCGATGTCCTGGACCTCTAGACGATGGGGACGCAGCTAGCGGGTCTAATTCTACTCAGAGGGGGGTTCCCAGGTCAACGTAGCCTTGCACCTCAGCCGGGGTGAGCAGGGCAACCAATCGGCGGCGGTCAAGCAATGGCACGAGATCCCGGTCAAGGGAGGCTGGCCCGGCTACTGGCCTGGAGCCAATTTCTCCTTCCACAACACCTACTCTCAAGGCTAATGGGCCGGATCGCTCGGGTACGCACCCCTTGGATTAAGGATCTCCTGATCCGCTGGTTCATTCACCACTTCGGGGTGGACCTCTCTGAGGTACCAGAACCCGATCCACAGGGCTATCCCCACTTTGCGGCCTTCTTTACCCGGACCCTCAAGCCAGGGGTTCGGCCGATCTGCGCTCAGCGCGGCGGGATCGCGGCACCCGCTGATGGTACACTCAGCCAATTCGGCTCGATTCGGGCAGGGGAATACCTCATTCAGGCCAAGGGTCGAGACTTCACCTTGACTGAATTGCTTGGCGGTATCGATCGGGTAATCCCCCCTTTCCGAGGCGGAGAGTTTGCCACAGTCTACCTCTCTCCCCGGGACTATCACCGAGTCCACATGCCTACTGACGGGACCCTGCGGGAAACGATCCATATCCCCGGGCGGCTATTCGGGGTCAATCCCACCACAGCGCACCATATCCCTCGCTTGTTCGCCCGGAATGAGCGAGTCGTCGTGCTCTTCGACACCCCAGTTGGTCGACTGGCCATGGTGTTGGTCGGGGCGATCGGAGTAGCGAGCATCGAGTTGCGCTGGGCAGGGACCATTACCCCACCCCGAGGTCACCGGATCCGGTGCTGGAGCTACCCGCACTCGGGGGAGGGGGAGATCTCTCTCCTACGAGGCGAGCAGATGGGGCTATTCAATCTCGGCTCCACCGTGATCGTCCTCTTTGAACCCGGCCGCTTCGTGCGGGATCCAAACCTAACACCTGGGCAACCCTTCACTATGGGCCAGTGCCTCGGATGGGCCCGGGAAAAGGGACAACCCACACAACCAGTTACAGCGCTCCGTAGCGGGCCGCCGACCCCCAGCGGTTGAAGCCGACAGGGCCAAAACGCTAATCTAGTGGCCTGTAAGCTGCCTTCTCAAAGGCGGTCGTAGCGACCGGGACGGCAGCAGCTGGACACAATCTCGAGGGATTGAGGATCCATGGAGAAAAGACCAAAGCAATCTAAACCCGAGATAGACAAGGGCGAGCGCCATGAGGGGCCTGAACACAGTTCCCCCTACCCAGTCGAGCGAATGGCCCCTGCCTTCAATCTGGTCGATCTTGCCCAAGAGATCGAGAAGGCTGACCAAATGGTCAGTTCCCGAGTGAACAGCAAGCTCGAGGTAATCGCCGAGCAGATCAAAGCCCTCCGTTCCCAAGCGGAAATGATCCTCGAGCAAGGGCAGCGCGACCTTGATCTAAACAATGCCCAATGCAACTTTGTCCGCCAGCCGGGCAAGATCTACCACCTCTACGCCCGCCCAACTGGTCAGCTCTACTTCTCTATGCTCTCACCCGAGGATTGGCGTGGTGATCCTCCACATACCTTCAAGGGTTCCTACAAGCTGGAGGGGGATTACTCTTGGACCCCGGTCGAACAGACCGACCAACCCGATGAGAGCCGGGCCCTCGTGGAGCGCCTACTCTCCGACAAAGGCCTGTAACTGCCAAGTCCTGCCTACACAGGGTTCTCTCCAAGAGTCGGCACTGGGATTAACGACTCTCCCGCAAGAGTGGCTGGGTGGAGCGGGCTACCTGGGTCCAGTGCATGACCCCGATCCCCATCAGGGCAAGGCCTGCAGCGACCCAAAAGGTAAGTTGCCCCCCGATCGAGTCCCACAAGGCGCCGGAGAGCAACGCCCCCAGCGTGATGCCGCAGCCGAAGGTCAAGCTGGAATAGAGGGCAAACCCCGAAGAGCGCTGGTGTCCAGGGAAGAGCTCGTGGGTGTGGCGGGCCGCAGCCGCATGGAAGGTCGCAAAGGTGGCCGCGTGCAGGCATTGGGCCATTAGGAGCCACCCGAGGACCGAGGTCGAGCCGATTACCCCCCAGCGCAGGGCTGCCAGGGCCAAACTCCCGAGCAAGATGGTGCGGATTCCCCACCGCCGGACCAACTCGTCGGTATACAGAAAGATGAAGATCTCTGTGAAAACCCCTAATCCCCACAACAGACCAATGGCTACCTCCGAGTAGCCGAAGTCGGCGAGCAGGATGGAGAAAAAGGCATAATAGCTCCCGTGGCTCGCTTGCATTAAGAAAGCGGTTGCAAAAAACCCCCAGACTGGGCGCTGACGTACTGTCTCCCACACCCTACTGTGCTGGCTTGGGACGTTCGTCCTCCCGGGCTCCGGTAATAGGAAGGTGATGAGCACAATCCCGACAAACAAGGCAGTCAGGACATCGAGAAGCCGAACGAGCCCCCAACCTGCGAAAAGGGGGCCGAGGCCGATCACCGTGACCAAGAAACCGATAGAACCCCAAAGTCGCAAGCGTCCGTAATGCCCCCCGCGCTCCTGGAGGGCATCCCACACCGCCCCCTCGACTAACGGCAAGGGGCCAGCGTGGAAGAAGGCGAA
The DNA here is from genome assembly GCA_964448275.1 of uncultured Gammaproteobacteria bacterium. Classification (GTDB taxonomy): domain Bacteria; phylum Pseudomonadota; class Gammaproteobacteria; order Thiohalorhabdales; family CAYUWI01; genus CAYUWI01. The sequence continues at coordinate 1,253 of CAYUWI010000031.1, read as the reverse complement.
CAGGGCGACCACTGGGAACATCGCCCAAAATGTGTCGAGGCCGTAGAGCGGCAAGAAGGCGAGCAGGGTCCCCCCCGCGGTCAGGCGTGCGATATTGAGTCGGTGCCCGCTCCAGTCGGCCAGTGGTCCCCAGACATTCGGGGCCAAGACCTTGGCTACCTGCTTTATTCCGACCAGGACCCCGATTTGAAATGCTGCCAAGCCGAGGGATTGGAGATACAGCCCCCAATAGGGGGCGAAGACGCCCAGGGTGGCGAAGTAGACAAAATAGAACCCGCCGAAAGAGACCAGCTCCCCTGTATAGGAGCGGGCCCTGTCGGTCGACTCACCGTCCAATGCCTACTCCTTGGTTTGACCGCCACCGCTTTGGCCCGGGGTGGGGCTGGCTCAAGGGCGGCTGTATCCGCTTGTGCTAGGGGTTGCGGTCACGTTCACCGTTTTGAGCACGATCGCGTAGATAGTGGTCCATTACCGTGAGGGCGGTCATCGCTTCGACGATCGGGATCGCGCGCAATGCGACACAGGGATCGTGGCGTCCCTTGGTGACGACCTCCACCGGATTGCCGTGGATATCCAGGCTCCGCTTCGGCGTCATGATACTCGAGGTCGGTTTGATCGCCACCCGAGCAGTCAGCGTTTGCCCTGTGGAGATCCCCCCTAACACCCCGCCGGCGTGATTCGAGACGAACCCTGTCGGGGTAAGCTCGTCCCCATGCCAGCTACCACGCTGGTTTACCACATCGAAGCCGTCTCCGATCTCCACCCCCTTGACCGCATTGATTCCCATCAAGGCCTTGGCCCAATCGGCCTCGAGACGGTCAAAGACCGGTTCACCCAGACCGGCCGGGACCCCCTCGGCCTCGACGTAGATCAGCGCACCGATCGAATCCCCTTCCTTCCGAAGGCGGTGGATTAACGCCTCCAGTTCGGGTACCCGCTCCGAATCGGGACTGAAGAAGGAGTTAGTCTCCACCGCCGCCCAATCGCGCCTCTCCAGGATAATCTCCCCTACCTGCTCCATACAGCCGCGAATCCGCACCCCCAGCTCCTGGCTCAGGAAGCGGCGGGCGATTGCTCCGACGGCCACTCGCATCACCGTCTCCCGGGCCGAGGCCCGTCCCCCTCCCCGATGGTCTCGGATACCGTACTTCTTCCAGTAGGTATAGTCGGCGTGGCCTGGCCGGAACTGCTCCTTGATCTCTCGATAATCCTTACTCCGCGCGTCTCGATTGCGGACCAGGAGGCCGATTGGG
>CAYUWI010000030.1:0-13884 GCA_964448275.1 uncultured Gammaproteobacteria bacterium | reverse complement strand
AGACCGGGGTACCGAACCCGCTCCGGGCCGAGTCGCTCTGCGAGGTAAGCGGCGACGGCTTCGGCGTTGTCACAGTGGCGCTGCATGCGCAGCGACAAGGTCTCTAACCCCTTAAGGAAGACCCAGGCATTAAAGGGGCTCATCGCTGCCCCGGCCGTGCGCAGGATGGGGAAGATGCGTTCCTTAACGAGCCCTTGAGACCCTACTACTGCACCGCCCACACAACGTCCCTGGCCATCGAGATACTTGGTGGCGGAGTGGATGACAAGGTCTGCTCCGAGTGCGATTGGACGCTGTAAAGCCGGTGTGCAAAAACAGTTGTCGACGACCAAACAGGCATCGGCCTGATGCGCGATCTCGGCCAATTTCGAGATATCCGCTACTGTCATCCCCGGATTAGAAGGGGTCTCGAGGAAGAAGAGGCGGGTGTCCCGGGTCACAGCATCTTCCCAGGCCTGGGTCTCGGAGGGCTCGACGAAGGTAATCCGGATCCCAAAGCGCGTGAAGATATTATTGAGGAGACTGGTGATCGAGCCAAAGAGGCTATTGGAGGCGATCACATGATCGCCGGCGTTTAATAGTCCCATCAGGGTGGCGGTCACTGAGGCCATCCCAGAGGCAAAGCCCAGGCCGCACTCGGCGCCTTCGAGACAAGCGAGGCGCTCCGCGAAGGTGGCAACAGTCGGGTTGGTGAAGCGGGAGTAGATGTTCCCCGGGAGTTCCCCAGAAAATCGGGCTGCTGCTTCCTCCGCGGAGTTGAATATAAAACTGGAGGTCGGGAATAGGGGCTCACTATGCTCCTGTTCACCGGTTCGATGGATACCTGCCCGGATACCTAAGGTTTCGAAGGCGAAGGAGTCATTACTCATTCGCATATCCTCGTTGAAGTCAAGCCAGTTAGGAAAGATCCGCCTCGGGGAGGACTGGATAGTCGCCGGAGAAACAGGCATCGCAGTACCCAGGCGCCTGTCCTCCCATGCCTCGATAGAGGCCAGCGAGGGTCAAATAGGCCACGGTGTCACACCCAAGTCGGTCTTGGATCGCCTGCTGCGAGTAGTTGGCGGCGATCAGCTGATCTCGATCCGGGGTGTCGATGCCGTAATAGCATGGCCCGATGATCGGGGGTGCGCTAACACGTAAGTGGACCTCCTTGGCCCCAGCGGTTCGGACCATACTGACGATCTTGGCACTGGTGGTACCGCGCACAATCGAGTCATCAACCAAGATAACGCGCATCCCCTTGATGACCGAAGGGACCGGGTTGAGCTTGATCTTGACCCCGAAGTGGCGAATGCTCTGTTTGGGTTCGATAAAGGTACGGCCAACATAGTGGTTGCGGATCAACCCAAGCTCCATCGGGAGCCCTGCCGCTTCCGCAAAGCCCATCGCAGCAGCCACACCCGAATCGGGGACCGGGACCACCACATCTGCGGCTATAGGATGCTCCCGGGCCAATTCACGGCCGATCGCCTTCCGAGTTGAGTAGACATCGATCCCATCGAGGGTACTGTCTGGTCGAGCGAAGTAGATGTATTCAAAGACACACATCTTGCGGGGTTGATCTTCGAACGGGAAATAGGAGGAGAGGCCCGATTCGTCGATTACCACCATCTCCCCTGGCTGGATATCCCGAATGAGCTCAGCACCGACAAGATCGAGGGCACATGTCTCAGAGGCCAGTAGATAGGTCTGGTCGAGCCGACCTAACACGAGTGGGCGGAACCCCATCCCGTCGCGGACCCCGATGAGCTGGGAGTTAGTCAGTGCGACCAAGGTATAGGCCCCCTTGACATGGCGTAGGGCGTGGGCCAGGCGGTCCTCGATGCGGGTACCCGGGGCCCGGGCCACAAGTTGGCTAATGACCTCGGTATCCATCTCCGTCTGGAAGACTGAGCCTTGGTTCTCAAGCTGCCGGCGCAACTCGGTGGCATTCACCAGGTTGCCATTATGGGCCATCGCGAGCCGCCCATGTCGGTAGTTGATCGCCAGGGGTTGGATATTGCGTTCTTCGGCTGCGCCTGCAGTGGCGTAGCGGACATGGCCGATTACCATGGGACCTGTGAGCCGCTCGATCTCCTTCGGTCCGAACACCTCGGCCACCTTGCCCATTCCCCGCCAGCTGTATAGGCGATTCCCATCGGAACAGGTTATTCCAGTGGAGGTCTGGCCTCGGTGCTGGAGGGCGTAGAGGGCGAGGTAGGCGAGCTTTGCTGCCTCAGGGTGCCTGAAGATCCCACATACCCCGCACTCGTGGTTCAAGCTCTCCTCGTGGAGGACTGCGCCACTCATCTTTCCCCTTCCTGAGGCCGGTCCCCGGGGAGGACCGTGCCAGAAAAGTATTCGCGATACTCTGCGGGTAGGAACCGATAGAGGAGGTCAGCTGCGCGTTCATAGCCAGGCCGCAGTACTGCCCCCATATACGCGGGGTGGTCCTGATATGGGGTAGCTCGGATGACCAGGGCGATCAGACCCACCACGACTGCCCCTCGAAGTAGCCCGAGGGCTAGGCCCAAGCTTCGGTCGGTTCCACGTAAGGTTGGGGAGTAGTGGATCATCCGCGCCAACCCGACACTCAGCAGTGAACCGATTAGGAGGGTTGCGAAGAAGAGGATAGCGAGCGCGACCATGGTGCGCAACTGCACCCCTTCGATCATTGCAGGGAGGGATCTAGCGGCAACACTGCCAAAGCGAATCGCTATAAAGAGGGCCAGAATCCAGGTACCAAGGGAAAGGATCTCCCGGACAAAGCCGCGAATCAGACCGAGTAGGACCGAACCTCCGATGATGGCCAAAGCAAGCCAGTCGATGAAGGTCATACACAGGCCTAAGGTCGCACCTTGAGCACCAGGGTCTCTTCGAAATCTGCCTGGTGAAGATGATCAGCCGTCCTTTCTGCCCTCTCCCGGTTGCGCGCGCGGCCTACGTAGACCCGGTAGTAGCGGGTCCCCTCGACCATTACCGGTACCACCCGAGCTTCCCACTCATTTGCATGGAGCTCTCCCTGCAAACGCTCGGCATTGGCAGACTTCCGGAAGGAGCCGACCAAGACCGTCCATCGGCCCCCCTCCATTGATTGCTTCCCGCCCTTTGTGGGTTTGGGCCCCTTCGAGGTCGAAACTGTTCCAGACTCCACCTCCTCCGCTTGACGACCCTTGGGGGTTTGATTCCCTTTAGGTTCATCCTGTTTAGGTTCCTCCTGTTCCGACCCCTCTGAGGCCTTGGGGGAGGACGATATGGGGGGAGGCGATTGTGGAGGAGGGGATTCTGTACTCGCAGGAGCCGACTCTTCGGCCACTGGGCCTGACGGGGAGATCGGCTCGACCTGTATAGTACGTGGGCGTTGGGTGTTGCTCCCTTGAGACCAAACCAACGGCAGTATAAGCGCGAGAGCGGCCAGGACAACGAGCCCGCTACCTACCAGGATATTGAGTCGGCGTTTCCCTTTGCTGCGTTTCCTATTTCGCTTTTTGGTTTGCTTCACCATAGCCCTTTAAGGCGGCTTGCTTAGGTTGCGTCCAACTGGAACCGATTTCCGGTGGATTCGGAGGCGAATTGCTGCAATGCAGTGGCCACCACCATGAAACTCCCGAAGGTTACAATGCGGTCCCCCGACTCCGCGGCTGCCCATGCTGCCTCCAGAGCGTGCGAGGGATCGGGGAATGGTCTGTCGATTGCGATCTCGAGTTCGCTGAATTGGTGTTCTAGCTCCTCAATGGTCAATCCACGTGCTCCAGATACCGCGCAAGGATACCACTGGTCGACTTGTTCGGCCATGGCTGATGCCACCTTCCCGGCACACTTATCCCGCATACTCCCGAACACCGCCAGGGTCTGGCCCGGTATGGGGGCCTCTCGAAGGGCCTCGGCGAGCTCGACTGCGGCTTGTGGATTGTGGGCAACATCCAACCATATCGGAATAGGGCCAGGGAGGCATTGGGCCCGTCCGGGCAGTTCCACCTTCGGCAGCGCAACACACCAATCCTCTTGATTTGGTTGGAATCCTCGAGGGAGGTGCTGTGCTCCCGCGATTGCGGTGGCGGCATTCCGCAGCTGATGTCGACCGCGTAGGCTGAGTGGAGGCAGGGGGCCGAGGCGTATAGTCCCAGCGCTCCACTCCCATTGCCCTGTAATAAGGCGGCGAGCGGAGAAGTCACGCTCGATGAGCCAAAGGGGATCAGGGTCAGCCTCGCAGCCCGTCACGCTGTGCGGGGGTTCGGGGTCACCGCAGATCGCCGGCACCCCGGTTCGGAAGATGCCCGCTTTCTCCCGCCCGATGGCTTCACGATTCCGCCCTAGCATCGTTTGGTGATCCAAATCCACCGAGGTGACCAGGCTGACGAAAGGGTCACAGATATTGACGGCGTCGAGTCGACCCCCTAGCCCGACCTCCATCAACGCGATCTCGACCTGCTCTTGGAAGATCACCATAGCCGCTAAGGTAGCGAATTCGAAATAAGTGAGCTCCACACTCTGACGGGCCTTCTCGATCTGGGAGAAGGCCGATATCAGGCAAGCGTCGGGGACTGGGACACCGTTGATTCGGATACGCTCATTAAAACGGAGCAGGTGGGGGGAGGTGTATGCACCGACCCGGTGGCCCGCTTGGAGCAAGGCTGCTTCCATCAAGGCGACACAGGAACCTTTGCCATTGGTCCCGCCAATGAGCACAGTGGGGACTGGATACGGAAGCAGTCCGGCCCGCTGGGCCACAGCAGCGACACGCTCGAGGCCCAACGCGATCGTCGCCGGGTGTTGGGCCTCAATATGGGCGAGCCAGGTCTCTAGGGATCCTAATGGGGCTGGATGCTTGGAAGTAGATGTTCCCAAGGGCAACTACCCGGTCATCTGGGGAACGGTAAGATGGCCAAGCAGTTCAGCGAGCGCATCACGCATTTGGCGGCGGTCGATGATGCAGTCGATGGCACCGTGTTCCACAAGGAACTCGGCCCGTTGGAAGCCCTCGGGGAGGGTGTCTTGGACTGTCTGTTCGATCACTCGAGGGCCGGCAAAGCCGATCAAGGCAGCGGGCTCGGCTACGATTATGTCCCCCAGGGTTGCGAGGCTCGCTGAGACCCCCCCCATGGTCGGATCGGTCAGAACGGAGACAAATGGTAATCGGTGCTCTTCGAGTTGGGTCAGGGCGGCGGCTGTCTTGCTCATCTGCATAAGCGAGTATAGCCCTTCCTGCATACGGGCTCCCCCACTGGCAGCAAAGTTGATCAGGGGGGTTTGGTATTCGATGGCCTTTTGAACACCTCGAGTGAAGCGCTCGCCCACCACAGATCCCATGGATCCACCCATGAAGTTGAAATCGAAGGCACTAGCAATTATCGGCCTCCCGTGGAGGAAACCACGCATCACGATTAGGGCCTCTTTCTCACCGGTCTTTTTCTGTGTTGCAGTGAGTCGATCCCGATAGCGCTTCGAGTCGCGGAAGCGCAGTGGATCATTGGAGACCAGATTGCTCCCGATCTCCTCGCGCTCCCCATTGTCGAGGAAGTCGTCCAACCGCTGCCGGGCCCCAACGCGGTAGTGGTGATCGCACTTGGGACACACATAGAGGCTACGCTCGATCTCCTTCTGGTAGAGAATCGCTTGACACGCAGGGCATTTATCCCAAAGCCCCTCAGGGGTACTCCCCGTTTTGTTCTTCTGCTTCTGGATCTTGGGTGGCATGATCCTCTGAAACCAGCTCATGCCTTACCTCTCTTGATCAAGGGCTGCACTCTGGTCGACTCCGGTCCGCAGCGTACGTACTTGGGTGTATAAGGCAGTTTGTAGGGTTTCTGGGTCCGGCCTCTCGCGGTGGGCCTCGAGGGTCCGCACAATGGCGCTGCCTATAACCACTGCATCTGCCACCGTTGCGACCGCCGCTGCTGAGTCCGCGTCCTTGACTCCAAAACCGACCCCAATGGGCAGCGCAGTCAGCTGGCGTATGGCATCCACATGGGTTCGGACTGCTCCAATGTCTAGACCCTCCGCCCCAGTAACCCCTGCCATGGAGACGTAGTAGATGAAGCCACGGCCTAATTCAAGGACGCTTGCGAGGCGGGCCTCACTTGTGGTCGGGGCCACCAGTGGGATCGGGGCCACGCCTCGTTCTCGGAGCGGTGTGAACCATTGCCGGCCCTCTTCGAGCGGCATATCGACCACTAATACGCCATCGACCCCAGCCTCTCGTGCCCACTTTGAGAATCGCTCGGTCCCAATGCTTTCGATCGGGTTGGCGTAGCCCATCAAGATGATCGGGGTCTCGGAGTCGGCCTGCCGAAAGGTCTGCACCATCTCCAAGACCCTTGAGCGTACGATCCCCTGCTTGCCAGCCCACTCTGAGGCGCGTTGGATGACCGGCCCATCAGCGCGGGGGTCACTGTAGGGGACCCCGAGCTCCAAAATATCTACCCCCGCCGCCACCAGGGTACGCAGGAGCGGGACTGTCAGCCCCGGAGAGGGATCCCCGGCGGTCACAAAGGAGATCAGGCCCTTACGGGCTGTGGAGCGGAGGTGTTGGAAGGCCGAATCGATCCGGTTCACTATTCGAGTTCCTGTTTGGCCACAGTATCGATATCCTTATCGCCCCGCCCCGAAAGGTTGACCAAGATCGCCTGGTCTGAGGCCATCTCCCCTGCGAGTTGATAGGCAGCCGCCACCGCATGGGCACTCTCTAGGGCAGGGAGGATCCCTTCGTAACGGGAGAGCATCCGGAAGGCTGCTAGGGCCTGTCGATCATCCACCGTGCTATAGTGCACTCGCCCACTATCGCGCAGGTAGCTGTGTTCGGGACCGACACCGGGATAATCGAGACCCGCGGAGATGGAGTGGGTCGAGAGGGTCTGGCCGTGGTCATCCTGGAGGAGATGGCTACGGGAGCCGTGTAAGATCCCAGGACGCCCAACCGCCAGGGGGGCGGCGTGGCAACCTGAGTCGAGCCGGGAGCCTCCGGCCTCGATCCCGTACATTGCAACCTCCAGATCCTCGAGGAACGGGTAGAATAGCCCCATCGCATTGCTCCCTCCACCCACGCAGGCTACCAGGGCTTCGGGGAGTCGCCCCAATGTGTGTAGGCATTGGGCCCGGGCCTCCCGGCCGAGGACTGCCTGGAAGTCCCGGACCATCATCGGGTATGGGTGCGGTCCAGCGACCGAACCGATGACATAAAAGGTATCCCTTACGTGGGTCACCCAGTCCCGCATCGCCTCATTCATGGCCTCCTTCAGAGTACATGAGCCGGCTTCGACCGCCCGCACCTCAGCCCCCATAAGGCGCATACGATAGACATTGACCGCCTGCCGGCGGATATCTTCGGCCCCCATATAGATGACAGCTGGAATCCCCAGCCGCGCCGCGATGGTTGCGGTTGCTACACCGTGCTGGCCGGCGCCGGTCTCGGCGATGATCCGGGTCTTACCCATACGTCGCGCCAAGAGGGCCTGTCCAATGGTGTTATTGATCTTATGGGCACCGGTATGGGCGAGGTCCTCTCGCTTAAGATAGATCTGGGCCCCGCCAGCCGCTTCGGTTAAACGACCGGCGTAGTATAACGGGGTGGGCCGTCCAGCGAAGCCCTCGAGCACCTGGTTGAGCTCGGTTTGGAACTCGGGGTCCTCCCGGATCGCCGTGTAGGCCTCGCTCAATTCCAGGATGGGGGCCATCAAGGTTTCGGAGACGAACCGTCCCCCGTAGTCCCCATAGTGGCCCCTATGATCGGGCTGCTGGTATCTTGATTGCATCCTGGACCCCTTGGATAAATGCCTGGACCCGTTCGGGGGATTTGACCCCAGCTCGTTCCTCAACCCCACTGCTGACATCCACTGCGTAGGGTTGCACTCGGCGTACTGCTTCACCGATGTTCTCCGCGGTCAAGCCACCGGCGAGTAGGACAGAGGACCCGAACTCGGGCGGGATTGTGTGCCAGTTGAAGGCGACCCCGGTCCCCCCCGCTTGTCCTGGGACACGCGTATCGAGCAGTAGCCGCCCTGGGGCATATTGCTTGTTCAGTGCTGCAATATCCACTTCCGGTCCCATTGCAACGGATTTGATGAAGCGCCGCTGGAACTGTTGGCAGAAGCCTGAAGATTCCTCGCCGTGGAATTGGAGGAGTTCGAGGGGACAGGTCGCTAATATCGCTTCGATCTCTTCGGCTGTGGCATCGACGAAGACCCCCACAGCGCTGACAAAGGGGGGCAATGCAGCCCATATTGCAGCGGCCTGCGCCGGGGAGACAGCACGTGGACTTGGGGAGTGGAAGACGAGGCCAATCGCATCGGCCCCCGCTTCAGCCGCCAATACGGCATCCTCTACGGAGCAGACCCCGCAGATCTTGACCCGCACACGGTTTGAGGCGTTCGGGTTTGACAGGGTTTACTTCGCCGGAGCGACCGGCGCCTCCCATTGGTAGCTCGACGGTGGTTCGGGTGCCCCGCGCCCTGGAGGATAGTGAACCGCGGCCAAATAGAGCCCTTGGGGCGAGGCTGACCCAACTGCCGGGCGTGTCCGACTCTCTAAGACCTCCGCAATCCAGCCTTGCTGGCGTGTCCCACGTCCTACTTCCAGAAGGCTGGCTACGATAATGCGTACCATATTATAAAGGAATGCGTTGGCACGGATAATAAATTTGATCTCTTCCCCATATCGCCGGATCTCGATCGCCTGCAACTCACGGACCGGATGGCGGGCTCGGCACCCCGCCGCCCGGAAGGCGGAAAAATCGTGCTGCCCAAGTAGGGATTGAGCGGCTGCATGCATCGCTTCAGCATTCAGTGGTTCTCGAGACCAACCCAGGTGGCGGTATCCCAAGGCAAGGCGGGTAGGCCGTGAAAGCAAGCGGTAGAGATAGGTCCGTGCTACAGCATCTCGACGGGCATGGAAGTCACCCGGTACCGGGATAGCCTTAAGGACTACAACGGTGGGTGGAAGAAGCGCGTTGACCCCCTCAACCCATGCCCTAAGGGGCCTATCGGTCGGGGGATCAAAGTGGACTACTTGGCCTAGTCCGTGGACCCCAGCATCTGTTCGCCCAGCCGCGACCGTCGAGACAGGCCCATTAGCGACCCGAGCGAGGGCTGCCTCCAGGGTATCCTGTACTCCAGAGGCATCCTTCTGAGATTGCCAGCCATGGAATTCGAACCCCTCATACTCTACCACCAAGGCGATTCGGCTCACAGCCACCCCGCAAACAGAAGCGAGTGGAAATCGCTGGGCGTGGAAGCCCGGAATGGCCATATGTACACCTCCAGTCGAGCCGGTGCTGCCATGCTGATCCTATAACCTTTGCCGATGACGGCGGTGGCATATGACCCAATCCGTCCAGGACCTCAGTGATGGCATAGGTCGCCTGGTCCATGGGATCGGTGGAACGTCAGCTAGTTAGACAGGCTCAGTCGATCGAGGCCAACAGGCTATGGGCTTGTTGTTGCGAGGGAGTATCACCCTCGGCGAGCACCTCTTGAAGGAGGCTGCGGGCAGTATCAAGCTCCCCGACCTCGATATAGGCTCGGGCGATATCGAGTTTGATGCCCGCCTCGCCACTTGCAGGGGACTGCTCAGGATCTTCCGGTTCGGTCGAGCGCGCCCCCTCGTGAGGCGACGAAACCTCCGAAATCTCCTCCTGCCCTGCCTCGTCAAGGGGGGAGTCGATGCTCAAGGCCCCATTCTCACCGTGCCACTCTGCTGCTTGGTCCCTTGTGGGTTCGACCTCCTGGGGTTCCACCTCGCTCCCAAGGGTTGACTCCCACTCGAGCTCTTCCCAGGGGGGTTTCGAGGAAGTGGAATCCTCGGGCTCGCTCGGTGGATCCGCTGGCCTAAGGAGCTCGAGCTCAAATTCTTGGCCTCCTTCCGTCTCCGCCAGCGTACCTTGAAGGGGCGCTTCTTGAGTAGGGGTCGCGCCTAGCCCCTCTTCAGAACCCCCCGCCATTTGATCTCCAGTGGCCAGCCTCGAGTTGCTAGCCAGGGGTTGCAATGCACCCCCCTGCGACAGGAAACGCGTCGTCGCGACGAGGTCCTGACTCGTCCGAGGTGCACTCACGGACGACTCGGCGGTTGGATCTCCCTCTCCCGTTTCCAGCTCAGAGGGGCTGACTTCCCCCTCTCCGAACTGTTGCAGCCGCCACCAGAGGGCAGCGATGGTCCCAAGTATGAAGAGATTGACAGCAGCCAACGCCCACAGCATCCAATTGGCTTGGTCCCGTGACCCAAGGGAGGAGGGGATCCGTTCAACCAGGCGGGCCAAGGTCGTTTCCCGCTCGGAGTGGAGTCGCTCATTGCGGGCTATTCGCTGATCGAGACGACTTACCTGCTCTTTGAGGTCGGTCACTAGGGTATGTAGTTTGGAGCGTCCTGCGCTTAACTCCTGTAACCGGTGCACTACCTTGGTCAGCCTCGCTGAACTCCCCTCGGAGTCCTTGGTGGGTGGGTCAGCCCTTGTTGCTGACCCTGTCGATTTAGAGGGGCCTCGGGCCGAGGCGGCCTGGACCTGGATTCGCTCCTCGGGGGCCCCTGCAGGGAACCTGATCTTCCCGGGATCAGGACCTGGATTGGGATCTCCACCCTGTGTCTTTGTAAGGGGAGGAGCGCCTCCCGATTGTTGGCTCTGATGGGCGGCTGCGGGGTGCAGTGGATAGCGTGCATGCCCGGGTCGGGTGGTGGGTCTGGGGGTCCCTTGCTGGAGCCAGCGCTGGCGATGTTTGATGATCGTCCTTCGAGCCTCTTCTAGGGAGTACTGGTCAAGCTCTGAATCCTGGGGTATCTCAAGGATGGCGCCTCGCTTGAGGCGATTCATATTCCCATTACGGAGGGCTTGAGGGTTCTTTTCTGCTAGAGCGGTCACAGCGACTGCGAGCGGTACCGTATCGTCCCGTCGTACCCGCCGTGCGATGGTCATCAGGGTATCACCCGATTGTATTGGACCGTAGCGGTTGCGCTTGGCCCAATTCTCGGTGACCTGCACCTTCGGCCGGACGACAGCACTCTTCCGAGATGGGGGGGAGGGAGAATGGCGCGAGGATTCACTGGTTGTGGATGCGTTCGAGGGTCCTGCAGCCCGGGAATCGGCCGCTGTCGAGGTCCCCCCCTGCAGTGGCTCCACGGCCACTGTGTACTGTTTAAGGAGCTCATTGCCCTTATTCTCCAGCCGAATCAGGGCCTCAAACAGTGCGTTCTTTATGGGTTTTGAGCTGGTCAGTTGGAGCTTCGGTGGCGGTCCCTCCACAAGCCGGACCTGGAGTTGGTCGATGAGTTCGGCTCGGGTTTGGCCGACCATTTGATAGTCGGCTTGAGAGGCTACGGCTACGCGCATCGCTTTCAGTGAGTCTCTACCCTCGACCAAGATCGGTGCAGAGGCCCGCAGGGGCTCACCGAGGTGACTGGTCACTGTCAACGGGCCAAGACCTAGGGCATAGCCTGTAGCAGGGATCGCTCCAAGCGTTGCTGAGTAGAGAAGCGCTATCCCGAATCGGAATCGCCGGTGATGGTTCCTGCCTTGTGTGGTCGGGGTTAGGTGCTCCCCATCGCCACAGGTACTCACAGCGAGTCTCCTTAGCGGGCTTAGGCGTAGATATCCTCGCGTGTAAGGGGGACTGGTGCGAAGCTCGGCATTCGCTTTGTGCTGAGGACCTGGTAGAGGAAGATCTTCCCCTCTTCGAAGTAGATTGAGCTCATCGCAAGATAGAGGATCCAGATCCGGAAACTGCGCTCATCGATGTGCTGAAGGCACTGATCCCGATTACGCTGGAGGTTATAGACCCATGCCGCACAAGTCTTGGCGTAGTGGGCTCGTAGGTTCTCCACATCCTGGACCTCGAAGTCATTGTCCTCTAGCTGGGCCACAACCGTGGACAAGGTTGGGGGCTCCCCTTCTGGGAAGACGTAATCGGAGATCCAGTCGCTCCCAGGATTGGGGCGCCACTCCCGGCACCGCCCAATACCGTGGTTCAAGAAGAGACCTTCGTCCTTTAGCAGGGTATGGATGAGGCTGAAGTATTCGGCGAGATTGCGGTGGCCCACGTGCTCGATGATGCCAATGGCACTGATCCGGTCGTAGGTAGCCTCGCCTACAAGCTCGCGGTAATCGCGATATTCGATCGTAGCCTGTCCTTCCAAGCCCTCTTGGCGGATCCACTCCTGGCCGTACTCTACCTGTTTTTGGCTCAGGGTGATCCCGTGCGCGGTTACGCCGTAGTTCTTACAAGCGTGGACGACGAAGGAGCCCCAACCACAACCGACATCGAGTAGGGTATGCCCTGGCTGAAGCCGGAGCTTGCGAGCAATGTGGTCGAATTTGGCCGTTTGGGCCTGTTCCAGATTGGCTTCCGCATCCGGGTAGTAGGCGCATGTATACGCCATTTGGGGATCGAGGAAGAGGGTGTAGAAATCGTTGCTTAGGTCGTAGTGGTAGGCAATCGAGCGTCGATCCTTGGCACGTGTATGACGAAACATGGTCAAATCCGCAAGAGGTGGATCAGGATGCGTAGTTTGTCTTGGAGCTGGAGGGTCTCGGCCCGTTTAATCAGGGTGTTTTTGGCCTTGAGACCAGCGAATAGATCTCCCTGAATATCAAAGCGGCCGTCGATAAAGGCCTCCCCGATAGCGTACTCATTCGGCCGGAGCAGGAGCTGGCGTAAGGTCCGTGGCGAGTCGAGGACTACCTCAAAGCGCGGCCTGTGGGTAAAGCGAACCTCACGCTCTCCGACCCGGAGATTGAACTCCTTTGCGCTGTCCCGGAAGAGGATATCGGCGATCTCACCGATCCGGCGAGCGATCGGATCCTCTGGAGGTGCGAATTCAGCAGTTTCCAGTGGGGAATTCTTCTCGATCACGCGCGACTCCTTGTGTCAGACTACGTCCGTCTTGAGTGCCTTAAGGATACACCCTTACCCACCCCCTTTGGCCTGTCAAGGTGGCCCATGCAGAAGGGGTTCGATTTCACTTCAAGGAAGGACTGCACGGCTTGGGAGCGATCTTAGAGGAGGAGTGGTGATGCAACGGAAGTATATCATCCACGGTCGGGTACAAGGGGTATTCTTTCGCGACGCCACTCGACGCAAGGCTTACTCCCTGGGGGTACACGGCTGGATACGTAATTGCCCCGATGGGACTGTCGAGGCCGTGGCTCAAGGGGAGCCCGAAGTGTTGCAGCAGCTCGAGGGATGGTTCCGTGCTGGGGGTCCTCCAGATGCCCGGGTCGATCGTGTCGACTGCTTCGACCTCCCCGAAGAGAGCTTTCAAGGGTTCTCGGTGCGGTAGGGGGGGTGGCCCTTTTCCCCAAGGAAGGAGACGATCTGGTCGATCGGGACCTCCTCGGTCTGTGAGGCTGTGCGAGCCTTGTACTCGCAGACTCCCCGTTCAAACCCTCTCTCTCCAACCACCAAACGGTGGGGGATCCCGATCAGATCGGCGTCATTGAACTGGACACCCGGGCGTTCATTACGGTCATCATACAGGACCCGGTAGCCTGTAGACTGGAGCTCCTGGTAGAGGTATTCCACGGTCTCTGTGAGTCGAGGTGAATGGCGCTTATTGATGGGAATAAGGATAATATCGAACGGGCTAATCGCGGAGGGCCAACAGATCCCTTGTGGATCGTGATTTTGTTCAATGGCTGCAGCCACTAGCCGGGAGATCCCGATGCCGTAGCAGCCCATCTCCAGTGGCTGTTCGCGACCCTGGGGGTCGAGGAAGGTCGCCCCAAGGGCCTTGGAGTACTTGGTTCCGAGCTGGAATACGTGGCCGACCTCGATGCCTCGAGCACTATCCAATGGTGCCTCACACCGCGGACAGTGATCTCCGCGCTCGGCCTTACGTAGGTCAGCCACTTCGGGTTCGGCGAGATCCCGACCCCAATTGACGCCGGTGAAGTGCCGATCGGGCTGGTTGGCCCCGCACACGAAG
>CAYUWI010000029.1:0-14299 GCA_964448275.1 uncultured Gammaproteobacteria bacterium | reverse complement strand
GTTCGTTGACCCGAGTGCATTCGATGTATGGGTACGCCGCTGGCGGGAGCGCCTAGCCGCAGAGGGCCGGGACGATACCGCACGATCCGTCGCTATGCGGGCGGTCAATCCGGCATTTGTGTTACGTAATCACTGGGCCCAATATGCCATCGATGCCGCGACCCACGAGCAGGATCTCACACCCCTCGACGAGTTGCTGAATGTGCTCGCCGCCCCCTATGAGGAGTACCCGGGTCTCGAAGCCTATGCCCAGCCACCAACCCCGGAGGAGGTGGTCCCGCGCGTGGGTTGCGGGACATGATCAAGCACAAGTCACAGTACCACGAGCTTACGCGGAGGAGGTGAGATGTCCGCAACAGAGGTCTTTGCCGGCGATATTCGGCGTATGGCCAATCGCCTGAGTCCTGACGCCGAAGATAAGGTCTTTATTGTCCGGCTCTGGAAGGAACGCGACTGGCCTATGGGGTGGGGAGAGTTTACCGAACGCTTGATCGAGGCCTATGAGGCCGGCGCTCTCGATCTAGCCGAGTGCGACTCAGAAGAGGCCTTCGATAACCAGCAAGTCCAGGCCAGTAAGATCCCTTACGGGGAGGGACAATTCCACTTTGTGAGACAGGGCCAACAGCCTGGATAAGGCGAGGCACAGTGTGCAAGGTGACAGCCGGAAGCACGGAAGGGACCGGACCCAGGGGAGGGACCGATCTCTTCTGCAGTCAGACTGCAGGCATAGAGGAGTAGTGTTCTCTATTTAGCATAGATTGGGCCAGATTTTGGCCCACCATCAGACCTCACAAGGCAGGCCCACTCTCGCTGTGTGGGCACCACCCCCGGCAGGCTCACCTCACCTAGTCACCAAGGCGAAGGTATCACACTCTCTCCTTATCTCTTCAAGAAGGGAAAGGGAAAAAGCATCGGGACCCGCTGGCGGTAGTCCCTATATTCTTTCCCATGGAATTGTATGAGGTCCCGCTCTTCTAGCTGGATGGCAACAAGGATGTAGGCTGTCGAGCCAAGGGCGAAGAACAGATGTCCTAGGGTCATCCGAGGAGTGGCCCAAAACGCAATGACAAAGCCCAACAGCAAGGGATGACGGACATACCGATAGAATGCCGAGACCATAAAGGCAGGCGGGGTATACGATTCGCCCCGGCTAAACAGGGTGATCTGGCGCAGACCAAAGAGGTCCAAGTGGTCGATCATGAAGCTGGATAGCAGGACTATACCCCAACCGAGCCAGAAAAGGGCCCAGAGCACCAGGGCCCCAGCGGGTTGGGTCACCTCCCAGACCACCACGGGGATGGATTGCCACTGCCAATAGATAAGTATCAGCACCAGGCTGCTGAGAAGAACGTAGGTACTCCGCTCAATTGGTGGGGGGATATACTGTCTCCACCAACGCTTGAATCCCTGACGTGCCATCCCGCTGTGCTGGAGGGCGAAGAGACCGAGCAACCCAAGGTCGATCGCGAGTGCTTGAGGGAGCGGTGCTGTGGGCCTCGAGTCGATGGATTTGGGGACAATGAAGTCGCCGAGGAAGCCGATCGCATAGAGAAAGGTTCCAAGGAACGCTAGATAGGCTATCCCACCATAGAGCAGCAACGCCGCCTTCGCTTTGTCCATCACTCTTTCCTCTCTCCCCTCAACCAGATCGCACCATCTTGACCCATCAACAGATACAGCATCAACGCAAAAAGAGGGCCCATTACAGTGGTGGGCTCGATGCAACCACCCTTGTGCTCGCTTGGCCTGCCCCAAAGGCTATTGAAGCACTAGCTGCATGAGTGGGCCATTCGCTGCCAGGATCACCCATACGTCGCCTCACCGCCAACCCAGCCAGGTCAAACCCTCTACTCACCGCGCCCTCACGATGGGCAGGTGGCCGAGGTGCACCCTGCCAGAGAATTGGGCAGTAGCCTCTCACTCGACCAGCAGCCTTTCGATGACCTGGACATCCTCGACCGGCAGCTCAAAGTTAAAGACCTGCAGGTCCTGCTCCATATGCTCGCGGTCGGTGGTGCCAGTCAGCGGGATCATCCCCACCTCCAAGGCGAAACGGAAGATGATCTGCGCTGGCGTCTTGCTATGGCGTTCGGTGATCTCGACAAAACGTTGATCTCGACCGAGCCTACCCCTCGCGGCTAGCAAGGAAAAGCCCTGATAGCCTATTCCCTGCCTGTGGCAGTAGTCGCGCACCCCCTTGTCCCACATGGTCCACGCGAAGCATCGATTCTGCACGAAGCTCGGCTTGATATGGGCCCCTTCATAGAACGCGTTCAACTGATCCAGGTTGACGTTGCTCACCCCGAGATGACGCACCCTACCCTGACGGTACAACTCCTCAAAGGCACGCCACACCTCCCAGTCCTCCTCGCTGATCCCGACAGGATTCCACGGTCCATGCAAGACCAGGGAATCCAATCTATCGGTGTGCAAATGCTGCAACGAGCTCTCGAACGACTGACGGACTTGGACCGAAGGCCGGGCGGCCTTGTCGTAGGGGAGTCGGTGGTCCTGTGCGGCCAGTGGGGTAAATTTCGTTTGTAGGAAAAGGCCATCTCGCGCTGCTACCCCTTCCGCGTAGGCAGTCCGGAGCGCCTCGCCCACCCCGGCCTCATTGTAATGCAGGCGCTGGTTGGCGGTATCAATCCCGCGGAAGCCAGCCGCTAGCGCCTCCTCCACACAGTGCTGGGTATCATCCTCCTTCCAGGCCGTACCGTACAGAAAACGGGGTACATCGGCAAATATCGTGTCAGAGCTCATAGGGCCTCCCATACTAAGCCTTCGATTCAGGACCAGTTCCAGCACCCTACGTGGGTTGTTCGGAGCCCGGTTCGGAAAGCACCCCGACTAGTCGGAGAGAAACTCCACTTTCTTCAGGAAGGCCCGGGCACCGCCCTGGGTATCCTCTGTGTTCATCTGAAAACCAAAATCACTGATCGGCGGAACTTGCGATTTACCGAATTGGGATTTGAAGGCATGCTCCAGATTGAACTCGGTCGTGACCAGTTTGCCGGCCGGGGTGTTGCAGGGTTGACAGAAGTACCGCCCACCCTTGTGATAGTAGTTGGCTGTATAGGCCTTCCCCTCCCGTGCATTCTGGCTCAAAAACAGACTGATAAAATACGGGGCATCAGGGACAAAGAGGCTGCCACCGCTGTTTTCCTGGTCTCCGAAGGAGATCATGACCGCCCACGGTGTGGCATTACCTAAGGAGTGGCCGAAGAAGTCGATTTATAGACTACCTCTCCTGCATTGGTCCGGGCCCAGGGCTGAACAGGCCAAGTCGACGCGAGCAGGCAAACCACCCCAAAAACCCTATAGAGGGGTGTCATAAGCAGGGAATGAAGTCGCCACCGAGTCACCTGCATCCGCTCGCCCCCTCCTTAGCCTGCCTCGGCGAGTTCCTTGGTCCCGAACTGGAGCTCCGCAAGCCGGGCATAGAGGCCGCCCTGTCGGACCAGCTCGGCGTGGGTACCGATCGCCACGATCCGACCTTCATCCATCACCACGATCCGATCTGCCCGCTGAATAGTGGCAAGACGGTGGGCAATGATCAAGGTAGTCCGGTCCGCGGTCACCCGCTCGAGGGCCTCCTGAACCAGGCGCTCGTTCTCGGCATCGAGTGAGCTCAATGCCTCGTCCAACAGCATGACGACCGGGTCTTTTAGGATCGCCCGAGCAATCGCAATCCGTTGGCGCTGGCCTCCAGATAATCGGACCCCACGTTCTCCCAGGAAGGTGGAGTAACCTTGGGGCTGACGCAGGATAAATTCATCGGCCGCTGCTGCCTGCGCAGCAGCCCGCACTTGCGCCTCAGTCGCCTCGGGCGCGCCGTAACGGATATTCTCCAAGGCATTGGCGGCAAAGATCACCGGATCTTGGGGGACAATGCCAATCCACCGACGTAGCTCGTCCAGGTGGATATGGGCTAGGTTCACCCCATCCAAGGTAATCGAGCCGAGCTGGGGCTCATAGAAACGCAACAAGAGCTGGAATACTGTGCTCTTCCCTGCCCCCGAGGGGCCGACCAAGGCAACCGTCTTGCCGGGTTCAACAGTCAGCGAGAGATCCTGGAGCGCTGAGACCCCAGGATAAGCCGGATAATGGAATGTTACCCCTTCGAAGGAGACCCTACCCGCCCCGCTCTCGGGGAGGGGAACTGGCTGGGTCGGTGAGGTGATCCCAGGCTGGGCTGCGAGCAGTTCCATAAGCCGTTCAGTGGCCCCCGTAGCCCGTTGCAGTTCACCCCATACCTCACTGAGGACCCCAGTGGCGGAGGCCACCATCACCGCATACAAGACGAATTGGCCCAGTTCTCCAGCCGACATCCAACCTGCAAGCACGGCCCGAGCCCCCACCCATAGGACAAGCACCACCGCCCCGCAGGCGAGTCCAATCACCGCAGCGGTGAGTGCTGCCCGGGCCCCTACTCGACGCACCGCGGCGTTGAATGCACGCTCGACCGCTTCAGAGAACCGGTTGCGTTCATGCCCCTCCCGAGTAAACGCTTGGACCGTCGTAATCGCGTTTAAGGTCTCATCCGCTAAAGCGCTGGTATCGGCCACCCGCTCCTGGTTCACCTGAGAGAGGCGTCGCACCCGCCGCCCGAACACCAGAATCGGCAGCAGCACAGGGGGTAGGAGGGCGAGGATGAGCCCCATAAGGGGAGGGCTCGTCACGGCCAACATAACCAGTCCCCCCGCAAGGACAAAGAGGTTACGTAGTGCGAGGGAGGCCCCTGAACCCACCACAGACTGGACCAGGGTGGTATCCGTAGTCAGGCGGGAGAGGACCTCCCCTGTTTGGGTAAACTCAAAGAAGGCTGGGTCCATATTGAGCACATGGGAGTAGACAGCAGTACGCACATCGGCGACTACCCGCTCACCCAACCAGGTGACGAAATAGTAGCGCGCTGCCGTGGCCAGGGCGAGCACCCCGACGACGGCCAGGATCGCGAGGAAATAGAGGTCGACCGACTGGACTTCATCTGCAAAGAAGCCCTGGTCGATCATCAACCGGACTGTCACCGGCAAGGTAAGGGTCGCACCAGCGGCTACCGTGAGCGCAACTAAGGCAAGGACCACGACCCCGAAATAGGGCCGGAGGAAGGGAGCGAGCTGCCGCAGCGGCCGAACGTCACGGCTCTTGCTCTTTGATAGCCGTGTCTCGGCCACCAAGGGATTAATCTCCCTTCGATCCGCTTGAGCTCAGCGCTGTTTCTCTCCCGAGCTGACCTCTTCCGCCTCCATCAGGAGTGCAGCTACTGCTTGGGCTACCCAGTGGGAGGTGGCATGTGATTCGACCTCCACTCCCGTGCTTGCAAGATCATGGGCCTGCTGCAGGAGCCTCAGGGTAGCGGAATCCCCCTGGAAGTCCTGGAGAGCGCCGTTGCCCTTCCCGTGGCACGGATTGCCAGCGGAGACATCGAACCCCTCCCCACTCTTACCAACCAGACAGTTGATGGTATGTTGCAGATGTCGATGGACTCCACTCGCCCCGTCGGCCTGGGCTGCATAGCGGGCATGCTGGGCTGCAATCCGGATCTGCTTGTTGCTAGCACCCTCTTGCTCCTCCCTTGCAAGGGCACCGCTGAAGGGCAATGACCCGAGCAAAAAGGCACCAAGTAGGAGCCCTCCCTTCGACATTAGGCAGTTCTTGAACATATCATAGTCCTCATCTCGCTTGTGCACGCTTCGCTTCTCAAGCATCGATCGCCAAGTCTAGAGTCTGTATGTGGGTCTCGAGCGCAATCGAACACTGATAATATGACAGAATATCCATCGACACGCCTAGACAGGGCAAGGCTCCCCTACTCCCAGGTCGCCCTGGGGGGGCTCGCACTCACCCTGCTGAGCGTTCTAGTGGCGGTCCTTTCCGGAAGCGGGCATCGTTTCGGCTGGTGGCACTTTACTACCGGGTTTATGATCTTGGCGGGTGGGGTGGGTGTCGCTCTCGTTGGGAGTCTCGCCTCGCTGTGGGGGGTCTTTGTAACCCGCCCAGGTACCCCCCGGAGGGGATTAATTTGGGCCCTAGTCGGGCTCGTGCTCGGGATTGTGGTAATCTTTCCTCCGGTGCAGTGGTATCTTGCTGCCCAGAAAGGCCCCTCAATCCATGATATCACCACCGATACCCAAAATCCCCCTACTTTCAAAGCCGTTGTCTCTCTACGCAAGGAGGCCCCAAATGCAGCGGCATACGGAGGAGCCAAGGTAGCGGCCCAACAGCGAGCGGGCTATCCCGAGCTGGGACCGGCAAGCTTCTCAGAACCAACCGGGCGGGTCTTTGAGCAGGCCTTGGCAGTTGCCCGTGCAATGGGGTGGAAGGTGGTGGCGGCTGAACCGGAGACCGGACGGGTTGAAGCCACAGATACTACATTCTGGTTTGGCTTTAAGGATGACGTGGTGGTGCGAATCCGGCCGCAGGGCGAGGCCACCCGCGTCGATGTCCGTTCAGCCTCACGTGTAGGCCAAAGCGATCTCGGGACCAATGCCCACCGCATTCGTGCCTTCCTCAGGGCCTTGAAAGAGCGTATTTGAACTCTCGTATGCCCCCGACTTCTAAGTGGTAGGTCCATCCCACTATCTGATGGGGAGAACCCACCCTTCCGATGATTTAAGGGCCTTGGCCCCAGTAGGAAGTACCCATGCTCCGTGTTCTGGTCCTCGTTGTGACCCTATCCGTGCTCTACCGGCTGATCCGGTGGGTTGTGTTACAGTTCCTCAATACAGGGGACCTGACTCAGGACCATGAGCCGGTTCAGGGTACATCGATCCTACCGTGTAAACACTGTGGGGTATTTACACCAGAAGACCAAACGGTCTTTGACGCCTCTGGGAATCGCTACTGCTCCAAGGAGTGCCGCGACACAGTCGAGTGATGCGCAGGCATTGAATGCTCCCCCTGAACGGAGAGCTGCCCGGCCCGATCCTCCTCGGCCTCAAAGTCGTCTGGGGCCTCTTGAGGGGTGGAGGTAACCCAATGGCCTAAGGCCTCAAGCCCTTGGAGGCAGCTCGAACCCAGCGTCCCAGCGAGACCACTAGCCAAAAGACCCTCAAGGGC
Organism: uncultured Gammaproteobacteria bacterium; assembly: GCA_964448275.1. Classification (GTDB taxonomy): domain Bacteria; phylum Pseudomonadota; class Gammaproteobacteria; order Thiohalorhabdales; family CAYUWI01; genus CAYUWI01. The sequence goes on along the minus strand of CAYUWI010000029.1, from coordinate 7,240 downwards.
CAGTGTCACCCCTAAGCCGTGTACGTAAAGCTCGAGAAGACGGCACAGAACATCTCCCAAGATCCCCCCACCAGCAACTGGATACCAAGCGGGGTAATCGGTCCAGAATCGATCAAGCGACCCGCAGGCGGCAAGCACGAAGACAAGCAACCCGGCCCAACGCACCAGGATCTGCATAGGCCTCGGTCGGCTATACAGCTGGTGCAGTACCTGGAGGGCACCACCGATCACTACCAGGTAGGAAGCGCCTCCAAACAGGTGGAGCACGAAATCCCCGATGTAGGCCCCGAAGGGCCCTGTCACGTTGGTCACCGGCGCATCAGCAGCGAGCGACCAACCAGGGTCGTTCGGGCTGTAAGAGAGGAGTGCCAGGAGCAGGAAACCCGCTGACAGGGCGACCGCCACCGTAACGGCCCAACGGAGTCGGGTGAGCAAGGTGCGCCATGATCGAGCTGCACGTACCGACCGGTTACGGCGGGGGCGTCGCACTATAAAAGCGGCCCTTACTGCCCGGGGCTCGTCGGACAGATTTGCGCCTATTCGCTCTCTGTTGGCCTCCATCGCAGGTCCAGATTGCGTGCGGCTCTCACCTCATCGAGGCGACGCACTGGGGTGGTGTAGGGGGCTCCCTTCACGAACTCCGGATCCTCCTCCGCCTCCCGCCAGATCTGGGCAAGGGCCTCTACGAAGCCGTCGAGTTCCTCTTTGGGTTCGGTTTCGGTAGGTTCGATCAATAGGCACTCCGGGATCAATAACGGGAAGTAGACCGTTGGGGCATGGTAGCCGTAGTCCAGAAGCCGCTTGGCAAAGTCGGTCGCGTGAATATTGAGGGACTTGGCCTGAGGCGCTAGAGTCACGCTGAACTCATGGGTTGCCCGGCGTTGGGGATAGGCCACCTCAAAACCCTCCTCCTGCAGGCGCTTCTGCATATAGTTGGCGTTCAAGGTCGCAAACTCGGCCACCCGCCCCATTCCCTCACGACCCAACATCATGGTGTAGATATAGGCCCGCAGAAGGACCCCGGCGTTCCCCATAAATGCGGAGAGCCGGCCAATGCTGTGGGGGCACTCTTCCTCGGTCACCCAGCAGTAGCAGTCGTCCGCATAATCGACCATAGGGATCGGCAAGAAGGGCTTGAGACGCTCATTTGCCCCGACAGGTCCAGCCCCCGGACCACCACCCCCATGGGGGGTGGAGAAGGTCTTGTGCAGATTCATATGCATCACGTCGAAGCCCATATCCCCAGGGCGCACCTTCCCAAGGATGGCGTTCAGATTGGCGCCATCATAGTAGAGCAGCCCCCCTGCATTGTGGACGACCTCGGCGATCGCTTGGATCTCCCCTTCGAATACCCCCAAGGTTGAGGGGTTGGTCAGCATGAGCCCGGCGGTTTGGGGCCCCACAGCCTCCTTCAGCGCATCAAGGTTGACATCTCCGTCCGCCCGGGTCGGTATCTCCCGAACTCGATAGCCGCACATGGTGGCAGTTGCGGGATTGGTCCCGTGGGCAGCGTCGGGTACGAGGATCTCGCGGCGCTCAACCTCACCTTGGGCTTGGTGGTAGGCCCGTATCATCGCAATCCCAGTAAACTCCCCTTGGGCCCCTGCCATCGGCGCGAGGGAGACACCAGCCATTCCCGTCACTTCCCGAAGGATCTCTTGCAACTCGTGCATACACCTCATAAACCCCTGCCCTGTCGATTCTGGGCCAAGGGGATGACGGCTCAAGAAATTGGGGTGCATGGCGAGGGCATTGCATGCCCGTGGGTTATACTTCATCGTGCAGGAGCCTAGGGGATAGAACATAGAATCAATGGAGGCATTGGTCTGTGAGAGGCTCGTGTAGTGACGCACTACTTGCAATTCAGAGACCTCGGGAAGGCCTGCAGGCTGGCGGCGCCGGAAACGTTCCGGGATATCGTCAAGTTCTATCCACTCCTTCGGCGCTTGTGCATACGCCCGCCGTCCCGGCTCGGAATGCTCGAAGATCACCATAGTCAGTCCTTACCTTTCCATTGACTTCTATAATCCAGAGGCCGCACCACACACCCCTTTGGTATTTTTGGTTGGGTACTCCCTCCGACTGGCAGAGGCCTTAAGAGAGGCCCCTTACAACCGCAGGAGATCGAACGCACAGGACCGTAAAGGGGTAAGTAAGTGCCCTAGGAGGAGGCCTTGCTCAAGGCAGCCAAGGCCTCTTCGTAATCGGGTTCCTCGGCGATCTCTGGGACGTGTTCGGTGTAGACCACCTTGTCCTCTGCATCTAGCACCACAACAGCGCGGGAGCATAGGCCTGCAAAGGGGCCATCCTCAATTCGGACTCCATAATCCTGACCGAAGGTTCGGGACCGCATGGTCGACAGGGGGATGACATTCTCCAGGTTCTCGTTGTTACAGAAACGCTGCTGGGCGAAGGGGAGGTCTGCAGAGATAATCAACATGACCGTATCGCCGTGCTGCTTGGCATACTCGTTGAATTTCCGAGTGGAGGTCGCGCAGACCGGGGTGTCCAGGCTCGGAACGATATTCAAGAGCTTCTTCTTCCCCTTGAACTCCTCAAGGGAACGATCATTAAGCGAGTCATCGACAAGCTGGAAGGTCGGGGCCTTGGTCCCAACCGGAGGTAGCTCCCCATAGGTATGGGTCTCAGTGCCTTTGAGTGTGATAGTCGCCATGGTGTGCTCCCCTTATCAGTTGTCGTCACCCACTCAATTCGGAGTGTAAGGCCCGGATGTAGCGCTCCAGATCGGCTACGGTTTTGGTTTCGGTCGCACAAACCAAGAGTGCCTCTCCTAATTCAGGGTACTCCTCCTTGAGGTTGAAACCGCCGACGATACCCCTTTCCAAAAGACCTCCGAGCACTGGCTCGATCGGTTTGCTCAAGCGCACGGCAGCCTCGTGGAAATAGGGGCGGTCGAAGACGGGCTCGACCCCCTCAAGCGCCGTCAGCCCCTCGAACAGGCTACGGGTATTGGAGTGGCAGTGAGACGCCACCCTTTCGAGGCCCCCGGGGCCGAGTAGTGCCATGTAGATGGTTGCAGCGGTCACCAGCAGGCCCTGATTGGTGCAAATATTCGAGGTCGCCTTGGAGCGGCGAATATGCTGCTCTCGGGCTTGCAGAGTGAGGGTAAAGCCCTCCTTACCCTCCTGGTCTCGGGTACGACCCACAAGCCGCCCGGGCATCTTATGGAGTAAAGGCTGGCGACAACACATGAAACCGAAGTAGGGCCCTCCGGAAGCAAGGGGGACACCGAGGGGTTGTCCCTCACCACAGACAATATCGGCCCCCTCCTTACCCCACTCCCCAGGTGGACTCAAGAGGGCCAAAGAGGTCGGATTGACCACCGCAATAACCATTGCTCCGTTGGCGTGGGCCCAATCGGTGAGCTGGTCCACCTCTTCCAACACCCCAAAGAAGTTTGGCTGTGGAATGACCACTGCTGCCAACTCCTCACCCTCATACGGCTCGAGGGCGTCAGAGCGGATATGTCCCCCCTCGATATTGTAGGGGAGCTCTATGAGCTCGATCCCTTGGGCATGGCCGATGGTATGGACCGTTCTTCGATAATTGGGGTGGACAGTACGGGGAACCAAGATCCGCTTGGACCGTGCCTTCCGGTTGGCACGAACCGCCATCAGTACACCTTCTGCTAGACTTGAAGCCCCATCATATAGCGAGGCATTGGAGAGCTCCATCCCGGTCAAGGCGGTCATCATGCTCTGATATTCATAGACGAGCTGGAGGAGACCCTGACTTGCCTCGGCCTGGTAGGGGGTATAGGCGCTGTAGAACTCCCCTCGGGTCGTGATCTGCCAGACTGCCGCGGGGATATGGTGTTCGTAAGCACCCGCACCGATAAAGCTCAGCTTCGGGTCATCCTGGCCCGCCCGTTCATTCATGAGCCGGGTGACCTCCATCTCCGTCCACCCCTCAGACACACCTTGCAACGTGGGGCCCCGGAGCGCCGAAGGGACCTCATCGAATAGCTCTTCGATGCTCGAGACCCCGATGGTCTCGAGCATCTCGTGAACCTCTTTGTCACTATGTGGAATAAACGGCATGGTTCGAACTCACCAATCGTATTAGTCGAAACACTAAAGCCTTCCTCTCGACCAAGTCCCTCGCTCGATCAGTATCGCCTTCAAAGGCTCTTAAGAGTAGCGCGCCACAGGATAGCGGGTATAAGGGCATTTGGGGAGGGGTAGGAAAAAGAGTATGCCCGTCTATCGTCTGGAATAGACGGGCATCCCTACACTTAACTTATTCCCTACACTTATAAGGAAGGCTCGCTAGCCCCTCACAAGCCGTTGGTCTACCTCGGGGCTCCCCTTCTTAGGATCAAGGAAGGGGACTCGCACTACAAGGTCATCAAGTAGGTCGGGACCCTCTGGCTGTTGCATCTATCTGCAAGCAGGCACCCCACGAGGGTAGGCCATATCAACCAAGCGATATCCGTGAAGGATCGCTAGTGAATATACCGATCCTCGTCACATAGCCCACTTCCCCACCACTCCATATGCCGATCATACCATACGAGGGGTTGGTCTCCCACCTTGGGTCCTCGGAGTCAGACATAAGCCAAAACTTCCGCCCCTGGCCGTAAGTGGAGTGGAGGTGGGGAAGGGTCCCAGATTGGGGAAGCCTAAAGGGGGTATTATTCCCCGTGCTCAGTCGGGACTTGCAGGGCAGAGGCCACCCCAGGGTGACAGATCTGGCCCCGATAGACATTCAAGGCACTTCTCAGGTCTGATGCCTCTTCTAAGGCAGCCTCCAGACGCTCGAACGGCAGTTGGGCCATACGGGAGAGATACGGTAAAATCCGCGCGGAGAGGGCGAGGGTTGCAGTGCGGGGGACCGCCGCCGGGATATTGGTCACAGCGAAGTGGACTACCCCTTCCTCGATATAGGTCGGCCGATTGTAGTCGGTCGGTTGGGTGGTCTCGATACACCCCCCCTGGTCGACCGCGACATCGGCGATAACGGCACCCGGTTGCATCGCCGCAACCCAGTCCCGAGTCACCACGGTTGAGGCTCGCCGTCCTGGGCTTAGCACCGCCCCAACGACGACATCTGCCGTCTGGACCTTGGTAGCCACTTGCTCCCGATAGGGGTACAAACCGGCAATCTGGCCCGGCCCATGGAGCGCTAATTGCTGGGCCCGGTCGAGGTCAAGGTCGAAGACATCTACTCGGGCCCCCAGGGAGCTAGCAAGTCTGGCCGCATAGCTCCCGACCGTCCCGGCACCCAGGACGACGACACGACCGCGCTCGGTCCCTGGTGCACCTCCGAGGAGCCAACCTCGCCCACCGGCCGGGCTGTGAAGCAGGGTAGCTGTATACTGGACCGCCACCTGTCCTGCAATCGCACTCATCGGCGTGAGTATGGGCAGTCCCCCCTGACCATTGTCTAAGGTCTCGAATGCAAAGGCGGTGATCTGTCTCTCTTTTAGGAAGTCAACCAAGCCTGGTAGGGTCGCTAGATGGAGGAAACTGAACAGGGTGTGGCCGTTACGGAAGAAGGCGTACTCCTGCTCGGTTGGTTCTTTAACCTTGACGATAAGTTGGCTAGCAGCATAAAGCTGCTCTGTTTTTTGGATGATTTCTACCCCGGCACGGGCATAGGCCGAGTCGCCGAAACCGCTCGCAGTCCCAGCTCCACTCTCGATCCGGACGTGGTGACCGGCGCGAATGAGTTCTGCACAGGCCTCGGGTACAAGGGCAACCCGCTTCTCGCCGGGCTTACGCTCTAGGGGTATCCCAATCTCGGTCACCTGAGCCACTGCTATTTCCCCAATGAGTTGGACCCGCTTTACGCCTTGTGGGGCCCATTGTATAGTGCCAGTCGCTTGGTTGGAGTCTAACGCCCTTGCCGTCGGGGACCAAGGGTAGACCTTGGACCAAATCCTGCCGGAGATTACGAGATGAGTAAGACTATACACCATCGCCTGATCATCCTGGGCTCCGGTCCAGCCGGTTACACCGCTGCTATCTACGCGGCACGGGCCAACCTCGAGCCCGTGGTCATCCAAGGCAGTGAACCGGGCGGCCAATTGATGACCACGACCGATGTAGACAACTGGCCGGGTGAACCCGATGGTGTCCAAGGGCCGGAGCTTATCGACAAGATGAAGCGTCAGGCTGAACGGTTCGGTACCCAGATCATCCGGGACCATGTCCCAGAGACCGACTTGCTACAGCGCCCCCTCACCCTCAAGGGGGAGCGGGCCACCTATACATGTGATGCTCTCATTATCGCCTCCGGTGCAAGGGCCAAATACCTCGGTCTCCCTTCGGAGGAGGAATTCAAGGGGAAAGGGGTCTCCGCATGTGCCACTTGCGATGGTTTCTTCTATAAGGGGCAGAATGTCCTAGTGGTCGGTGGGGGGGACACAGCGGTCGAAGAGGCGCTGTTCTTGGCCAACATTGCCCGTCAGGTGACTGTGATCCACCGGCGAGATCAGCTTCGGGCAGAAAAGATCATGCAAGAACAGTTATTCACCCGCGACAATGTCGAGGTACTTTGGAATACTGAGCTCGAAGAGGTATTGGGCGACTCGACTGGAGTGACCGGGGCCCGGTTACGGAACAATCAAACCGACAAGACGCAAGAGCTCGACGTCTTTGGGATCTTCATTGCCATCGGACATCTCCCGAATACAGAGATGCTTGGGACCCAGTTGGAAAAGGACGCCCAGGGGTACATAGTGACCGAGGCGAACTCGGTCTTCACCAATATTCCAGGGGTCTTTGCCTCAGGGGATGTTCAGGACAAGGTCTACCGGCAAGCAGTGACCGCCGCGGGGACAGGGTGTATGGCGGCCATGGAGGCCGATCGATGGCTATCAAGAAGCGGCTACGTCTAGAGGGAAAAGGGACCCCAGAGGGTGAGCTCGATCCTGAAGAGCAGGCGCTCTTCTACCAGGCGGTTCGGGATGCCCAACCGCTTACCGCCAATCGGGTCCCAGCAAGCCCCCCCCCGCCACCGCCTGTTGCGGTCCAGCGGCGGAGACAGGAGAGCCAAGCGCGCCTTGACCTTGCCCAAGGCGATGCCGATCCTCCCTTGGAAGCACTCGAGGACCGACCCTATTGGTTCCGGGAGGGGATCCAACACCGCGTGAGGCATCAGCTCCGGACCGGCAATGTCCCCGTAGAGGCCATCCTGGATCTCCACGGGATGCGCGTCGAGGGGGCCCGCCAGGAGCTGGCGCGCTTCCTCCAGCAGGCCATCGAGCGGAGCTACC
>CAYUWI010000028.1:0-14518 GCA_964448275.1 uncultured Gammaproteobacteria bacterium | reverse complement strand
GGGTATTGCCCGAGACGCTTGGCGCGTACGGCATATCGCTTCCCCCGAATCCGCTCGGCGAAGGCCTCTGCACCAACCTGAACGATCGCGTCTAGATCGGCTTCGGCGGTCGCCTCAACGGGCGAGAACGAGCCGACCCCAAAGATGTAGGGCAATATCCCCAGGACCTCGCTGGTCGCCTCGGTCTCGACGAACAGGCGGCTGAACTCCTTCGTCAACCGGTACGGTATTTCGGCCCGGGCCAGCGCATCATGGACGTTTTGCTGTAAGGTAGACTGAAAGGCCTTCCGGGTGCGTCGTGACTTCGTTACCACCTCCGCCGCCGGTCGGACGATGATGAGGTTGCGATAGGGTGTGGGAGCGCTCACTATATCTTCTCCCTCTTGGTCTCGGAGCCAAACCACCGTAGCAGGTCGAAGTGGATACCTAGAATCGCAGCGAAATCAAGTTGGGCAGAATCGGGGATCCTCAGTTCCCACAGGCGCTCCTCGGCAGGATTGAATTGGCCTGGATTGCCGAACCTGGTGGTGCCGCGCTAAACTCCTGTCTAATAGCGGAGTCCGGGGAGCTTGAGAGATCCCTCTCATGCGACCGAGGCTCGGATCTCGGGGTTCCCCGCTGCTCATCCAGCATAGCTCTGCGCTTATCCTAGAGTGGACCTCCTCGAGGGCCCGCATCGCCTCGCTCGGAGTCGCTCGGTATAATATAAATAATGAGGAATTAGGTTCGATAACGCGTTAAGGAGTGATCGGATGGAGACGTTTATCATTATAGGAGTGGTCATCATCTTGTTGTTTACTTTGGCCACGTCATTTGTTGCAATCGTCCCCGCCGCCCGCGAGGACCAGCTCGATTGGAGCTGGTTCGGCTTTCCCGGGCTGACACTATTGCTTGTCCTTGCTGCATTGATTATCTCCCTGGGTTGAGCTCCCTCTTCTCTGGGAAGACACAGGGTGGGAGTGGCGAGGCCACAAGGCAACCCGGGGTAACTCGGGCGATCGCGCTGCAGGGGTTTCGTTGTCCCACCCTCTCCTCGCTTCGTTCCGATAACCCTATCCAAACAAGCCGGGACAGAGTAAATAGAACAGCGCTGTACCTTATGGTCTTGCTCGGCATTGTGGCCTTGATTGGCTGGAGTGATCCCGCCACGGCTGCGAAGACCCGACAAGCTGTGGTCTTCGAGTTGGGTGGGTTGCAGCTACTCGGTGATGGTCCGAGCCGCTGGGAGCTAGGGCTCGGGGCCTTCGACTTCGATAACGGAAACCCCGTCGCCGCAGCCCGCGCCGAGTTCCACTACGGCAAGCGGCTAGGCTTTATCGCCCCCGCTGTCGGTCTGATGGTGACAGCGAATGGCAGTGTCTTCGGCTACACCGGCCTCACCCTCGATCTTCGCTACCGGCGGCATTGGGTGGCCAGCCTACTCTTGGCCCCGGGCGCCTACCGGAGAGGTAATGGGGACAAGGATCTCGGTAGCACCCTCCAATTCCGCTCGGGCTTGAGCCTTGCCTACCAGCTCACGGATACCGCACGCCTTGGCTTGCAGATCGCTCACCTCTCTAATGCCAGCCTCTATGAGGAAAACCCTGGGGAAGAGGACCTGATGTTGGTCTACTCGATCCCATTTTGAGCATCCCTGCATCCCCTGACCTCGTCTAGTCTATATGAGATACGCTTGGAAGAGGAGTGCGAATCCCAGGAAGGCGAAGAAACCGATCACGTCGGTGACTGTGGTCAAGATGATGCTGGAGCACTGCGCCGGGTCGAGTTGCAAGGCCTTCATGACCAATGGGATCGCGGCCCCCGCGAGGCCCGCAAAGAAGAGGTTCACTACCATACCGAGTCCCACCACCAGACCGAGGACGGCATTGCCAGACCACAGCCACGCCACGAGTGCCGTCAATGCGCCAGTAACGACCCCATTGATGGTCCCGAGCAGGGACTCCTTGAAGACCAGGTAGCCCCGCTTGCGTTGCGGGATCTCCCGCATCACGAGGCCACGCATCACGATCGCGAGGGACTGCGCCCCGGCATTACCCCCTTGCCCTGCCACCACCGGCAGGAAGATAGCGAGGACTGTGATCCGGGCGATCAGGTCTTCGAACAGGGCAACCACCCCGGCGGCCAAGAAGGCAGTCAAGAGATTGACATGGAGCCAAGGTAACCGCTTGCGCAGGGAGAAGCCCAGGGTGGAGAAGGCCCGTTCATCCTGACCCGCACCGACCATCTTCTGGAGGTCCTCGGTCGCCTCTTCCTGGAGGCCTGGAATGAGCTGCTCTGCTTTGATGACCCCTAACATGCGATGTTCGTTGTCCACGACCGGGGCGGCAAAGTACCTGCGCTTGGCGAGCTCCCTAGCGGCCTCCTCCTGTTCTGTGAAGTAGTGGAGTGCAAAGACCTCCGTCCGCATTACCGACCCCAAAGGGGCCTCTGGCGAGGCCCGGATCAGATCGTGCATATTCATGACCCCGACGAGGCGCTCCTCCTCGCCGAGGATATAGATGTAGGAATCAGGGAGCTCCTCCTTGGAGCGGGAGCGGAGCCTCCTGAGGACATCGCGGACCTTGAGGTGCCGTTTAAAGGAGGGAAAGCGAGTGACCATAATGCGCCCGACACTATCCTCAGGGTAGCTCAGCTGCTCTCCGATCTCCCACTTGAGCCGGTCCGGGAGGTGTGGCAGGAAGCGCTCCCGGGCCTCCGGCTGGAGGTGCATAAAGAGGGCCGTGGCACGTTTCGGGTCGAGGGTCCGTACAACGCTGTGTATGAGGGCAGGCTCGGCATCCCTCAGGAGGGCAGCTGCGTAGCTGACCTGCAGATAGGGGAAGATCCGGGCTGACAAGCCGGGCGGGAGCCCCTCGAGTACCTCGGTCGCCTCCTCCTCTGTCATCGCCTCGAGGTTATGGGCCGCAATCGCCGGATCGTGCTCGACGTAGGGCTGCAGGAGCGTGAGCAGTGGGGTAGCATCTTGGGCCATTTAACACCCTTAACCTTGATGATGGGCTCGACAAGGGGATCAACCAAGTTGAACCGGTCTAGGCCCCCAGGGCCTTGCGGCCCTCTGGGAAGGCCTGTCCGATCGGCAGGGCCTGATCGATCGAACGGATGTGCAGGTCCCGTTGCGGCAAGGCGATCTCGATCCCCGCTTTGCGGAAGGCCTGGTCGATATTGAAGCAGAGGGCGTGCTTGACCCCGAGCAGGTGCTCGATCGCCGGGATGTAGACCCGAAGCTCGAATTCGAGCGAGTGCTCCCCAAAGCTCAGGAAGAAGACCTGTGGGGCAGGGTCGTCAAGCACGTATTCCTGCTCTTGCGCAATCTGGTAGAGGATCCTTTCGGCCTGGGCTGTGTCCGAACCGTAGGCGATCCCGACAGGGATGGTCACGCGCAGGATCGTATCACTCAAGGTCCAGTTGATCACATCACCGGTGACGAAGCTCTTGTTGGGGATGACAAGCTCCTTGTAGTCCCAGTCGAGGATGGTCGTTGCCCGGATGCGGATCCGGCTGACAGTCCCGGAGACACCGTTGACGGTCACCGTATCCCCGACACGGATCGGCTGCTCGAACAGCAGGATCAGGCCGGAGACGAAGTTGGCAAAGATCTCTTGTAGGCCGAAGCCAAGCCCGACGGAGATGGCAGCGACCAGCCACTGGACCTTCGACCAGCCGACCCCGAGCATACCGAAGGCGACTACCACTCCCACCGTCGTAATGAGGTAGCGGGAGACCGTAGTAATCGCATAGCGAGTACTCGCTGCCAGTGGCAGCCTCTTGAGAGCTACGATCTCAAGGACCCCAGGGATATTCCTGGTAGCGACAACCGTCAAGACCACGATCACGCCGGTTAGGCCAAGGCTGGCGAGAGTGACCGGGGATTCGTAGCTCGGATCCGTCCAAAGCGGGATCTGCTCGAGCCGGTTAAGGGCCGGCAGTACGGTAGCCCATATTATCCAGAGGCCGAGGAAGAGCCCCAGGCCGATAGCGGTATGCAAGAGCTTGCGGGTTTGTGTGTTGATCACACTGAGATCATACCCCTCGTCGATCTCGGCGGCCGGACTCACTCCTTCCTCCTCCGTCTCCCCCTCGTCCCCCCGGTGCCCCCGTACCTGCTTTCGGGCCAGGCCTTTTTGCTCCTCGATCAGCCAACGGCGGATCACCTCGTTGACCAGGGTCAGGCCTACTACCAGGCAGACGGAGAAGAAGAACCGATCCTGGAGGTGGGCCGCAGTGAAGAAGTAGCCAACCGCTGCCGCGATGGCCAGTGTAACCGGTATACCGATTGCAAGGCTGATCCAGAGCCAGTACAGCCGTGCGAGCCATCCGTGCGGTTGGCGGCGAATGACCCCCCGGAACAGATGCCGCTTTGATGCGATCAGGCGTTGGCCCGCGAAGGCCAGGACAACCATTGTCACGATAAAGACGAGCCGCCCGAGCGATTCCCGCCACACCTCATTGGACTGCGCGGTCAGTACCGAGGAAAGGAAAACAAGAGGTGGCAACACCAGCTGCATCCAGGCGGTGTGGTAGCGGAGCAGGGAGAGGGTCTCGGGGCGCCAGCGGAAGTGTACCCCGGCGAGGCCTCCCTCCTGAACGAGCTGGGCGAGGAACCGCAGTATGAACCAAATGAAGGCGGTTCGCTTAAGACCGGCACCAAGCGCTGTGCCGAATTGTGCCCCTTCCGCACTCTCAGTGAGCCACCACCCCCCGACCCATAGAAGGATACCCCCGGGAAGCGCTAAGCCCACTGTCATGAATAGGGCGTAGAGGCTGAACCGGAAGGAGCCTTTGGGTACCTGACGGATCTGTCCCGTGTAGAGCCGGAGTTGGCGCCGACAGTGCCACTGGAGGTAGAATAGGCTGGCCAACCCGATCACAAACAGGACAATAATCGCCGGACGGCTTTGGGGCTTGCCCCAGGTGCTGGCAATGAATTCAGACCAGTTCTGCCAAGCCACCAACCACTGCACAGCCTCATCCAGTGAGCGCAGCTCCTCGATGCCAAGGAAGGAGCCGCTCGGGATCCACAGGACATTTACGCTGATATAGTCCTTAAACGCCTGGGCCTCTTTGATTAGGCTCTGGAGCCGGGCATCCAACCTGATGAGCTGGTTGAAGTAGCGGTTGAGATCTGTGTTCAGGGCTTGCACATAGCGGCGGCGTGTCTCCAGCAGCTCGCGGATGGCAGGCTTGAGCTCAGCCCGTTTGGCCTCGCTCTCCGTGGGCGGCTCGAGCTCAGCCAGACGTTCCTCAACAAGAGGATCGAGATCGCGCAATTGGGTGCGTTGCTCGTCAAGCTCCATCAGCTCGATTCGGGTCTGACCGATCTCCTCCTGGAGCGCATCGCGCCTCCCTCGAAGCTTGAAGAGATTGGGCAGCTTCTCGCTCTGCTTGCGCAAGAGCTGGCCGACTGCACCTGTGAGACCGACCGCATTGACCCGTTCCTTGACCTGATTGAAGCGCTCCGAGAGGGCCTTCAGCTCTGTTTCGATCTCTGTTTCCTGTCTCTCGGCTTGCTCGAGCTTAGTGGTTAGCTGTTCACGCCGGGTGAGTAGCTCGTCGTTGGTTTGGACCAGCTGTACCAGATAGGAGTGGATCTTGGCGGTTTCGCGGAGTTGAGTCTTGATCTGGGCACGCTGAACACCAAGCTCTTGCTCGCGCCGCGTGGTCAACAGCTGCTTTAAGGCAGTAATCCGCTCCTCGGCCCTCTGTACCCGCTGTGCAGCCAAATCACGCCGGGAAGCTAGGGTTCGGCGGCGTGTCGCATAGCTCCGTAGCTCCTGTTCATAGGCCTTGATCTGGGCAGTCAGCGCTTCACGCTCGGCCTTGAGCTGGACCCGAAGGGCCTTGGCCAAACGCTCGTCCCCCACCGCACTTGGGAGCAGACCCAGCTGGGCCTCGATGGCCTGGAGCCGTTGACGGGCCTCGGCGATCTGTTTCGGGATCTCACGCTGCCTTTCGATAGCGGTGGTGGCTTCCTGTTCCAGTGTCGTTGCCTGGTCACGGGCGGCTTGGAGCGTGGCTTGCGCCTCTCTTAAGGCCTGCTCGATCTGGGGGAGCGGGGCATCCTCCAGCTTCTGGATTACCACCCCGCCCTGGAGGGCGGCGAGCTGATCGCGGAGCTGTTCTAGCTGGTCATTAGCGGTCTTCTCCAAGCGGGTAAACTCCTCCGCCTTCTCCCTTGCCTGTTCGGCCTGATTCTGGAAGGCCTTGGCCTGGGTATAGGCCTCCAGAAGCTTCGCCTTGAGCTCGGGGGCAAGGCCAATCTCCTGTTCGATCTGTTGGATCTGGTGCTCGATCTCTGCAACCGAGGGGGCCGCTCCAGCACGGGGAGCGACCAGCCCCAAGACGAACAGGAGGAGGACCCAAAGAACGAACCAGCTACGCCAGGTGTTCATGCGGGGTGGTGAGGAGTTCATAGAGGGCGAGTTCGAGGCTATTGACCAGTTCCGCCATAAAGGCAAAGTCGAGGGTCTCGATGGTATCCGATGGGGCGTGGTAGTTGGGGTTACGGAAGAATGCCGTATCCGTGACCATCACCGCAGGCCACCCCTGATCCCAGAAGGAAGCGTGGTCGCTCAGCCGGATGGCGGGCAAGAGGGTACCATTGCCCAGGACGAACAGGGACTCGACAGGGAGCTTGGGGTTCTGGCGGAAGCCGTTTAACAGTGTTGAGCCAAACCCACGTGAGCGTTGATTCCCTACCACCCCGATGAAGTTGCCCTGATCGGGATAGCCTGCCCAGCGTATCAACCAAGGGTAGCCTTGCTCCAGGCTGGTAAAACCGACCATCTCAAGGATGATCGCCCCAAGGAGGGGCCCTTCTCCATGCGCCTGCTCACGGACAAAGACACGGCTCCCCTGGAGAGGGGTCATGAAGGCAGGTGGTTCCTCCAGGGTGAAGGCCACGAGACACACGGCCGAGGGGGTAAGGGAGAGGGCAAGCCGGCGACCGAGCTCCAGCAGCACCGCCACTGCGCTCGCGTTATCGTCAGCCCCGGGACTCCCCGGGACAGTGTCATAGTGGGCCCCGATCAGATAGTAGCCTGAGGCAGGGGCACCCACCCACGGCTCAGCAATGATATTGGCCACATCCCGACCGTAATAGTCGTAGGGCTGTTCGATCACCCGGAGCCCTACCCCTTCGAATACCTGGCCAATGTAATGCCGTGCCTGGTTGAGCTTGTCGAAGCTAAACAGGGAGCGCTCCCCAATCTCTTGGGTCAACACCGCCACATGCCGATGCAGTGCTGTTTCCAGATCCAAGTCAGAGCGGTTCACTCCCATCTCAGCCTCCCTCTTCCTCGATTCCGAGTCGAGGGGGCGACGTTGTTAGCCACTCCTTGAGCTTCGACCACCTCGGGTGGCTCCGGACTCCTCGAACAGCGAGCGCCATCGCCTTGCGTTGACCGACAACCACCACGAGCTGTTTGCCGCGTGTGACCCCGGTATAGACCAATCTGCGCTCGAGCATGGGGTAGTGCTGAGTGGAAAGTGGAAGCACGACAGCGGGATATTCCGAGCCTTGGGACTTATGGATGGTGCTCGCGTAGGCCAGAGTCACCCGATCCAGCTCGTCAAACTCGTAGGTGACTTTTCGCCCATCGAAGTGGAGGCAGAGCTCGGCCTCTTCGCGGTCGATCTGTGAGACAATCCCGAGATCCCCATTATAGACCTCCTTATCATGATCGTTTTCGGTTTGCATGACCTTGTCACCGACCCCGTAGCGCCAGCCGAACCGCTCGATCTGCGGGTTCGGGGAGGGGTTAAGGATGTTTTGCAGCTCTTGGTTCAGGGCCCATGCCCCAAGGTTACCCCGATTCACCGGGCAAAGCACCTGAACCTCCTTGATGGGGTCAAGGCCGAATCGCTGCGGGATCCGATGCCCGACGATCTCAAGGATCTTGAGAATCCCATCTTGGGTGTCATTTTCCCTGACCTCGACGAAGTGGAAGTCGGCTTGGGGATCCCCTTTCGGGATCTCGGGCATATAGCCGCCATTGATTCGGTGGGCATTGGTAACGATGCGGCTCCGACTCACCTGACGGAAGACTTCGGTCAGGTGGACCACCGAAGTGGTGGTCGAGGCGATGATATCGGCGAGGATCTGCCCGGGTCCCACCGAGGGCAGTTGGTCCGCATCACCGACCAATAGGAGCGCAGCCCCGTCGGGGACCGCCTCGAGCACTGCCCGCATGAGGAAGACATCGACCATCGAGCTCTCGTCGATCACCAATATCTCACACTCCAATGGGTTCTTGGGACCACGCCGGAACCCACCGCTGACAGGATCGATCTCAAGGAGCCGGTGGAGGGTCTTGGCGGTCAATCCGGTGCTTTCGCCCAAGCGTTTGGCCGCCCGACCCGTGGGCGCACCCAAGGCGATTCGCATCCCCTTAGCAGTGAGGATCTTGAGGATCGAGTTCACCACGGTAGTCTTGCCTACCCCCGGCCCGCCAGTAATCACCACTACCTTGGAATCGAGGGCGCGTCGAACGGCCTGACGCTGGACCTCAGCCAACCGTTGCCCGGCCTGGGCCTCGATCCAGGGGATCGCCCTGTGGCAATCGAGCACTGGCCACGGGAGTGGAGCCTGGGCCAAGGCCCGCAAGCGCTTGCTGATCTGCTGTTCGGCCCGATAGGGCCCCACTAGGAAGACCCCCTGGGATCCTGCCAGGGTATCCGCGATCACCTCGCCCGCTTCGAGCTCTTGGTCAAGCCCCGCTTGGACAGTGGCCCGTGGGATCTCGAGAAGCCCTTTAGCCGAGCTCAACAGCTGCTCGAACGGCAGGCCACAGTGGCCCTCATCCATGGCCACCGCGAGGGTATAACGGATCCCCGCACGCGCCCGAATCATGGCCGTCTTTTGAATGCCGAGTCGGCCGGCCACGGCATCGGCGGTCTTGAATCCGATCCCACGAATATCCCGGGCAAGCCGGTAGGGGTTGTCCCTGATCCGCTGGATGGCCTCGGCCCCATAGGTCTTGAAGATCCGGGTAGCCCGAGAGGTACTCACCCCGTGGCTGTAGAGGAAGAGCATGATCTCTCGGACGGCCTTCTGGTCCGCCCAGCCGGTTTTGATCCGCTCGGTCCGTTTGGGCCCGATCCCTGGGATCTCTCGAAGCCGTTCCGGGCTCTCCTCGATCACCTCGAAGACTGCTTCCCCGAAGGCCTGAACCAGCTTCTTCCCATAGATCGGCCCAATACCCTTGATCATCCCGGAGTTCAAGTACCTCTCGATACCCTCCTGCGTCGTCGGTGGAAGTGTCCGGAGCGAGGCGGCTTGGAACTGCAGCCCGTAGGTGGGATCGTTGACCCAACTCCCGGTCAACTGGATAAACTCGCCCAGTGTGACCGTGGGGGCGTAGCCAATGACGGTAACCAGATCCCGATGGCTACGCGCCTTGATCCGCAGTACGCTAAAGCCATTGTCCGGGTTGTGGAAGGTGACTCGCTCGATATAGCCTGCGAGTGCCTCACGCGCCTTTTGACCAGAGAGGGAATCCATGGCGTAGAGGAGACATTATCTCTGGCTCAATTGATCTGAGCTAGAAATAGATGGTGATTGGGATTTTCTCATAATTCCTTTTACAAGGTCAGGACAGTATTGCGACTCTTTTCCCAATGTATACCAACACTCCACTCGCTGGTTCAGACCCTCCGGGAGAGAATCCAGCAAGGTTTGAGGATAAGACTGATGGAACGGGCACATCTCCAGGACAAAGTCGTCATCATCACAGGGGGCTCGCGTGGCATCGGGTATGCCACAGCACAGATGGCCCTCCAAGAGGGCGCCCAGGTAGCTCTCTGTGCACGCGATCCGGACAGCTTGGCGTGCGCGACGGAGAGCTTGAACCCCATCGGATCGGTCTACAGCCAACCCGCCGATACGAGCCGATTCGCCGAGATGGAACAGCTAGTGGAGGCGACCAAGGAACGGTTCGGGCGGGTGGATCTCCTGGTCAACAACGCCGGGGTTGCCTGGGCCGGGGAGTTTGCCGAGCAACCAGTGGAGGCGATCGACGCCATCGTCGAGGTCAATATCAAGGGAGTACTCTACGGTTGCCGCACTGTATTGCCCACAATGCTGACCCAGGGTACGGGCACGATCGTGAATGTCTCTTCCGGGGCCGGCCATACCGGCATCCCTCGGATCACGAGCTACTGCGCTTCCAAGTTCGCGGTCAACGGCTTGACCGAGAGCCTCGCCCGCGAGGTCAAGGGGCGGGGGATATCCGTCTACGGGGTATGTCCAGGCAGGGTGGCAACCGAGATGCAACGTGAGGTCTCGGGACGTATCCAAGGGATATCCCCTGAGCGGGTGGCCCGGGCTATCCTGTCGCTGGCAGCTCCAAACCCGCCCCTGTCGCCAGGGCGTTGCTTGGACCTCTAATTCGGACTTGCGGGGCTACCTCGCTGAAAGGCCTTGAGGACCTCCTCCCGGAGGTCCCTCTCCCGGTGGCTGTAACGGGGGGAGAAGTGGAAGGGAATGAGACGCTTCACGCCGGCTGCCTGGCCGAGATAACCTGCCTGGCGGGCAGTTAGATGGTAGGTTGCTGCGGCGCGGTCTGCATCGACCTCGAGGAACGTGGTCTCGATGAAGAGCTGATCGGCACTGCGGGCGAGCTCAACGATCCGCTCAGCGTTATGCTCGTGGAACACTGCATCCACCACATAGGTGATCTTCTGCCCTGGAACGACCTGCAGCACCGACCGTCTGAGCTCTCCGAGGCAGACGGTGGACTCCCCCTGAGACCCTCCCTTTTCTTGGACGACTCGGATCGGGGTAGAGTCTGGATCTCCGCGGACGACCGCTGCTTTGAGCTCACGCAGCCAGGGTCCTGGGACCAGGGCCCGCTCCTCAAGTCGGTTCTTCCAGACATTGACGTGCAGCTTCTCCTCAAGGGAGAAGGCGAGGCAGGGGATGCGGTGGTCGAGCATCGCTGTCCGGACCCGGAACCCCGGTTCATCGACCAGCACCCCATCGGACAGGGTGGTCTCCTGCTCCTCCTCGCGGGCGAACGCGGCGCTGCAACGGAACCGAGCCCAACGGCCAATAGGGCCTTCCCCGACCTCGTGAACCTCAAGGGTGAAGTCCGCCGCGTAGCTCGGTGCCAGGTTCCAGGTATAGGCAGCCAGCTTATGTTCCACTTGATCGATGAATCCGGGTGGACCGTAGAGCGCGAGCCGGCGGGGTCGCCCTAGTGCAATCCGTAGGACCCGATCGAAGCCGGCGAAGTGATCCATATGTGTATGGGAGACAAAGATCTGCGTCAGGGCGAGGATCTTACGAGGGGGGAGGGCCGTTAACTCGCCAAGGTCGAAGAGTAGGGCCCGTTTTTGGAAGAGGAACTCCACATAGAGGGCTGGGTCCTCAAATGGTCCGTTGACGAGTCGGGGGTGGAAGGTGGGGCGCATGGTCTCGCTCCTCGCAATATTCCAGGACCGTCGCTAGGATAACAGAGCGCTGTCCCCCGGCTAGAACCAAGCAGGGGGGAGATAGGACGCGGTTCTTGACTCGTTCCCCAGGCAGGGCAGATCGGTGTCGGGCCGTTCTGCGGTGGGGCGAAGGGGTTCTCAAATCAGGCAGAAGGGAATCGTATGGCTCGAGGCGGAAGCAGTCGCCGTTACCTCTTAGGTGTTGGCGGGATCCTCATCATCCTCGTAGTCGGCGCTGGGAGTGTCTACCCCAAACTCATCCAACTCTATCAGACTCATCCCGTTTGGAATGGCCTCATCCTCCTCTTGCTCCTGGTCGGACTCGGAGAGGTCTTGATCCAATTAAAGTCCCTGGTCCAAGAAGATCGCTCGATCGACCAGGTCGAGGGCCATCTGCTTGCCCTCGACCAAGAGGGGGAAACCCCGGAGCAGATCAACGAGGCGATTCTGGCAATCGACTCCACTACCTTGCAGGAGTTTCTGGGCAACCTCCACAAGGTGGTCTCTCAGGGCCAGCATGAAGTGGCCCTACCCTACTTACTCGATTCACTGGCCAAGCGTGGGACAAACCGTCGGAACCTCGCCCATGCCTTAGCGAGACTCCTGGCCACACTCGGGGTTTTAGGGATCTTATGGGGCCTCCTTCAGAGCGTCACTGCGGTCCAGGGGATCCTCGCGAACCTAGCCGGGGAGGAGAATCCCACGGTAGCTGCTCTCCTGGCGCAGTTGCAGGAGGCCAGTGGAGGCACTGGCCTCACTGGGGCCTTTGCCATCGGTCTGTTTGGCCTTGGGGGCTCAGCGCTATTGCGCTTTACTGAGGCCCAACTCGGGCATGCATTGACTTTGCATCGCCAACGGGTCGAGGAGCTCGTTACCACGGGACTGCTCCCGTTTTGGCGCTCACAGGCACGTCCCGCAGGATTGGAGTCGGGGGTCGAGGAGCGTCCTGCCTATACTGCTGCGCTCTTGGAGGGGGTGAGTGAGCGCCTGGACGAGGTCACGGATCGGATCGACCAATTGCTCACCCGTCAGAGCCAGTCGTTGGAGTCTGCCCGCTCCGTGAACCGCCTCGGCCAGGACTTGCATACCGAGCTCCACGAGTTAAAGGGTCGGCTCGATCGCCTTGAGGGCCAACAACTCCAAGCCCTATATCGGGTACTGAATCGGGTCGCTAAGGTCCTTGCCCAGACTCAGGGCAGGGAGTAGCGGTTGGACTCCTCCAAGCCTTGGGAGAGTCGCTCCTCTTGGTTGGAAGGGAGACCTTTGATGTCGAGGTGCTGTCCGGCCTTGTCCCGAGCGCGAAGGCGGGTTTGGCACGATCACCGTTTTTATTCCATAGCGGTATTAAAATAAACTTTTAAATTCTTTTTTTGGATAAATCCCCTCTGATATCGTGAATCAGATCTGAACCAGTGTCTGTAAAGAGAGAATGGAACCTTATTTCGTCGTAACTGGTTTGGTCGTGGGTGTGCTTGTGACCCTAACGGGTGTAGGCGGGGGTTCCGTGATGACTCCGTGGCTTATCCTTGGCTTCGGTGTCCCGCCCGCGACAGCAGTCGGTACCGACCTCCTCTACGCCTTTGTGACCAAGACGGTCGCTATGGGGGTCCACGCCAAAGATGGCCGCGTCGATTGGGGCGTGGTCCGCCTCTTCCTCATGGGGAGCCTTCCGGCGGCGGGAGTGGCCCTGCTGGCCCTCTGGTGGTTGGAAGGGACCACTGGTACCCACGATACCCTCATCACAACGACCCTGAGCATTGCCCTGATCTTGTCTGCAGGGGCCCTCTTGCTTAAAGAGAGGATCGAGCGCCTCCGGCGACGCCTTGCCGATCACCAACTCCCCCTGACGAACCCGGCCACTCCCCGGAAGTTACTGACTGTCCTTGTCGGCCTCTTTGTTGGCAGCCTCGTGACCCTCTCTTCAGTTGGGGCAGGGGCGCTCGGGGTCCCACTGTTACTCCTCCTGTATCCAAGGTTGAAGACCCATTCCCTTGTCGCGACGGATATCACCCAGGCGGTCCCTCTGACCCTGCTAGGGGGACTCGGTTATATCTTCTTCCTCGGCTCGGTCGACTTCCAGCTCCTGGCCAATCTCCTCCTCGGTTCCATGATCGGTATCTACCTGGGGAGCCGATTGACCATCCAACTCCCGGAACGCGCCCTGCGTGGTATCCTCGCTGCCGTCCTAACAGGGGTCGCCTTCCGAATGGTCTACTGAGCAAGGGCTTCTTTTTTGCTTTCTAAGGTCCTAAAATAGTTGCGTTTTCAAATCCCTGCGCCCACACAAGGAGTGAGCTCGTGCGACCTGGAGTGCCTAGGCTGCTCCCGCTGGTGGCCGCGACAGCGATCCTGCTGCTCGGTTGTGGTACAAACGAACGTGGGATCCCGGTTGAGCTACAGGATGCAGTGCGCTCAGCGATCCGCACGGAGATCCACACCGCCGGTAAGCGCCTCGAGCTCACAGATCCCCGCAACGGCCAGACGGTCGAGATGGAATTCAACCATCTGGATAAAGAGGTCCGTAAGACCCGCGGGGGGCGCTATGTTACCTCTGCCGAGTACCACGGCAAGGACAGGACAGTCTACAGGGTGGATTACTACGTAGATAAAACGGACGGCCACTTCGAGATCGAAGACGTCGTAATGCACAGGGCCGGAGAGCAAGAGGTAATCCCGAGGGTCCGGCACAACCGCCTCGAGGCCAAACGCTGATGTTGATTTGGCAGCTTGGTGCCGCCTTTCTGGCCGGGGTTGTCCTCAACCTGACCCCGTGCGTCCTCCCTATTATCCCGCTCAAAGTCCGCGTATTGCTCGCCGAAGTCGGGGGGATACGCCGACGGCGGCTGATCGCGGCTGGGGCCTTCCTCGCTGGTTCATTGACCCTATTTATCGGCCTCGGGCTAGCCACAGCGATGCTCGGACTCCAGTGGGGCTTCCTCTTCCAGTCGCAGGGCTTTATAGCTGGACTCGTAGCGTTATTGTTGCTCGCTGGCCTCGCTACCCTTGGAGACTGGCAGCTCCCACTGCCGCAAGGCTTGGTCCAGCTCCGTGGTCGCGGTTATGCGGAGGCTTTTCTCCTGGGCGGCCT
>CAYUWI010000027.1:0-14586 GCA_964448275.1 uncultured Gammaproteobacteria bacterium | reverse complement strand
CACCACGCCGCCGCTGTTGGATGCCCCCCCCGCGAGCCAACGTGACCCCAGCCGGTGGCTGTACACCCCATACTCCGGAGCGAAGACAGGTCGTTCGCTCAGGACCTTGAGCGCCAAGGTGGAGCCGAGAGAGGTCACCGCCCCACCCGGTTCTTCTGCACCAGTGGCGAGAAACGCTGCGATGCTGTCAGTAGTGCCCGCAATTACTTGTGCGTCCATGGTGAGCCCGAAGGTAGCCTGCAGTGGCGGGCGAATCGGGCCGACCGGGGTGCCTGGAGGAACAACCTCGGGGAGGAGTCGAGGGGGAACGAGCGTTTCGAGCCACTCCGGCCAAAAGCGCATGACCGGATCATAGCCGAGCTTTAGGGCGTTGTTTTCATCGCTTATACCGAAGCGCCCAGTCAAACGGCCGGCTAACCAGTCCGCTGCATGCAATGCCCTGTGGGCCCGGCCTGTCTCTCCGTGTGAATGGAGATAGGCGAGCTTGGCCAGGCTGCTGCTTGGCCCATGGGCCCCACTCGTGGCGGGGGCAATTTCGCTGATTCTCTGAGCCTCAGCCCGACTCCGCTGGTCATTGTACATGAGCGCCGGTCCGAGGGGACGCCCTTGGAGGTCCACAAGTAGTAGGGTCGCCGACGTGCTGGCAACGGCGAGGCGTTTGATGGCCCCCGGGGAGCAGAGAGTGGTCACCTCCGCAAGCACTGCGTAGAGCTGCTGCCACCAGAGTTCGGGATCCTGTACGCTAATAGCAGCGTCCTGCCGAGGTTGCGGTAGAGGGCGTTCGGCCACTGCCCGGGGGGTCAGATTGGCATCGACAACGCAGGCACGAACCCCGGAGGTGCCGACATCGATACCGATAAAGAGTGGCTCTTCTAGAGTGCCTCGAAATGTAGGACAAGGTCCCATCATGGCGGGCTATGACCTGGAGTGGAGGTCTCAGGAGTGGGGGGTTGAGCCCCTTGGACAGCGATAGCGGTCATGTGCAAAAGGTCTCTCACCGGTGCCCCCCACTCCACGATCTGGACCGGTTTCTCTAGACCGACGAGGATCGGACCCACCGGCTGGGCCCTGCCGAGCTGGACGAGTAGTTTGTAGGCAGCGTTGCCGGCATCGAGGTTGGGAAACAACAAGATGTTAGCAGCTTGGGAGAGGTGCGAGAATGGGAAGAGCTCCTTGAGCCGGTTCTCGTCGACCGCGATATCGGCCTGCATCTCACCCTCGACCTCCATATGCGGATAGCGCTGGTGTAGGAGTTGGACGGTATCTTGGACCTTCTTGGCCTGGGACGCGGAGTTGCCCCCGAAGTTAGAGAAGGAGAGAAGGGCGATCCGTGGCGATAGACCGAACTCTCGGGCAATGGCGGAGGCTTCCACAGCCAGCTCGGCGAGTGCCTCAGTAGGGGGATCGATATTGACGGTAGTATCTCCGAGGAGATAGATGCGCTCGCCAATAAACAGCATGTAGAGACCGAAGACCCGACGATGGGGGAGGATCTGGAGAGCGGGACGCAGTAGGGTCGTGTAGTGGTTTTCCACTCCTCCGACGAGCCCATCGGCTTCCCCCTGCCGGACCATCAATGCGGAGAATTGGAAGGGGTCGGTCCGCATCGCGCGTTGGGCATCCTCGAGGGTGAGGCCCTTGCGCCCGCGGAGGGTGTGGTATTGGCGAATATAGGTATCAAGCGCAGGGAACCTCAAGGGATCGACGATCTCGAGGCCGTGCAGATCGATGCCCTCCTCTTGTAAACGGGTCCGGATCACTTCATTCCGGCCAATGAGGATGGGGTATGCGATCCCCTCTTCGCGGATCGCCGCTGACGCTCGAAGGACATTCCGGTTCTCGCCTTCCGGATAGGCGATCCGTTTGGGTGCACGGGTGGCTCGGCGGATGACCTTGCGCATGACCAGCATCGAGCGGTCCATCATGCCTTCTAGATGGACTCGATAATTACCCGCCTCTCCGCCTCCTGGATAGGGGACAGTCGCTACACCCGACTCGACTGCGGCTCGCGCCACCGCGGGGGGGACCCACTGGATAAGGCGTGGGTCAAGCGGTTTGGGGATCAAGTAATGGGGCCCAAAGGTAAGACGGTCGACGCCGTAGGCCTGGGCGACCTCATCGGGGACCGGTTCCCGAGCGAGTGAAGCGAGCGCTCGAACGGCGGCTAGATGCATCTCCGTATTGATTTGTTGGGCTCGGATGTCGAGGGCGCCTCGGAAGATGAAGGGGAAGCCCAGGACATTGTTTATTTGATTGGGGAAATCGGAGCGGCCAGTCGCCACGACGGCATCTCCCCGGATCCCGCGGATGGTATCCGGGTGGATCTCGGGGTCCGGGTTAGCGAGTACGAATAAGATCGGTCGCGGTGCCAAGCTGGCCACATGGGCAGGTTGGAGTACCCCTCCGACGCTTACCCCGATGACCACATCGGCTCCCCGACACGCCTCTTCTAGAGTCTGGGCCGAACCCGTTGATAGGAATTCCGCTTTGTAGGGGTCGAGCTCGTCGGAGCGATTGGCATGAATCACCCCGTGGCGATCGACGAGAAGGAGATTCTTTGGCTTGGCGCCCATAGCGCGGAGCAGCCGAAGGGTGGCGATTCCGGCCGAGCCTGCCCCGATGCAGGTGATATGCACCTCTGAGAGGAATTTTTCCTGCAATTCTAGGGCGTTCATGAGTCCAGCCGCAATGATAATCGCAGTGCCGTGTTGGTCGTCGTGGAATACCGGGATATCGAGGCGCTCCTTGAGCGCCTGTTCGATTCGGAAACAATGGGGTGCGGCAATGTCCTCGAGGTTGATCCCTCCGAAGGTGGGACCGAGTCGGACGACTGTGTCGATAAAGGCATCCGGGTCTTCGGTCGCTACTTCAAGGTCGAAGACATCGATATGTGCGAACCGCTTAAAGAGGACCGCCTTCCCTTCCATCACCGGCTTGGCGGCGAGGGCACCCACACGTCCGAGGCCGAGTACAGCAGTCCCGTTAGTGATGACCCCGACCAGATTGCTT
Organism: uncultured Gammaproteobacteria bacterium; assembly: GCA_964448275.1. Classification (GTDB taxonomy): domain Bacteria; phylum Pseudomonadota; class Gammaproteobacteria; order Thiohalorhabdales; family CAYUWI01; genus CAYUWI01. The sequence goes on along the minus strand of CAYUWI010000027.1, from coordinate 11,577 downwards.
CGGTTGGTATATTCGTAGGCCGTCTTGGGGTCACGGGAAATAGCCCGAACCGGTTCCGCTACACCCGGAGTGTAGGCGAGGGAGAGGTCACGCTGTGTCCAGCACGGTTTGGTCGCCTCGACCCTGAGCTTGCCGGGTCGTGGGAGGGCATGATAGCGGAGTGCATCGAGGGAGTAATCTTGGTTTGCCATGGTATTGTCGCTGAAGCCCATTGGGTCCTGAGGGCTAGAGTGCAAGTGTTAGGTCAGTGGACCGCTTCGATCTGGAGGGGGTGGCGGAGAAGGATCGTTGGCCGACCAAAGCGTTGATGGACCCAACCGCGCACCGTGATCTTCTGTCCTGTCAGGGCCGAGGGCTTGCGGTGATGGCGCCTGAATAGATCCTGTTTGGCCTTGTCGAGATAGGCCTGGAGTCCCTCTTTTAGGGTTATATAGATATACTTGCGCTTGGTGGTGACGCGGGCCACGCGCCCGCGCAGGCGGCGAAAACTATTTCGGAAATCCTTGGCGTGTACAGCCTCTTGGAGTCGATACCGCGGGTGGTTCCAAATGCCACGTTGGTTGGATCGAGCTTCCTCTTCGATCTGGAAGTATGTTGGGGCCCGCTTGAGATTGGGAGGGAAGGCCACAGCATAGGCGTAGCCTCGGCGAAGGAGCAGCGCATTGACGTTGGTCCCTTTTCGGGTAAACACATGGGCAAGAAGGCGATCGTATTGGTCTCGCGGTTGCTCTCCAACCTCCAATCGAATTCGTTTCCCTTCTAGGAACCTCCGTAGAAACCGCTGGGCTTCGGGCCCGCCTGGCTCGGCGGCCTCGTCTTGGTGCGCCACTTCGGGGGCGTTGATCCCGATGAGGCGGACCTTTGTGCCATCGAATAGGTGGATGGTGTCACCATCCGGGATCCACTCGATGACCCGATAACGCACTTCCCCTGACCCTGGACCCTCCAACGCCAAACGCTCGGCATTGCGAGGTGGTCGATCACCGAAGTGCACATGCCCTTCAGGATCAGTCCAGCGGAAGACGCCGTGCGAAAGGACGGGGGACGCTGCCAGGAGTAAAAAAAGAGCGCCTACCAGCGCCCAATGAAAGCAGCACCCCCTCGATTCGGCCGCTCGGTTAGACGGTATCTTGTCGATTGTATTTGCGCCGGAACTTTTCCACCCGTCCTGCGATATCCACAATCCGTTGCTTGCCGGTGTAGAAGGGGTGACAAGAGGAGCAGATCTCCACATGGATGTCCCCAACCGTTGAGCGGGTCTTGAAGGTATTCCCGCAACTGCAGGTGATAGTCGCTTCCTGATATTGGGGATGGATATTGTTTTTCATTATTCATCCTCCCTCTTATTCGTGTCGTAGGACCCAAAGTGAGCCGTGTGCAAACTGCGCGGAAGATCTGGATTTTCAGTCTAGGTAAGCTCGAGAGAGCAGGCAGAGACTAGCGATTCATGCTCGCAAAGAACTCCTCGTTGTCCTTTGTGGCGCGCATCTTCTCTTGGAGAAACTCCATAGCTTCGACAGGATCCATGGGCTGCAAGATCCGACGCAAGACATGGATCTTTTGGAGTTCCCCGGGCTCGAGCAAGAGTTCCTCTCGTCGGGTCCCGGAACGGTTGATGTTGATAGCTGGGAAGAGCCGCCGTTCCACCATACGGCGATCGAGATGGACCTCCATGTTCCCGGTCCCCTTAAACTCCTCAAAGATGACCTCATCCATGCGGGAGCCCGTATCGATCAGCGCCGTAGCGATAATGCTCAGGCTGCCTCCCTCTTCAATATTACGCGCCGCCCCGAAAAACCGTTTCGGTTTGTGGAGTGCGTAAGCATCTACCCCACCGGTCAGGACCTTACCGGAGGAGGGAACAGTTGTATTATAGGCCCGTGCGAGTCGGGTGATCGAGTCGAGCAGGATCACGACATCCTTACGGTGCTCTACGAGCCGCATGGCCTTTTCGATTACGATCTCGGCGACTTGGGTATGGCGTTGGGCTGGCTCGTCAAATGTGGATGATATTACCTCCCCACGGACCGAGCGCTCCATCTCCGTCACTTCCTCAGGTCGCTCATCGATGAGCAGCACGATGAGGAAGACCTCCGGATTATTAGTTGCGATGGAGTGGGCAATGGATTGGAGCATGATGGTCTTGCCGGTCTTGGGCGGGGCCACTAGAAGGCCACGCTGGCCCTTACCAATTGGGGCAATAATGTCAATGATCCGCCCAGTTAGCTCCTTGGGGTCAGCATTTTCAACCTCCATGCGAAAACGTTCATTGGGGAACAGAGGAGTGAGGTTGTCGAGCAGGACCTTATGCTTGGTATTCTCCGGAGGTTCGAAGTTGATCTTCTCCACCTTGAGGAGGGCGAAATAGCGCTCATTGTCCTTCGGTGGTCGAATTTGGCCCGCTACAGTATCCCCAAGCTGGAGGTTGAAGCGGCGAATCTGACTCGGAGAGACATAGATATCGTCAGGACCAGCCTGGTAAGAGACATCGGCGGCACGTAGAAAGCCAAAGCCGTCGGAAAGGATCTCTAATACCCCTTCTGCATAGATGGTCTCTCCCGATGTGGCCCAGGCCTTTAAAATATTAAAGATCAGCTCCTGCTTGCGCAGGCGCCCGACCCCTTCAATCCCCATCTCAAGGGCGATTTCATTCAGTTCAGGGGCGCTTTTGGCTTTGAGTTCATTCAGGTTCATGGGTGAGGATCTACCCCGACAGCGGTTTGGGTATGGGGGGGTGAGAAAGGATGGTACAAACTCAATCAGGCACAGTTGCCTGATCAAGGGTAGCGAACCGGCTTATACAATGTCCTGTTCGCAGCTTGATACTGAATATTCGCGGTTTGTCTCGAAGTGAGTCAATTTGGTTAGTTTATTGGATCCTGAGTATGGATTCTAAGCTTATGCTTGGATATTGTACAATCAGTGGCGGGGCCTACTGGATTGCCAAGTGCGAGTGTGATCTAGGGGGAATAGCTTAAGGCCGTCCGTGGACCCTATGTGGTATAGGGTCGAAGACGGAGTGCCTTAATTCGGGTCATGTATTGAGCCATGAAGTGTGGAGCCGAGATCCTAAAGATGTTCATCCACAAACGCAGTCAGTTGCGCCTTAGACAAGGCACCCACTTTGGTCGCCTCGACGTTGCCGTTTTTGAAAAGCATTAAAGTGGGAATGCCTCGGACCCCGTAGCGGGCCGGTGTGTTGGGGTTATCATCGATATCTAGCTTGGCCACCCTGAGTTTGTCTGCATACTCTTCAGCCACCTCTTCCACAATGGGGCCTGTCTCTTTACATGGCCCACACCACTCGGCCCAGTAATCCACTAGAACGGGCTTGTTGGAGTGTAGCACTTCTTGTTCAAAATTACTGTCATTTACCTCTACACACGCACTCATCAAGGAATCCCTATCTAGATTGTATTGGAGCTAGTTGTGTATGCTTACTTTGAGCGAGGCCCGGTAGGCTGTTTGGGCCAGAGGAAACCTTGCGATCACGATAACACCGAAGCCTTACTAAACGAAGCCTTTCTTAACATAAAGGGCCAGCCGCCCTAAGTCAACCCATAGCACAGCGCGAACTGCGATTAGGTCCAATTGAAGGCTAGCGGTTACGAGTGAAAACCGCTTGAAGGAGTGCCCTCGATATTGTGATCAATCTCAAACTGGGCACTCTCAGGTTGGCCCCTCTCTCTAAGTTCTTCCTGCTTGATGGCCAAGCGTACATCATTGGCAGAATCCGCATGCTTTAGAGCCTGGGTGGAGGTAATAAGTTCCTGTTTATATAGGTCGATCAAGGCTTGGTCAAAGGTCTGCATGCCGAGATTTCGGGATTGCGCCACGGCCTCTTTGAGCCCCCCAAGCTTGCCGTGATAGATGAGATCGGCGATATTTGGTGAGTTGAGCAGGAGCTCGACTGCGGGGATCTGGCCTTGACCATCGGCGCGTGGTATGAGGCGCTGGGATATGATGGCTCGAAGGTTGAGGGAAAGGTCCATCAGGGTCTGATGGTAGCGCTCTTCGCCAAAGAAACCGAGGATCCGCTCTAAGGTTTGGTCGGCGTTGTTAGCGTGTAGGGTCGAGATGGTCAAATGTCCGGTATCGGCGAAGTTGAGCGCGTACTCCATGACATCAGCTGATCGAATTTCCCCAATCAGTATGACATCCGGTACTTGGCGTAAAGCATTTTCTAAGGCGCTCCCCCAATGATGGGTATCGATGCCGATCTCACGTTGGTTGACAATCGAGCCCTTATGTCGGTGAAGGTACTCGATTGGGTCCTCAATGGTAATGATATGGCCGGCTTGTGAGGCGTTTCGGTAGTCGACCATCGCAGCCAAGGTGGTCGATTTACCAGACCCGGTCGAGCCGACCACAAGGACGAGCCCACGCGGCGCCGAGATGATCTCAGCGATTGTCGTTGGTAGATTGAGTGCATCGAAGGACGGGATCTGGTCGTAGATCCGACGGACCACAAGCCCCACAGTTCCCCGTTGATGAAAGAGATTGACACGGAATCGACCGAGGTTCGAGTAGCTTAGTGCAAGGTTGAGTTCCTTTTGCTCCTCAAAGCTTTGAAGCTGGTGTTCATTCAAGGTATCTGTGATGAGTTGTATGGTATCTCCAGGTTGAATCGTTTGCTTGCTGATCCAAGCCAACTGGCCGTTGACCTTCATCGCAGGGGGAGCGCCCGGGGTAAGATAGAGGTCCGAACCGCCTCGATCGATCATAAACCGTAGTAAGGGTGTGAGTTCCATCGGCCTCTCTCCGATACGGCAGTGCCACCACCGCTATATTTACCACAGAGCAAAGTTCCACACGATAGGGGCTCTGGTCTAGGATGGGCAGCCAGATCAATTTGCAGCCTGCGGAAAGTGCATGGGAGGGGTATCTGTGGAGTACGATTGGGCAGCTTTCGGCCTTACCCTAGGGGCGTTTGTGGCCGCTTATACGATAGGCTCTCTCTCTTGGGCGGTCTGGGTCTCCCGTCTGGTCGACTTGCCCGATCCCCGTAAGGTCGGTTCCAAGAATCCTGGTGCAACCAACGTCCTGCGCCTGGGGAGTAAGAAGGCAGCGGCGGCTGCCTTGCTAGGGGATATCGGCAAAGGGGCGTTACCGGTCGCCGTTGCCAGCCACTGGTTCCAGGGGTGGGCCCTATCAGCGATCGCAGCAGCTCCCGTCCTCGGTCACTTGTTCCCACTGTTCTCGGGCTTTCGCGGTGGCGGTCGAGGGGTTGCGACCGGTTTGGGGGTCTACATCCCCCTTTCTCCCTTGGTAGCAGCCTTGTTACTGGGTACTTGGCTGATCATCGCGGCGCTGACTCGGTATGCCTCCCTCGCCTCCGTCCTTGCTGCTGTGAGTCTTCCCGTTTGGACTGCCGTTTGGGCCTTTAGCCCACCCTTGCTCGCCCTAAGTGGGCTGCTCACTGTGCTTGTTATTTGGCGGCACTTCCGCAATCTCCAACGCTTGCTCCAGGGGCGCGAGACCCGGATCGGCCAGCGTGAATAGGCTAATCTCCGAGGAGCCTTGGCTCGTCTAACTGGGATAACTCCTCAAGGGGCCAACGGGCCCGGGCAGACAAGTCGAGTCCATGCCGTTCACCAGCGAGCAAGCGCTGCCCTCCGGCGAAGGCGATCATCGCGGCGTTGTCCGTACAGAATTCCGGACTCGGGAAGCACACGGAGTAACCCGCTGTTGCAGCATGTGTCTCAAAGAAGGACCGGAGGTATCTATTGGCGCCGACCCCGCCGGAGACAACCAGGCGGTAGAGTCCAGTTTCCCGGAGGGCACGTAGGGATTTAAACCAGAGGGTTTCCGCCACCGCCTCTTGGAAGCTGGCACACAAGTCCGATCGGAACCGATCGGTTAACCCTTTGTGAAGGGGGTTGGCTTCTCCGGTATAGGGCCCCCAGGTGTCTGGTAGGGTTTTCGATGACCGCAGTACGGCCGTCTCCTGGGCTGAGCCTGCCTGTTTGGCGTAATTGAGCACAGCGGTCTTTAGCCCGGAAAAGCTGAAGTCAAGATTGGGGCGATCCACCATTGGGCGAGGGAGGGGGTAAGCGCTCGGATCGCCGTGGACTGCCCACTGCGCCACAGCGGGGCCACCGGGGAAGCCGAGGCCCAACAGCTTCGCAGTCTTGTCAAAGGCCTCTCCGGCAGCGTCATCGAGGGTCTGCCCTAGCACACGGTACCTCCCGACCCCTGATACCCGAGCGAGCAAGGTATGTCCCCCTGAAACCAATAGGGCGACGAAGGGCTCAGGGACCGCTTGATCGACCCTTCCTTCGAATTCAAGGGCTGGGGCGAGGAGATGGCCTTCAAGGTGATGGACCCCAAGAAAGGGAAGGCAGCGAGCGAAAGCGATCGCCTTTGCCACTGAGAGACCGACTAATAAGGATCCAACCAATCCGGGTCCGGCGGTTACAGTGACCCCATCAATCTCTGACCAAGAGGTATCCAATTCGCCTAAAAGGGCCTCTGTTAGAGGGGCAACGCGACGGATGTGGTCGCGGGAGGCCAGTTCAGGGACGACCCCCCCATAGCGGGCGTGGATTGCGGTCTGGGAGTAGATACGGTGGCCGAGAAGCCCGGCTTGACTCTCCCAGAGTGCAACCCCAGTTTCATCGCAGGATGACTCAATTCCTAGAACACGCATAGGACCATTTCGGGGTTGAGACTAGGAAGGGTAATATGGATAAGGATAAGCTGTCCCACGTTATTTTATCTGAGGGACTATGCTGGGTGGGGCAATAGCGTAATCGCCCAGCTCTCCTTAAGAACTGCAGGAATCCAGAGCAACCCTAGCAGTCTAAGTAAATTGAAATCCCTTTGCAGTAGGGGATACAATTTCATATTTTCTATCAGACCACCAATCAACCATGGGAGATGGAGCAGATCATATGACAGCCGTCCGTGTCCGAGAAAATGAACCCTTTGAGGTGGCGCTCAAACGTTTCCGAAAGTCCTGCGAGAAGGCAGGGGTTATATCCGAGGCCCGGCGCCGTGAACGCTACGAGAAGCCGACCGAGGCACGGAAGCGGAAAGAGGCTGCTGCGCGCAAGCGCTTACTTAAGCGGGTCCGGCGTCAGAAGAGGCGGATTGAGAGGAATGCTACTGGGTGGCGCAGCCGCTGAACATTGGCAGCGGAGAGAGCCCAGACTTTGAGTCGAGGTGCAGGTGTCCCTTAAAGAACGTATTCAGGAAGACCTTAAAGCGGCCATGCGGGCCCACGACAAGTCCCGTGTTGAGACCTTACGCATGTTGAGCTCCGCTTTGAAGGACGCCGAGATCCGGCGCGGGGGTCTATTGGAAGAGGCTGCCCAGGTCGAGGTGGTGACCAAACAGATCAAGCAGCGCCAGGATGCAGCCAAGCAATATCGCCAGGGGGGACGTGAGGAGCTTGCGAGCCAAGAGGAGGCAGAGATCCGTGTATTAGAGGAGTATCTGCCGCCCCCGGTGGATGAAGAGGAGCTGGAAACGATCATCGAGGAGGCCATTCAGGGTTCTGGTGCCCAAGGTCTCCAAGATATCGGTAGTGTTATGCAGGTTCTCAAAGAGCGCCTCCAAGGCCGCGTTGACCTTGGTCAGGTGAGTCAAAGGGTGAAGTCACGGTTGGCCCCTTGATCTATAGCGTTCGATTAACCCTTTCTGGCCAGGTACTTAGGTCGCGTGAATTCGTCAGGAGCCTCTAGCAGAGTAGCAGATAGCGAGCCAGGTTGAATACGCAAGTGGTGATGCAAGAGCCTCGGAATCCGAACCGGGCTGCAAGCTACTTGGTGACCGTTTGCTTTCAGGACAACATGGGGTGCTACGTCCCTGGGGTCATAGCTAGTACCGACGACCCCTTAGAAACCGAACAAATTCGTGCGGCTCTGCGGGCCCGGACCAACCATAACTATGGTGCTGAACATGCCGACACCCTAGCACCGCTCCCGGATCCAAAGACGTTAAATGAGCGCCTCAAGCTAACAGCTGGGGTTGCCGAAGAAACCGCAGTAGGTCGTCCTCTCCCTTGTTTGGACCTGCCGGAGATCAGGCCGTTGCTCGCGCGGGCAGGGCTTGAAGGGGCGGCCTTGGAGGCCTCTGAACTCCATACAATTCGTCAATTTCTAGATGCAGCTGCGCAGGTCGAATCTGCGTTGGAGGCGGTGGAAGAACCCGCTGTCGCACAGTTCAAGCAGGGCTTTGTCTTCCCTCGTGAGCTCTATCGCCATCTTAGCCGCATCCTAGACTCCTACGGCTATCTCCGGGATCAAGCGAGTGCTGAACTGGCGCAGCTGCGTAAACAGGCCCGCGCCGTCCGTTCACGTGCCCGAGCCCAAGTCGATGCTGTTGCCCAATCCCACGAGATCCGCCCGTTGCTACGGGATGCAGGGGTCACCCTCCGTCAGGGGCGCTATGTCATCCCAGTCAAGGCCGATCAGCAGCGGCGAGTCAAGGGCCTCGTTCACACCTTTTCAGGCAGTGGTGAAACCGCCTTTGTTGAACCCTTCCAGGCGGTGGCCCTCAATAATGCGGTGGAACATGCCGAACAAGAGGAGCGCCGGGAGGAGTATCGCGTACGGGTGCGGGTGACCCGGGCCCTCAGCCGAGCACAAGAAACCCTAGAAACCACTATCCATTTCCTCGGGCAGCTGGAACTACTTCGGGTTGGAGAGCAGCTCCGTCAAGAGCTTGGGGGAGCGATTCCAGAGCTCGATAGCGGTCCGGCGTTTGCTCTGACAGAGGCGCGCCATCCGCTCTTGGTGCTCACCCACGGTTCTGGAGATGTGGTCCCCATTGACCTCCAGCTCGGGGGTGAAGAAGGGGCAAGGTGTTTGGTGGTCTCGGGACCCAATGCCGGGGGCAAGACCGTCTTACTAAAGACAATCGGATTGCTCCATTGGATGGCCTACGCCGGTTTGGCCATCCCAGCCCACGGCCGGGTGGGGTGGTTCCCCGAGATTTGGGCAATCGTCGGTGATCAGCAGAGCCTACAAGCCGATCTCTCGACTTTCTCGGCCCAGCTCGTGCGGTTAAAGGCGGTCCTGGAAGGACTTGGACCGCACCGCTTAGTATTGATCGATGAGCTGGGGGCTGGGACTAATCCCCCGGAAGGCAGTGCCCTCGGGGTAACAGTATTGGAGGAGTTGCGTCGCTGCGGTTGTGTGGCCTTGGTTAGCACCCATCTGGAACGACTCAAACAATTCGCTGTCGCCCACTCAGGGGTGCTCAATGCAGCCGTGGGTTTTGATGTAGAACGCTTGGAGCCTACCTATCGCCTTGAGTGGGCGCAGTCAGGGCGTTCTCAGGCCCTTGATATCGCTGCTCGGCTCGGACTCTCGGATGAGCTGTTGATCCGGGCTCGCCAGGCCTTGGAGGAGGGGGCTGAGGAGGCCGACCGTATCTTGGCACAACGGGATGCCTTGTTGGCTCAGGCAGAAGCCGCGCGCCAAGCCGCTGAAGCGGCCCATCAGCAGGCCAATGCCGACAGGGAGCAGGCCAGATCGCTGCGCCAGCAACAGATGGCGGAACGTGAACGGGCGTACACGGAGGCCAAGGCCGATTGGGAACAGACGCTGAAAGAAGCTCGTGAAGAAGTGCGCGAGACGATCCACCGGCTGAAAGCGAGTGGCAATACAGCAGAGGCAGATCGCACCCTCAATGAGTTGGATCAGAAGGTCCGGGCTGAGGCCCCGTTAGCGGAACGTCCCGAGCAGGCTACTGTCCATAATCAAGTGCAAGTCAAAGTCGGGGATTGGGGGCGATTAGAGCCATTTCCTCAATCCGGACGTGTAGTCGAGGTTGACCGGCAGCGGGGCCAGCTCGATATAGAGATAGCAGGTAAGCGCGTTCGAGGGGAAATAGCGGACTTCCACTCTGTTAAGGCGGCCAAGGATCCAGCGCGGAAGAGTCAAGGGAGGCGTTCCCCAAAGGCCCCGCCCCCGGAGAGCACTCAGCTCGACCTTCGCGGTAAACGGCGTGATGAGGCCTTGGTCGTATTGCAGCGCTACCTCGATAATGCCTATGGTTCGGGATGGCAACAGGTCTCTATCCTGCACGGCAAGGGTAACGGTGTGTTGGGTGAGGCAGTGCATGCGGCGTTAAAGGAGGATCGCCGGGTCGCAACCTTCGGCTGGGCTGCACCTCAGGCCGGCGGTGCTGGGGTGACTGAGGTCGTCTTTGAGGGCTCTTCAGAGACAGAATAGATAGACGGTATCGGGACGGTGACAAGGGGGTGGGGGGGTAATGGGATATATCCCGCAGTCCTTTATCGACGAGCTCTTGGCACGAGTGGATATCGTAGAGCTGGTTGATGGCTATGTGCCCTTAAAGAAACAAGGGGCCAACTACAAGGCCCGCTGTCCCTTTCATCAGGAAGACACCCCTTCCTTTAATGTCAGTCCTGATCGCCAGATCTACCGCTGCTTTGGTTGCGGGGCAGGTGGGAATGCGATCGGCTTCCTCATAGAGTATGAGCACCTGCGCTTCCCGGAAGCCGTGCATGAGCTCGCCCAACGCTATGGCCTGACAGTGCCCGAGACGGGAGGAAGAGAGCCAGCAGTCTCGAGGGAACCGGGGGAGGGAGCAGACACTCCCCTATTGCAGCGAATCAATGAGCGCGCGTGTCGCTACTTCGAGTATCAACTCCGCCATCATCCAGTCGCTGGCCGAGTGCAGAGCTACCTCCAGGAACGCGGCTTGAGTGGCCCCCTAGTTGCCCGGTTCCGACTGGGATTCGCCCCAGAGGGCTGGCGCAATCTAGTTGAGGCACTGGGACAAGACACTCAAACCGCACAGGCCTTGGAAGATTTGGGTCTAATAATCCGGCAAGGGGGTCGTTCACCCTATGACCGCTTCCGAGGGCGGCTTATGTTCCCGATCCGCGACCGTCAGGGGCGGGTGGTCGCCTTTGGCGGACGGATGCTTGAGGCAGGTGAGCCGAAGTACCTCAACTCACCAGAGGGCCCTCTCTTCCATAAAGGGAAGATCCTGTACGGCTTTTATGAGGCCGATAAGGCGCTGCGGCGCGAGCAACGGGCTGTCGTCGTCGAAGGGTATATGGACGTGCTCGCCTTGGTGCAGGCGGGTGTAGATAATGCGGTCGCCCCGCTGGGGACTGCGGTGACCTCAGAGCAGCTACGACTCCTCCTACGTGCAGTCCCGGAGGTAGTTTGTTGCTTTGACGGCGATGAGGCGGGGCGTAAAGCAGCTTGGCGCGCCGTTGAGACGGCGCTGCCCGAGGTGGGTCGAGGGAGATGGGTGCGCTTTGCGTTCCTCCCTGAGGGCGAAGATCCTGATAGCCTGGTGCGTGGTAAGGGAAGACAGGCCTTCGAAGAGCGGATTAGCAAGGCAGACCCTTTGTTCGAATTCCTGATGACAGGCCTAAAGGAGCGTGTAAGGGAACGGGCGGATCTGGGATCGCCTGAGGGTCGTGCGAGCCTATTAGAATTAGCGAAACCGTATTTCGAACTGATAGCGGATGAGACTGGGCGGCATTTTTTCATCCAGCGCCTAGACAGCCTGGTGAAGCTCGGCGAGACTCAGGTGGCGCGCCAATTGAGCCGAAAGGGCAACACCAAACGCTCGCACCCAAAGCACCCG
>CAYUWI010000026.1:0-14641 GCA_964448275.1 uncultured Gammaproteobacteria bacterium | reverse complement strand
GGCCGCTGACGCGGCGGCTCCGGATGCGAATGCGAGTGCGGGGCCGGCGGCGGACATGCCGGCGGTCAGAACAATGTAGGGGACGCCGAGGAGGAGAAAGACACCGCCGAAGCCTACGATCCAGGTGGCGAAGTCGAATGAACTGACGGAGAGCAGGGCGACAGTAAGCCGGAAGACAATGACATCCAGCCAGCTGATCAGAAGGAAGCCGTAGAATGCACCAATTAAGGGTGACGCGTACCTGCGCGTATAGGGAAGCGCCCACATCACGGCGATGAGGGGAGAGGCGGCGACAGCAAACAGGATGTAGATTTTCTGGACGGCGAAGATGACGAGAACGGCAAGAAGGATGAACGCCTCAACCACACTGATGAGAATCAATTCTCCCGACAGCATCAGGAGGCCTGTGAGGGACATATCCGTCGGGGCGAGTGCAATGGCAGTAGCTTCCGCCAAGTCAACGGGGTACTGCAAAAGCCACGGGCTGACTGCTCCGAACACGAGTGCAGCCAGTAATCGAGGGATCAGGGGTTGGATTCGGTGGTATGGAATGCCGAATGGGTCGTAACCCATGTACACAATCCCAATGAGGGTGAATCCGCCGGCACCAACGAGGAGTGCGACTTGGTAGGCCAACCAGTGGATTTCCAAGACTTCCGGAATCGTGGTGTCAGGTAGCCACAGCATCAGACCGAGAACCATTGCTGCGGCAGCCCGCAGGAGGTTGATGAAAGGTTGATAGAACGTTTGGAATAGAATCTCTGTGACGATTTCAGAGAAGCTGCCGGTGAAATCGGTTAGTGAATCGGCGAGATTTCGGATCGCGTCGACAATCTCATCAACATCGAAATTAATCTCGATGGTTGGGTCATCACCGTCTTCATCATCACCCTCCTCGTCGTGGTCAGCGACAGCTGAAATGGCCATCATGTTCACGCTCGCCAGCAAGAGGAAACCGACAAACACTAGGCGGATCGCAACCCTCGCTGACGTCATTATCCACCCCCGCAAAGCACGGTCTTGATGAACGAGACGAGGCCGCCAGCAATCAGGATGAGCACGAGCCCGATGGTAGTATTCATGAATATGCGTCGAGCTCTCTGCTGACTGTCTGGGGTGCCTCTCATCCAGAGAATCCCCGCCCAAACATACATCAGCGCGGCAATCAGCAGTCCGAGTGCGACGCCTAATTGCTGGATTCGCGTTAGGAGTTCTGCTATGGATTGGAACTGCTGGGGGACATCCCCGCAGGTTTCGGACTCCGTTTGAGCCGCAGCCCTGCCTACGAAACCTAACAGAATTATCGATAATGCCGTCAGATTGCTTGCAACCGATGCCACCACCTGGCGGAGAGCAACGCCGTTATGACCGGCACCACCCCCCTCCCCACTGTTTATGTGGGTGTGGATGCTAGATTGCATTGGGCGTCTCCGTGGCCGCCCGGTTCCTAGATTCCAACTCGGTATCCAGGCGGCCTCCAACGGCGCCCGACTCACGGTTTGACCGTGGTTCCAACGTTAACCTACGAGAGAAGTCACCACTGCAAAACACTTAGTCTTTTCCATAGGAAATTTCTGAGAGTAAAGGTTACTAAACGTAACCAATAATACTCTCTAAGAATCGTTTATAGAGCCTATAATAATATTCCATACGAAACGTCAGACTTAATTTAACCAGAAAAAATAAAGGATCTAAGAATTTCCATAAATTCAAAGTTAAACGGGAGGGCTTATTCGCTTCAAGAAAGCTCATCTGAAACGCTGTCTACCACTAATATCTTCATTGTGGGCATCACCAGTTTGTACGGTGGTTCCGAATCGATGACGCGCCTGAGTACACCAAAGTGACCGGGGGCGGCATAGGAGGTCTATCGAGGGAGGAAGTTCCTCGCATTGTAAGAAACCTAATGCGTGAGAACGACAACAAAGAAGTTGAAATCAAGATTCTCCCGGAGGTAATCAGCAACTACTATTCCTTAGAGTGGCGGCGCCTGGAATTCGATTGGGAGGAGAGGACCTGGAAACCCATTGGATGTTGTGCTTCCGAGGGTTCCGCCGGTGACTAGCTTCACTGCCGGTCTGTGGCGCCGATTCAAAGTTCTGCGGCGCGTAGTAAGAGGTGCGATGCCGTCCTTCGACGTGGATAAGGAGCAAATCAATGTCTTTGAGGCTGGGGATTTCTACGTGTTCAAGCACTACTTCGATCTTGACGAGGTATTCGAAGCCCTCCGGGATTACTACAACCGGGAGGAGTACCGGTTCGAGGTTCCGGAGGGATATCTCCATGGTGTACGGAACATCCTGGAGGAATATTATTACGAGCTAAACTTGGTTGAAGATCCGGACCCGTATACCGTGGTTAAGCGGCGGCACGCGGACCACCCTGACATGCTGTTCAGGAACGCGGTGATACGGCGTAGCCGGGGCGATTATAATTTTTTCGTGATGAAGGATCGGCTTTCCGTGGAGCAGGCAGTTAATCGGGGCGCAAGCCGAGGCGAAGATGTAGATTCGGCCTTTAGCCTTTGAATCGCGAGTTCTCGCCTTGTTTCCCGGGTAAATGTTGGCGACCCTAGGGCTTTATATAGTTTGGTCTAAATAGTATAGTTTGATGAATAGGATTTTGGTTGGATAATGGACCGACCGTCCGATAAACGGAACCGGTTCGAGGAAGCGTTCCAGCGCGGACAAGACGGCCGCGTCAGCAACTACGAGGCCTGGTTGGAGGATAGAGGGATAGCATCCGCAAAAACCAGCATGGATTATCTCACCCAGTACTTCCGGGAAAACTCGGATATCACGGTCAACCACGAGGACGAACTGGAAACCGTCGCGGAGTATGCAGGTTTCTTCGCCCGGAAACACAACGTTTACCACCTGCCCATCATCGGGGTTTCTGGGATTGGCAGGTCCCAGTTCCTCCATACCGTGGCAGGCCTACTGTCGGATCTTGATGTCGGGTTCGACCAGGAGTTCCTCACGGCCACAGAGTTCTCCGATCGGGAGGGGGATGAGGAGAAGATCTTCGGAATCCGGGACGACCTGCAGGAGGCGGATAAGGTCGTAATCTTGGTGGACGATTGTGAATGGGTGCGAGGAGAAAGCCTCGTTGAGTCACTGAGGGTGATAGAAGGTGCAGTCGAGGACGCTCTTCTCCTCACCACTTGGACCCCCGAATACTGGAAACATCATAGAGAGGAAGTCGAGCTCGTCCTGCCCGCTTCGAAGGAAATACACCTCCAACCGTTCAACCATGAGGACACGCTAGCCGCGTTACACCAAATCTTCGAGGCTGTCACCGATGACGGGTTAGACCTCCCCGAGGACTACCTCGAGGAAATCTACGAGTACAGTCGCGGCGTCCCGCTCCTGTTCAGCAGACTCGCGATGGACTCCCTCAGGGAGACGTTTGTGAAAGAGTTGGAACTTGGGGATGACGGTGCCGTTGAATCAGCCGCGGAGAAAATGAATCTGAAGGGATTGGAAGAGCGGGTATACGACCTTTCGGATACGAAGGTCACAATTCTGAGACATATGTCACTGTGGGTCGGCGAGGACGGCATCCGCCCGATGCAGCTTGTTGACCTGCTGGATCGGGACAAATCGACCGTGTCCTACCACCTGAAGGACCTGACCAGCGAGGGCCTGGTCGAGTCCGAGAAGCGTGGCAGATCGGCATATTACCGCGTCAAAGAACCGGTAAAACCCATGATCCAGACCAGAATCAACCAGGAGAGTGAGTACCATGGCGAGCTATAAGATCCTCCCCTTGATGGAGGAAAGAATCGACATCGAACACGTCCGTGAACGCGTGGAACGTGAGTCGGCCCTGGAGTCGGACCGGGAGCTAAGGAGCGGGACTCTTCCCCGCACCTTCGAGCCGTTCCGCGGCGAGATGTGCTACGTCAAGTACGCTGAGGAGCAGTTTGCGGAGGTCACGACGCTGGAGGGCGATGGCGAGCGGATCAAGGTAGCGGACATGTATCCCATCATCTTCCTCGGGAACGGCTACGTCGCGTACGACGCCAACCTTCCCAACAAGGACGTCGAAGACGCTATCGTCAACCTGGTCGCCGACCTTCTGGATACGGATATCCGGTACGAGGCGGTGACATTCGACAAGGACACGCTCCATGATATCGTGGAGCGGTCGGACAAGGTCCGGGAGGCCGACTTTGCGCCGAGCAGCCAGAAGCCGGAGAACGTGTCGGCCAGGTATCTCCCCGGGTTGCAGGAGACGGCTTTCTGGGACCAGTACGGGTCCGAACCGATGGAGAAGGTGAGGGTCGACCTTCCCGATCAGGAATCGTACAACATCAGCTTCTACGAGAAGGGGAAGGTCACGATTCACGGCAGAGAGATCGCCCCGGAGGTCCAGGTCGACCTCCTCCGCTACATCACGGATGAGATTGTGTCGAACCTTGATATCCAGACCTTCCAGCGAACCCTCGGAAGTAATTACCAATGACCTACCTCAACGTGTACCAGGCAGGCGAACAGCTCGACAACGTTCCCGGCTACGGCGTGACCTTCAACGGTCTGCCGGTCGAGGAGAAGACGGAGCGACGGTCGTATCTGCAGTCAATCGTATCGACACTGTGCGACGACGGCTTCGGCGCCACGGTGGCGCCCAAGAACAACCCCGACGATATCATCGTCGTCGGGGCTGACGATGCAGTACCCGGCACGGTTTTATCCAGGTACAGCGATTTCCGACCTGAGGTGTCGGAGAAAAGCTCTCTGGACAGCTACGTGCTCGGTCAGGCCTGGAAGGATTTCGTGAGAACCCGCCTACTGGACAACGGGTTCTTCAAGATCGGAGGGAAGTATGTCAAGAAGTCCGATATTTTCAACAAGGAGTCCGAGTTCAAGGACGCGTTCCGTATCCAGGCGGACCTTGTGAACAACCGGCCCTCGCTCTTCGTCGACCCGCGGACCCGGATCATGAATCCGCTGACCGAGGATGTTATCGAGACGGCGGAGCGGGAGGGAGAAGAATCGGAGGTCTCGGTCCAACTCCTCCCGTGGTGGAAGCAGGGGTTCCTCCTTGGCCGGACCGGGGCGAAGGCCGGTGACAACGAGTTCACGTTCAGAGGGAGGGACTATGCAACGCCGGAGTACTGGGAGCGGCGGCACGGTATCGAGTTCGTCGATGAGGACGAGGAGCTTGTGGATGTTTACGTCCCGGATTTCGACGATACGGCTGCCTACCCGGTCTCGTGTATCTTCGAAAGTTTCCAACGCGGGACGTCCCTGCCATCGGACCTGAGGAAGGGGCCCGACCAGCGGGTCACGGCGTCCGAAAAGTTGGTCGGCAACCGGTTCACGGACGTCGAGTTCGCCGGTCACCGGCTCGAGTTCGGAGGCCCGGTTTCCACCGACCACCTCGGCTACCGGAGCACCAGGTTTGGCCGGGAGTACGAGTTCGAGGTCGCCCTGGGCGGGGGCAACAAGACCAGTGTGGACAGCCTGCACAAGTCCCTGAAACGGTACGGACCGTACGCCGGTGAGATGGAGGGAAAATACGTGGTTATCGCACCCGAAGATTCCTCTGCTGTCCGAGAGGGTTTCGACGTTCTAGAGAATATCTACACCCAGTTGAGCCTCGGGAACCTGGAACGAGCGACGTCGATCGGGGACGACGGTATCGTCAGCGTCGAAGGTATCTACGAGACGGATTACACCTCCACGATCACGAATATCCGGTCCGAGCTGGATGCGGTCAAGGACGACTTCCTGGCTTTCGTTGTCCTGCCAGGCGAAAATCCGTCGAACGTCTACTACAAGGCTCGCGGGAAGTTGTTCGAGCGGCTGTTCGGGAATAACTCGATACCTGCCCAGGCTATCCAGTTCAAGAACGTCGTCAAGCTGGCGAACGAGAACGGCTATTTCCTCGGTGTTAACACCGCGGCCCAGGCCTACGTCAAGCTGGGCCGGATAGGGTCGGCTGTCTGGGTGCTTGACGAGCCAGCGGATTCCCACATCCCTGGTGTGGATCCCGGTTCGACGTGTTACGCCTACCACGATGTCTCTCGGCGGCCGAAGAAGAAGGCGTCAGCCACCGCGTACAGTGCGATGACCGATTCGTACGGCAGGTACATCGCGACGGGGACGAAACCCACCGGGGGCGAGGAACTGACGCCGTTGGTGTTCCACGAGGTGATGGTGGAGCTCCTGCAGAAGGTGTCGGCGTTCAATCGGCGGTTCGCGACGGAGGACGAACACAAGCAGTTCGCGTTCAGACGCCTGCTGTTCGCGAAGGACGGGTACATTTCCTGGAAGGAGGAGCAGATGATGCGGGATGTGGTCCGGAACGGGGTTCCTGAGGAGGGGAAGCGCCCCCTCGCCAGGATACTCGATGAGACCGATATGCTCCCCGAGGATCTCGTCCTCGACATCATCGGGGTGAACAAGTCCCCGAACAAGCGGGTGTTCGAGAGGAAGGCCGGCAACTTCCAGAACGTGAGCGAGGGAACGGCGGTAACCTACGATGACGAGAGCGGGTTGCTCGTGTCATTCGAAACCGACCAGGGCACCGCTCAGCCCATGGAAATCAGCTTGAAAGACCATGTCTGCCTGAACAAGGAGGATACACCTGCGCCGACAGCCGAGCAACTCCTGAAGGAGTACTATCACATGTCCTACCTGAACTGGTCATCGGTCTTCAAGCAGGGCAAGTACGCCTTGCCGCAGATCCTCACCCAAAACCTGGGTGAGAACCTTTCAGCCGGTATAGAAACGCCAGAGAACATGGCAGTAATATAATAATTCAGGAGGATTAGAAACCATGGACACCGAAAACGTCACACGGTTCGTGCATCTCTCGGACGCCCACATCGGCCACCGGCAGTACGGCGTGAAGAAACGGCGTGACGACATGTACATGTCGTTCAACAACGCCTTTCTCGACGTTCTCGACGAGGACGTGGACTTCGCGGTATTCAGCGGCGACCTGTTCCACAACAAGGACGTGAACGCCCGGGCACTGAGCGACGCCGAGAATTCGCTCGAGACCTTCGCCGAGGCGGACCTGCCGGTCGTCGCTATCCAAGGAAACCATGACGCTAACTTATACAGGGAGGACCTGAGCTGGCTCGAGTATCTTCACACGCGGGAACGGCTCATCCTGTTGGAGGCGGATTTGACGGACGAGGGCCCGGTTTTCGAACGGCATGATTTCGATAATCCCGGCACTTCATCGGGGTACGTCGACATTGGCGACGTCCGAATATTCGGTCTGCAATACCTGGGGCAGCGAACGACAAACTACCTAGAAGACGTCGCTGAATCGATTCGACAGGTAAACCGGGAGGAGGGTGAACCCGGGCTGACCGTCCTGCTCGGCCATTTCGGTATCGAGGGCCACATCCCCGGCATGGGCGGTGGCATATCGTTCAACAAATTAGAACCGCTGGAGGATACCGTGGACTACCTCGGCCTCGGCCACCTCCACAAGCAGTACACCCACGGTGATTGGGTGTTCAACCCGGGGTCTTTGGAGGCTCACAGCACCCGTGAAGCCAACTGGGACCACGGATATTACCTGGTTGACCTCGACGGAGACGGATTCGACGCTGCGTTCCACGATGCCAAACGACGCCCGTTTTTCCATATCGAGTTCACCGTGGACAAGTTCGACACGCCGGAAGACCTCCTCGACGCGTTTGAGCAGCAGGTCGACGACCAGCTATCCGATCTGAGAGAGATCCAGGAACAGGAGCGGCACAAGGCCGGTGACAGTCTCCGGGATCCCGTTATCGACCTCCATCTATCAGGGCTCCTCCAATTCAGCAGGACACAGCTCGATATCGACGAGATACGGGACATCCTTGAGGAAAAGACCGGAGCCATCTACGTCAATCCGACAGACGCGACCGAGTCCAAGGAAACGGCGAGCATCCTGCAAGAGCTGGAGGAGGGCGAAGAGGACGTTCGAGGTGAGGACGGCCAACTGGACCAGGACAAGTTGGAGATAGCCGTCTTCCGCCGGCTCGCCGGCCAGGATTCCCGGTACAGCGATAAACAGGACGACGTGGCGGAGACGGTGGCCGCCGTGAAGAGAAGTGTACTGGCCGAGGAAACGCCGGAAACCGTTGCGGAAAATATCAAAAACAGAAGGCGTGAGCTATTCCCCGAACAGGGGGGTGGTGACCAATGAAAATATCGCAGGTGGAGATCTCGAACATCAAGAGTTACGACGACGCTCTCAACCAGGTCCGGTTCACCGAGGGGGTGAACGCCGTGATCGGGCAGAACGGTGCAGGCAAGTCAACCATCCAGGAGGCGGTCGGTTTCGCGCTCTTCGATTATCTCGGGGTCTCCCAGGAAGACTTCGTAAGGGATGGGGAGAACTCTGGAAGCGTCAGGGTCTCGTTCACCTCGAACAAGAATGGTAACGAGTATACGGTAGAGCGGTACGCGAACCGCTCCCGGCTCCGCGTCATTCGGGAAGCGGATGACACTGAGATACTCGATACTCGGGCGGATGATGACAAAGAAGACGCCATCGCGTGGCTTCGGGACCATCTCGGAATCCCGGAATCAACCGAATTGGAGACGCTTTGGAAGTCCAGTATCGGCGTCCCGCAGACCCAGTTCACCGACGATTTTGCGAAAACACCGTCGAACCGGGAGGACGTGTTCAACCCGCTCCTTGAGGTGGATGTATACGACGATGCGTGGAGCGGACTGCTGGATGTGAACAACGCGATAGATGAGGAGATACAGGAACTGGAGAAGGAGGTTGAGAACCTAAAGGGGCAGGTCGGCGACCTCGATGAACTGCGGGAGGAGAAGGAGGAACTGGAGCAGGAGATTGAGGAGAAGAAGTCGACGCTCGAAGAGCTAGAAGAAGAGATGGAGGACTTGGAGGCTCGAGAGGAATCGCTGAGCGAGCTGGCCCAGCAGATCACGGAGCTCGAGAACGACATCCAGCAGACACGGAACAGCATCGAGAACAAGGAGGAGAGCCTGGAAGACGCGAAGGATGGGTTAGAAGCTGCCGAGAGCGCTCAGCAGAAGCTCGAAGAGCTTGAGGACGAGTACGAGGAGTACGAGCAGAAATCGGAGGAGCTGAGCGATTTACGGGATGAAGCAGGTGAACGGGACGAGCTACAGGACGAGGTTAACGACCTGGAAACGCAGAAAACCGGGTTGGAGACGGAGAAGAAAAATCTCGAGGAGCAGGTGGAGGAGGCGGAGGACGCCTTGGAGCAGATGCAGGAGTTAGAGAATGAGAAAGAACGGCAGGAGGAGTTGGAAGAACAACTGGGTGAACTCGAGGAGAAGGAGTATGAACTCGCCGGGTTGGAGGAAGAACTCGCTACCGCTGAGAACGAGTTGGCGGAGCTCGAAAGCGAGATCGACGAGTTGAACGAGGAAATCAGTAGTATTGAAAGCCTGAAAGAAAAGGCGGAGGAACTCGACGAACTCAGGGAGCAGGCCCAGGAACTGCGGGATGAAAAGGCAGCAGCCGAGGCGAAAATATCGGACCTCGAAGACGCAATCGAGACCCTGGAAGACGTGGAGGCTGCAGAGTGCCCCACGTGCGGCCAGGACCTCGATCCCGAGCACCGGGAAACGGTGCTTGAGGAGCGACGGGAGGAAATGGATGAAGCCCGGGACACGGTATCAGAGATCGAGGGTGAACTCGAGTCTCTAGAGGAGCAGGTGGAGGAGGCGGAGGACGCCGAACAGCAGGTCAACCGTCTCCCCGACCTCAATGACCGGCTTCACGATCTGGAAGGTGAGCGGTCGGATTTGGAAGGAGACATCAGCGATATCGAGGAATCGATTTCGGCGTTGGAGGAGGAGCTAGACGAAAAAGACCAGGTCGAAAACGAGTTGGAGGAGCTCGGGGATCCCCGATCGGATTACCAAGCTGCCGAGGTCACCTACGAGAATAACAAGGACGCCGAAGATGAGTTGGAAGACGTCGAGACAGAGCTCCAGGAGGTTAACGAGGAAATCGAACAGCTGGAGACTGCATTAGAGGAGTACGAGGGGCTGGACGATCAAATTCAGGAGATGGAGGCCAGGCTCGACGAGCTGGAAAAGGCTCATGAGACCTACATTAGCAAGCGAGAGACTGCCGAGAAACTCGAGGAGCGGAAGCAAGAGGTTGCCGAGATAGAATCAGACATTGATGAACTCGAGGAAGAACTCAGCGGTCTGGAGTCCGACTTGGAGGAGGTGGAGGACGAGTTCGATGAGGACGAATACGAAGAAGTCCAGGATCGGATTAGCGAGCTACGGGAGGAAACGGGAGAACTGTCAGGGACTATCAACACGTTGGAAGATAACCTCGAGGACCTAGAACAAGATATCGAGGAGAGGGAGGAGCAGCAGACCGAGTTGGAGAACAAACAGGATGAGGTTTCGGAGCTGGAAGCCGACCTGGAATTCGGCCGATTCATTCGTGAGAGCTTGGACGATGCCAGGCCGCTGATGACCGAGATACTGGTTAAGGAGATTTCGATGGAAGCCAACAAGATATACCGTCAACTCCGAGGCACGGCTACCGAGGAATTGGAGTGGCTTCCCGACTACGAGATCGTCGTAAGGGAGGACGGGAACGAAAAGACGTTCCAGAAGCTGAGCGGCGGGGAGAAGATGAGCGCGGCGCTCGCTGTACGGCTCGCAATCCTCGAGCTTCTGAGTGACGTGGACATGGTGTTCCTCGACGAACCAACCGCAAACTTGGACGGAGAAAAGCGGCGGAACCTGGTTGATCAACTCCAGGATCTGGAAGGGTTCGAACAGCTCACTGTCATCAGCCACGACGACACCTTTGAAAGTGTGACCCAGCACGCGATCTCGCTGGAAAAGGTGGATGGAAGCACCCAGGTGGTGAGTCAATAGATGCCCCTGTATCGAAATCGGATAGCGCAGGAATTGGAGGAGAGAAAAGACGAGTTTGATGACCAGATGGATGCCGGCGTGGTCGATGAATTCCGGGAGGCGGCAGAGGTGTTGATGGAGGAGCTGTCAAGGGATGAAATCGAGGAGCGGTTGAGCCAGTACGAACTGCCCGCTGCGCTCACCACCGGCGAATTCGACGAGCACGATGGCCTGGTTGTCACGTTCGAGGAAAGTTCCGACTGGGAGACGCATGAAGCCGTAAACACCTGGGCACGCAGCCAATTGGAAGGGGTAACGACGATATCCTCCGACGGTTCCCAAATCGATCCTGTAACGGAGTTCCAGAAACCTGCAGCCCTGGTTCAAGTGGTCTGGATCGAAAATAATCACGCCGCCGAACGAGATTACGAGGAAGGAGTCGAGACCTCTGTACTCACCCCGGGTGACGTCCTTTTCGAGGATCCGGACTCCGGTCTGGTGATGATCGATGAGGAGGAAGTCCCAGTGAGCCGGTTCGAGTTGGAATTGAGGGTTCTCGTGGATAGAATAGAGCAATTCGGCGAAAACGGCGGGGAGAACCCGCCGGTCATCCTGATTGACGGTCCGTTTGTGCTGTCCTTCGCGCAGATGTACAGTGACGACGTGCAGGAGCGTTATACTGAGGCTCTGGCACGGTTGCTGGCTGCGAGCGAGCACCACGGAGTCCCCGTGGTTGGGTACACCGCAGGTTCCCAGGCTAGTGACCTGGCGAAAATGATCGAACTGTTGGGTCTTGTGGAGGGACAGCAGTCCGTCCGCGACTATCAGATAGCCGGCCACTTCATGGAGAACTGGGGTGACCGTACGATACTGTTCGAGTCCCGGAGGGACAATTCCCTCAACTGGCTTACGACAACCTATCGGGGGGATGATTACGATTTTTCGGAGGACCTACTCTTCACGTATCTCAAAACGGGGCCAGGCGTGCAGGTTGATAGGCTGGATATCCCGCGTTGGATCCATGAAGACGGCCGAACCGATTACGTGGTTGAAACGGTGAGGGCCGAGGCGGGCGTGGGCCGCGGTTACCCTGAAATAATTCAGGCCGTGGACGCTGACGCTGTGATAAGTCGGCAGGACCGCGAGGAATTCCTCCGGCTATTACAGGACTTCTCGACCGAAAATGACATCGGGCTAAGATGGAATAATAAAGCTCTCAGTAAGAAACGGAGGCGGAGATAACCCATGGACGACGCTGATCGGGACCTGGGCAAGATCATCGGGTCGAACTCGCATATCGACTACGTCTGCGAGATCTACAACGAGGGGGTGGTGGAAACCCCGCCGGAGCCTACCGACTACGAGTTCGGCCAGTTTGTGTACGTGTCGAAGGGCATCCAAGACCGGACCCGGGGTTTCGTGGGCGTGATTTACGACACACGGATTGTCGACCCCGACCAGGGGAGGACCGGTCCGAGGCTCACTCAACCGGAAGAACAGAACATATTCCAGCCAACGTATGTGGACGAGAAGCAGGTCCTCGCCGGCGTGGCTTTGCTCGGGCATGTCGAGGTCGAAAACGGGGATATCGTGGGGGTAGATCATTCCATACCGCGGTGGACGCTGGAGGTGGATGACGTCGTCCAGAAGATGAGTGACGAGGACATGATCGCGTTCCATGAAGTCGGTGGGGAGATCAAGCTTGAGTACTACCAGCGGATGTTGGATATTGCTGGTGGTTTTGCCGAGGATATCCTCTCACAGATCCTGGACAGTCTGATGGAAGCGAAACCCGGTGAGGCCGAGGCCTTACAGGTGATTCAACGAAACCTGGAATGGAGAACGAAGATGGAGGAGGTCTAGAAGATGGTTGACGGCATCGTTTCCGAGCCCGGTGAAGATGCGAACGAGTTCGTATTCGTAACCCCGGACGACACCGAGATCAAGACCGGCGAGTTCATCTATTACAAAGGGATTGTCGAAATCGAGAATGAGGACGGCGAGGTCGAGTCGCAGGAGCGGAAGATATTCTCCCGTGTAACCGATCGGGAGCAGCGGCAGGGTTATCCGGATCGGTTCATGTCCGATCCGAGCGTTTCGCCGGAGTCGGTCGCCGGGAAACTGGGTATCGCGACGGAAGGAGTGGATCTTTACCGGATTTCAGCGACGGTTATCGGCTTCTACAACGAGCAGTTGAATGATTTCACGAATCCACGGATAGTGCCCCAGCCCGGGACCGAGGTACATCTCGCTGGCAACGAGGAGTTGGAGGAACACCTGACGGAAGCCGTTCCGGAAGACGGGGGTGCGGCGTTCATCGGTGGCTTGCTGCACCGGCCGCCGGGCCAGACGCAAATCCATCTCCCGATCGATGATTTCGCGTCCACCCACCTCTCGATACTTGCGTCTACGGGGAGCGGGAAGTCGTACACTGCCTCGGTCCTGATCGAGGAGATGATGCAGCCTGATTCCAGGGCGGCGTTGTTGGTCCTCGATCCTCACGGCGAGTACGGTTCGTTGATGGAGATGGAGGAGGATGACCGGTTCAAGGACGAGGAGGATGGTTACGAACCCGGTGTGGAGATTTTGAATCCGGACGATATTCACATCAGGATATCCGATTTAACGCGTGCCGATCTCTTCTCGCTTCTTGACGACCCTTCCGACGCGCAGGAACAGGTCCTGACGCAGGCATGGGACCAGCTTCAGAATCAGGAGGACGAGCATATCTCGGTGAACGACCTGAAAGACCAGTGCGATACAGTAGGGGACAACTTGAAACTCGAGAGCAGTGCCCGGGCATTGGAGTGGAGGATTGACAAGGCGCTCGACCGGGATCTCTTCCACCACAGCAAGAAACTGGCACTATCGGAGCTTCTTCAACCGGGACAGTGCAGCGTCCTTCAGCTCGACACTATGGATCTTCGGGATCAGCAAATGCTTGTCTCCGTGTTGTTCCGCCGGATCAATCGGGAGCGGGTGAAACACGAGAAGGGCAGGGAAAGCAGTCTGGATTTCCCCGTCTTCGCATTACTGGAGGAGGGCCATCGGTTCGCTCCTGCGGACGGGGACGCCCGGTCTCTTGGGATCCTCAGTACTATCCTCAGCGAGGGACGGAAGTTCGGCGTCGGGATAGGAATAATCAGCCAGCGTCCGAGCAAGATTGATGACGACATTCTATCGCAGTGCAAGACACAGGTTTTGATGCAGATTCAGAATCCCGTGGACCAGGACGCCGTCAGGAAGGGAGTGGAGGAAGTTGGTGAAGACTTGCTCTCGGAACTCCCCGGTCTCACTCCGGGACAGGCCATCATCGCCGGCGACAGTGTGAACACGCCGTTCCTCACCCGGATTAGAGAGCGCTCCACTACCCACGAGGCTGAAAGCCTGGACGCGACTGAGCACTGGCGGAGCACATGGGAAAGAAATCACAGGGTCCAGTCTCAGGGGGTTTCAGAACCCGAGCAGGAGGAGGGAGTCGAGGACCGTGATCAGAGACTCTGATTCTTTGAACACAATCGGTTCGGGTTCCACCCGGTTGATAACTGGACACACGTAACTCGGTAATACTGTCGGGAGCAGGGCATCACCCAGCATTTCACCGGGATCTCGGGCACGCCGCCACCCGAGGGAACGCTCTTGCTGGCCGCATTCGACTGGGACGGCTCCGAGTTGCTGGGCTGTCCATATGGTTTCTGGGAGCGGAAACTGGCGATTGCCAAACGTCGCGCCCGAATGAGCGATCCCACCAGCCAGGAGTTTCTCAATCAACGGGCAGGAGCCGAGTCGATGATCAACGAGGT
>CAYUWI010000025.1:0-14930 GCA_964448275.1 uncultured Gammaproteobacteria bacterium | reverse complement strand
CTAGGAGGCTGTGAGTTAAGCACAGACAGTAATTCAAACTTAATCTAATGAGAGCTGGAAGCGTTGGCAAGGGGAAGACCTGCTCTAGCCCGCGTCCAGGTCAAAAAAGCACCTTGAGGTAACGACTACAGCTATGACTATCCTCGTCACTGGAATCGCTGGCTTCATCGGTTTCCATCTCGGACGACGCCTCCTTGAAGAGGGCCATCAGGTCCTCGGACTGGACAATCTCAACGATTACTACGATGTCAGCCTGAAAAGGGCGCGCCTTGTACAGCTCGAGGATCAGCCCCATTTCCGCTTTGTCCATCTCGATTTGGCCGACCGCCTTGGCATGGCCGAGCTCTTTACCCAGAATCATTTCGACAAAGTGGTCCATTTAGCAGCTCAGGCGGGGGTCCGCTACTCCCTAGAGAATCCTCATGCCTACCTCGATAGTAACCTGGAGGGTTTCCTAAACATTCTAGAAGGTTGCCGCCATTACGGGATTACACACCTCATCTACGCCTCCTCGAGTTCGGTCTATGGGGCCAATACCCAGATGCCGTTTTCGGTCCACCACACGACCGACCACCCCGTCAGTCTGTACGGTGCGACCAAGAAGGCCAACGAGCTCATGGCCCATACCTATAGTCACCTCTACGGACTCCCTTGCACTGGCTTACGCTTTTTCACGGTCTATGGACCTTGGGGACGTCCCGACATGGCGTTGTTTAAATTCGTCCAGGCCATCCTGGCGGGTCGACCAATCGAGGTGTTTAATTACGGTTGGATGCAGCGGGACTTTACCTATATCGATGATATCGTTGAGGGAGTAGCCCGACTACTGGAGCACTATCCATTCCCCGATCCTAGTTGGTCAGGCGTTTCCCCAAATCCTGGGACAAGCCACGCCCCGTATCGGCTCTACAATATAGGCAATAATAACCCGGTAGAGCTCATGCGCCTGATCGAAATCTTGGAAGACTGCCTTGGGCGTAAGGCGGAGAAGGCCTTAGAACCTCTCCAACCGGGTGATGTCCCGGCAACCTATGCGGAAGTGACGGACCTGATGGAAGCAGTAGGCTTTCGGCCCTCCACCCCAATTGAGGAAGGGGTGGAGCGCTTTGTGCGCTGGTACCGAGGGTTTTACCGATTGTAACTAGAATCCCATTGCCAGGTTGCGTTCTTCCTTCAGTCGAGGTTTTGCCCCCTTGGTTTCTCGGGCTTGATAAGAAAAGCACGTCGGTGTGTTTTGTCGAGGTCCAGAAACAGCTACAATCCTTCGACTTCGCAAATGCTGGTTTAGGAACTTACTCGAGGAGTCATTGATGTCGCTTGATGTAGGTATGAACGGTATGGTCTGGGTGGGTCAGGCCTATGCACAAAACGGTGGCTCATCTTCCACAGGGCCAGGCCTTTTGGCCACCCTCGTCCCTCTCCTGCTGATCTTCGCAATCTTCTATTTGCTCATTATCCGGCCACAGAGCAAGAGAGTGAAGCAACACCGAGAGATGGTGAACAACCTGGAGGAGGGTAATCGGGTGATTACCGGGGGTGGTCTATATGGACGAGTGGTGCAGGTCAATGAGGATGTGATCACGCTCGAACTAGCCGAAGGAGTTCGCGTCAAGGCAAGGCGCGATAGTATTCAATCGGTGCTTGCTGAGGAGTCCCAGAAGGAGCAATCCTCTCAAGGGAATCAAAAGGGGCTTCCCAAGGGTTCCAAACAGACAAAAAGTGAAAAGAAATAGTGATAAATTGAAATTGTCCAGTTTAGAAATGATTAAGATTGGCCTATGAATCGCTATCCGGTGTGGAAGTACTGGATAATTGGTCTTGCCATCCTGCTGGCATTCCTCTACTCCACTCCGACCCTATTGTTCGGCACTGAACCGGGATTGATCGTAACCTTCCAAAGCCAGTCCCAGGCGAATGAAGTCGAGCGGGTCAAGGCGGCACTCGATGAGGCAGGGGTCTCCTACACGAGTATCGAACCGCACCAGCGTGGAGTAGCTGTGCAATTTTCCGAGGAGGGGCAGCGCCCCCAAGCACGCGAGCGCCTGAATAAGATGCTCCCCCAAGCTGGGATCGGTCCTATGCAAGTATCTGCGGTCCCGAGCTGGTTACAGACTCTCGGTGGTCATCCGATGCCGTTGGGTCTTGATCTACGCGGTGGTGTACACCTATTGATGGATGTGGATGTAGAGGCGGCGCTTGAGCAAACTTTGGAGCGGTATCTCGACTCCTTGCGTACGGCGATGCAGGAGGCTGAGGTCCGCTATCGTGATGTCGAGCTCCTAAAGCAAGAGAACACCTTACGAATCAAGTTCGATCACCCCAAGGCGCGGGGACGGGGCTTGAACCTGATTGCGAGCAAGTTCAGCAAGCTTCGGACGCAAATGGATCCTCAAGGGGACCAATTTCTCCGCGTTCGTCTAGCCCAAAGGGAACGGGACCGGGTAAAGGAGCGCGCGGTTGAGCAGAGTATCACCACCATTCGGTCCCGAGTGAACCAACTCGGGGTCTCTGAACCTGTGATCCAGCAGCAAGGTGAACAGCGCATCGTCGTCCAGCTCCCGGGGATTCAAGATACCGCTCGGGCCAAGAAGGTGATCGGCTCGACCGCTCAACTCGAATTTAAGTTGGTCGATGAGGAACATAGCCTCCAAAAGGTGCTGGAAGGCCGTCCCCCCCCAGGGTCAGAGATCCGTTACGGGCGCGGCGGCCAACCCTACCTGCTCAAAGAGCGGACCGTCTTGACAGGGAAATATATTACCGATGCGAGGGCCGGATTTGGTCGCCAGACCAACCAACCACTTGTCCATGTGTCGTTCGATGACCAAGGGACTCGGTTGTTCGAGCAATTGACGGGAAATAATGTGGGTCGTCGGATGGCGATCCTATTGGATGACCAGGTTGTCACGGCCCCGGTAATCCGCGAGGAGATCCCAGGAGGGCGTGCCCAGATCACCGGGATGGCAAGTAGCCAGGAGGCCCATGATGTGGCCTTGATGTTGCGAGCCGGGGCACTTCCGGCGCCTGTCAAGATCGTCGAGGAGCGAACCGTCGGCCCAACCCTTGGACAAGACTCGATCAAACAGGGATTTCGCTCCATCGTGCTCGGGTTTGTCCTCGTGCTCGTCTTTATGGCGGTCTATTATCGGCTATTCGGCCTGGTTGCTGACCTAGCTCTCGCCTTGAACCTTCTCTTCATTGTTGCGGTAATGTCTCTCCTCCAGGCAACTTTGACCCTCCCCGGGATTGCGGGGATTGTTTTGACCGTGGGGATGGCGGTAGACGCTAATACCTTGATCTTCGAGCGTATCCGTGAAGAGGTTCGGGTAGGGAACACCCCGCATGCCGCCATCCATGCCGGTTATACCAAGGCCTTGTCCACGATCGCTGATGCGAATATCACTACCTTGATCGCGGCGCTGGTCCTTTTTCAGTTCGGCAGTGGCCCGGTCAGAGGCTTTGCGATGACCCTCTCGGTCGGGATTTTGACCTCGATGTTTACAGCGATCATGGTGACGCGTGCAGTGATCAATCTCGCTGTAGGGGGACGGCGCTTACAACGACTCGCCATTGGAGAGGATTAGGGGTTTATGCATCTCCTTCCGCGCCACATCAAGCTCGATCTGATCAACCAGCGTCAAAAAGCCTTTATCTTCTCCGGTGCCCTCTTGGCAGTTATGCTCATCAGCCTGTTGGTCCGGGGATTGAACTTTGGGATTGATTTCACTGGAGGGACCTTGGTTGGGGTTGAATATAGCCAGCCTGTGCTAGTCGGGAAGGTTAGAGAAGACCTCTCTGCAGCTGGCTTTGCCCAGGCAGTGGTCCAGACCTTTGGCTCACCGCGAGAGATCCTCGTACGAGTTCCAACAACTCGGGACCAAGACTCTGCTGCCGTGAGCTCTGCAATCTTGGAGGCCCTTCGAACCGGGGCATCCGAAGGGCTCTCTGTGACGATGCGCCGTGTGGAGTTCGTAGGTGCTCAGGTCGGGGAAGAGTTGACCCGTAAGGGGTTGCTGGCTCTGCTCTATGCACTGGTTGGGATCTTGATCTATATTGCGTGGCGCTTCGAACTACGCTTCGCCGGCGCAGGCATTGCAGCTTTGGTTCACGACGTGTTGATCACCGTTGGGGTCTTTTCTCTGACTGGGATGGAATTTGACCTGACAGTGGTGGCAGCAATCCTGGCGGTGATTGGATACAGCCTCAACGATACGATTGTGGTCTTTGACCGAATCCGTGAGAACCTGCGCAAGATGCGTCGGGCGGATACAGCCTGGGTGATGAATGAGAGTATCAACGAGACCCTTGCTCGCACTACCGTCACCTCACTGACGACTTTGCTGGTGCTATTCTCCCTGTTTATACTCGGGGGGCCAGTCATCCATGGGTTTGCGACTGCACTGATTATTGGGGTCTTGATTGGAACCTACTCCTCTGTATTTGTGGGTGCCCCCCTTGCTTTGGTGTTCGGGGTTACCCGCACCACCCTGATGGCAGGCCCCGTCTCCGAGGGGCCTCGATCCAAGGAAACTCAGGAGGACATGGGTGGTCGAGCGGAGAGCTAAGCTGTCTCCCTTCCAGTGGGGGCTCTCCGCTTCCGACTATTGCTGTAGTGCTCTCCAACCAAGTGAATCGACTCCTGGCTCCTGAATTGACCCAGAGAGGTGTTGACTTACCTCTAATGTGGACGGGTGAGCGCCCTGAGCGAGAGCATCCTAGGCTGCGATGGTTGGGCCTGCCCTCGCTGATCCTCTGCTTCCTCTTTGCAACTCCTGTACTGGCCAATGGCCTCAACCCTGGGGGGTGGGCGCCCCCTTCCTACGCCCGCCCGCCGTCGACCAAGAAGATCCCCCTGCCCGAGGGGGAACCTCCATGCCCCAACAGCCACGCCCAGTGGCGAGAGGCGCACAATATCACTGGGGTCCAGATCGAGCCCTCTCCAGCCTGTCATCCCGATGATCCCCATGTGGTCGCTGCTGTGACCCGCGGTACCAATAATATAGCGCCCGCTCACCTACGGCGAACGGGGCTTGCATCAGATGCGGTGGAGAAGTGCTGCGACCGCGATGGAGATGGTGATCCGGATGTTATCAGGCTTACCCTGGAGGTAGCCGAGCTCAATGGTCGGTCGCCATACGGGAGTCGACCTGAAGTCCAGCAGGCGATTGCCCCTGGGGTCACCCCGGGATTTTGGGTCTTTTCCCCGAAGACCCGGGGGATGGCCTCGGAAGGGGCCCGGGCCGCGAAGGTCATTCGGGCCCCTTCACCGAGTATTCGAGTAGAGCAGGGTGATACGGTCCAGGTTACCCTGGCCAACACCCACTACGTCCCTCATACGATCCATTTCCACGGGGTCGATCACGCCTTCCAAGTGGATGGCCGCGGCAACGATGGGGTCCCTCAGACGAGTGAAGTACCCACGCTGCCGACCAAGCGGCATACCTATCAATTTACCCCCCGTCAGCCCGGTAGCTTTTTCTACCATTGCCATGTCCAACCCAATGTCCATGTCCTGATGGGGCTGAATGGGCTATTTGTGGTCGAGGAACAGCACCCGAGTAACTGGGTACAGACTTTCAATATCGGTGCGGGACGGGTGCGCCATCCGGCTCAAGCCATCCACATGGGCTACGACCGTGAGTATGACCTGGTCTATCAAGGGGTCGATGCTGACCTGCATAAGCTGATCCGGGTCAGTAATGACCCTCGTGTCATCCAAAAGGCGATGCATCGTCAGTACAAATCCAGTACCCGCCATCCAGAGTACTTCCTGCTGAATGGCCTCTCCTTTCCCTATACGGTGCGGGAGTCTCAGATCCTTGTGAAGCCAAATCAGCGGATCCGGTTGCGGATCCTGAATGCGGGAAGCGAGGCTATCGCTTTACATACCCATGGCCACAAGGCCACGGTGCTAGCCTACGATGGGGTTGAGGCCGGCCGCACACAACATATTACCCGAGATGTCTTCCACATCGCTGCTGCCCAGCGCCTTGATCTCCTCTTGAAAACCACTTTTGATGGCCGAAACGCCTATAGTCCGGGGGTTTGGTTCCTGCATGACCATCGGGAGAAGGCCGTTACCACCGATGGGATCGCCCCCGGCGGCGACATCAGCCTGATTACCTATGAGTCCTTCCTCCAACCCAATGGGATGCCGAAGACCTTCGGGGTTTCTTGGGAGCCGTACTTCACCTCAGCCTACTACCAGGGCAAGATTCCGGTTTGGGGGCCTAAGTCTGGCAGTGGCTCCGACCATCCGGCGAATGCCTTGGGTGAGGTGGGACAGTGGCCCCCGAGCTGGCTGCGGTTCGTTTCGTTTTTTGGGGGTGGGATCGGAGTGGGGCTGTTGGGAGGAATGACTGGATTGCTCCTCTGGAGGAGGCGATGGTCATAACCCGGGCCCTAGCGCTCCTACTGTTCGTCCTGTGGAGCCCACAAACCCCTGCACTTGTGATGAATGCAAACCCCGATCAACTCCCACCTCACTGCCCGGAGATCCTGGCCACCAAGAAGATTACGGTACATGCCGGTAGAAAGTATGCCGGGGACTTTCCAGGGAAGGTATTTACCTACGATCGCCGGGTGTTGAGCTTCCGTCGCTGCACAAAGCTCACTGTCACCTTTGTTAACGACGATGATATCCGGCATCAATGGATGGTCCACGGTCTGCCACCCGGGCTCTACGATAAAGGGATGTTCTCTATCGAAGTCGACGGTCCAGGCAAGGAGACCGGGACCTTTATCCTGCCGTTTTATCGCAGGACTCTGCTTGTCCATTGTGGGCTCCCACAGCACATGCAGAAGGGGATGAAGGCAATGATCAAGGTCTCGGATAGCACCGTCCAGCCGGGCAATATTCCCGGGCTGACCGGGGAGTGGGATAGCTATGCCTACCCGCGCTGGCAGAGCTGGTGGCTGGATCTCAGTCTGCTCCTGTTAGGCCTTGTGGCCGGGGTGGTTGCAGTGTTTCTACTCCGTTGGCTCCACCGTGCCTGGCAGGCCCGCGCCACTTCCTAACCACTATTTGACTATTTACGGAAGAGCCAAACGAGGAGGCTCAGTAGGATACTAATCAGTAGCGAAGTCGTGATGGGTAGGTAAAGGCGGAACTGGTCACGTTCAATGACGATATCGCCAGGGAGTCGGCCCAGGCCGCTCTTTTGGATAAGCGGCCAGAGTAGACCGACCGCGACCAGAATCAGGCCGAGAGTGATCAGGATACGTGCCATACTGTCCCCTTTGGTTCCTATTGATCGGGTGATCTCTCCTCGGGCGGCTCACCCGCTTTGTGTAATATTGCAACGGTTTCCACTGGCCCACTACTATTAATAAATAAACCTCCACTCCTTCCCACGATTGCAATGAACGAGTAGACCTATGAGAGAGGCGAGTGGTTCACTTAAGGCTATTGGCGGCTGGGTGGCTGAGCAACCTCTCTATACCGCGCGTCAAGTTCGAGCCCTTGATCAGGCCGCCGTGGGGGCCGGTATCCCTGGGCAGGTCCTAATGGAACGGGCCGGAGAAGCGCTCTTGCACGTGTTGTGTAGTCAGTGGCCCGATTGGCGACGACTGCACCTAGCGGTAGTCGCGGGTCCGGGCAACAATGGGGGTGACGGTTACGTGCTCGCTAGGTTCCTGCGCGAGCTCGGGGGAAGCGCTACCCTGCTGACCGTCGGAGACCATAGTCGCCTTAGGGGAGAGGCCGCCGAGGCCGCATGTCGCTGGCAGCGTGCCGGTGGGGAGGTCTCTGAGGCCAATGAGGCCTCGTTGAGCGCTGGTTACAATCTGTTCGTAGATGCCCTACTTGGTACTGGATTGGACCGCCCTGTAGGCTCCCCGTTTCGGGAGGTGCTCGAGGCCATAGAACGGCTCTCGGTTCCGGTGCTTGCGGTCGATATCCCATCCGGCTTGAGTGCAGATACAGGACGAGTCTTCGGAACGGCCCTATCTGCCACAGCGACTGTGACCTTTGGGGGCCTCAAACGCGGTCTGGTGACAGCGAATGGACCGGATTACACTGGTCAGGTCTGGATTGAAGGCCTCGGGATTCCGGAGGAGAGCCGCGAGGAGGTTCCGGCCTCTGGGCGCCTTCTGACCGCAGGCTCCTTGAGCTTGAGGTCGCGGCCACGGAACAGCCACAAGGGGCACTTCGGCCATGTAGTTATTATCGGGGGCTCGCCTGGGATGGCCGGTGCTGCGGCCATGGCAGGATGGTCTGCATTCCGGGCAGGCTGCGGTCGGGTGACGTGTTGTGTCACTCCAGAGACACGTACCACTGTGGCGGGTTTCTATCCTGAATTGATGACGTCAGTCTGGGGAGAGGGGCAGTCCCTACCAGAGGGTCTCTTCGAGACTGCCTCAAGCCTTGCCATTGGTCCAGGCCTAGGCCAGTCTCCAGAGGCTCGCGCTACCTTGGGGCAAGCCTGTGAGTGTGATTGTCCCCTGGTGATCGATGCCGATGGACTAAATGGGTTGGCCCAAGAGCCGGATCTGGCTGAACGGGTCAGGCAGCGTACGACCCCGACTGTCTTGACCCCCCATCCTGGTGAGGCAAGCCGTTTACTCGGGCTCACCGTAAGTGAGGTCGAAGCGGACCGATTCGCTGGAGCAGCACGTTTGGCTGACAGTTTCAATGCGATTTGTTGCTTAAAGGGGGTGGGTACCATCGTGGCCCAGCCGCAGGGATATTATGCAGTCAATACTACCGGTAATCCGGGGATGAGTATCGCTGGGCAAGGGGATATCCTCACAGGGGTCATCGCTGCTCAGCTCGCCCAAGGTCGCTTAGCCTACGAGTCGGCTTGCCTCGGTGTTTGGGCCCATGGGGCTGTTGGTGATCGCCTCGCTCGGACTCGTGGACCCTTCGGGTTTAGCGCCACCGAATGCGCCGACTCCCTCCCGGAGATTTGGCGGGAACTGATCGCCCCAAGCTCTTAAATTCCCCCGAGGGGGATTGCGAAACCCTACAGGCCGGCTGTGCCAACGGGAGCGGATATGCTAAGAGCGCGTGACGTTATGACTGCGGATCCTTTGACAGTAAGTGAAGACACTGGCGTCCAAGAGGTGGCAGATCTGCTACTTCGAACCCATTACCACGGACTGCCAGTAGTAGACTCGGAAGGCCGATTGGTGGGTCTGGTGACGGACTCCGATCTAGTCGACCGCACGAAGCGGATCCACCTTCCAACGGTATTAACCATTCTCGACAGTTATATCCCAATCACTGGCTTCAGGCAGTACACCGAAGACCTTCGCAAGGCTACAGCAGCTACAGTCGGGGACCTGTGCACTCGCGCAGTCGATTGGGTCGGCCTAGATTGTGACCTCAATGAGATCACCACCCTGTTATCGGAGCACCATATCCATACCGTTCCGGTAGTCGATGAGGATGGCAAGGTGATCGGCATCATTTCTAATACCGATGTCATTCGGTGCCTGAGCCAGAGAGGTGGAGAATAGACTACAAGTAAATGCCCACGGTGCTGAGGAGCAAGAGGCGCTCGGCAGACGTGTGGGGTCCTATTTGTTCCCGGGAGCGATAGTGTATCTATACGGGGAGATCGGCTCCGGGAAAACGACCCTGATTCGGGGAATGATGCGGGGATTGGGTATACAAATCCCCGTGAGGAGCCCCACTTACACCTTGGTCGAGCCGTATGAAGGTCATCAATACTCAGTGTACCACTTCGACCTCTACCGGCTAGCTGAACCTGAGGAGCTCCATTTCTTTGGTGCGGAAGAGTACTTCTCTCCCGATTCTATATGTATCCTCGAGTGGGCAGAACGTGCTCAAGGGCTCCTGCCCACTCCGGACCTTTCGATTGAGATCGAGTATCGAGATGCGGGGAGTCGTGTGATCCAGATCTTCTCTCATACCGAGCGTGGGCAGGCAGTCTTGGCCACTATAGGTGGATCGGATCAAGGCTAGGATAGGATGCGCTCCCTAGTGGCCCAAATTGGGTTGGTACTCCTCCTTGGGTTGCTACCTCCTGAGGTGCAGGCCTTGACTGTCCAAGATGTCCGGATGTGGACAGCCCCTGACCATACCCGGTTGGTCCTCGATCTAGACAATCAGCCGGAATACAAGCTCTTCCGGCTTCGGGAGCCGGCTCGAGTGGTCGTGGATATCAAAGGGGCGAGGAGTGAGGCGAGCACTAAGGGTCTCGAGCTACCCGACCCTGTGGTCAAACAGATCCGCACCGGCCATCCGCGGCCGGGTACCTACCGCGTCGTCATGGACCTCAAACAGGATGTCCAACCCAAGACCTTTCAGCTTGAGCCCCACGGGCGCTATGGTCATCGGTTAGTAATCGACCTATACCATAAACAGAACCAGAGGCGCCAGGCCAAGAAGACCCTTGCTGACACCCCGAGCGACCAGCCGCTTGTTGCGATCGATCCAGGTCATGGTGGCGAGGACCCGGGAGCAGTTGGTCCCCGAGGGACTCGGGAAAAGGAGGTGGTACTCGCTATTGCCAAGCGGGTCGCTCGGGAGCTCAACAATCGCCCTGGTATGCAAGCCTTCTTGACGCGTGAGGGTGATTACTTTGTTGGCCTGCGTGAGCGTGTTCGAAAGGCCCGTGAGGCCGGAGCGGATCTCTTTGTCTCGATTCATGCCGATGCCTTTAGGGATCGCGACGCCCGTGGGGCTTCGGTTTATACCCTTTCACGCCAAGGGGCGACAGACGAGGCGGCGGCTTGGCTGGCCCGGCGTGAAAATCGGTCAGACTTCGCCGGCGGTGTAGATCTCAGCAAGGTTGACAAGGTGGTTGCTTCGGTCCTTTTGGACCTCTCCCAGACGGCTACTATTAGTGATAGCCTAGAGCTTGGGGAGGGAGTATTAAACCAACTCGATGAGATTAGTCCGCTCCATCGCCAAGAGGTCAATCAGGCCCCGTTTGTGGTACTGAAATCCCCTGATATCCCCTCTATCTTAGTTGAGGTCGGTTTTATCTCTAATCCGCGGGAGGAGATACGACTTCGGCGGCCTGCCCATCAACGGCGTCTAGCCCAGACCCTTATTCAGGGTGTTGCTGAATTCCTTCAGGATGCCAAGCCTAGGCACCACACCGTCGAAAGGGGGGATACCCTTTGGTCTATTGCCCAACGCTACCGCGTGAGTGTGTCGCAGCTACGCCGGCTCAACGATCTCCAGGGCTCTAAACTGGTCCCAGGTCTAGAGTTGCGCATTCCCTGAACAAACTAACGAGTGGTTGATGAAGGATGGCCATCCGCCGCTTGCCGGAATATCTCGTCAATCGGATTGCAGCCGGGGAGGTGATCGACCGTCCAGCAGCGGTAGTAAAGGAACTCCTTGAGAACAGCCTAGATGCAGGTGCTGACTGGATCCAGGTCGAAGTGGAGCGAGGCGGTGCTCGCATGATCCGGGTCCGGGATAATGGTTGGGGTATGACGGGTGAAGATGCTCCGCGCGCCCTCGCCCCCCATTCCACAAGCAAGCTGTGCGAAGCGAGCGACCTGTATCGTATCCGGACACTGGGATTTCGTGGTGAGGCTCTTACGAGCATCGCAGCGGTCTCACGGTTGACCTTGACTACTCGGTCCCCTCAGGCCAATTCGGGGACCATGGTGGGAGTGACAGGCGCGCAAGCCCAACGCTCCGCCCCCGCTGCCCATCCGCCTGGCACAACCATCGAGGTACGGGATCTCTTTTTCAACGTTCCGGCACGGCGCAAATTCCTACGGACGGCCAAGACGGAGTTCGGGCGTATTGCTGACGTCGTGCGACAGGCAGCGCTATCAGTCCCAGAAGCCAGTTTTGCTCTCAGCCACAATGGTCGGACCCACTTCCGGTTGCCCAGTGCCGGGGAGTGGGCAGGTGTTGAACGACGTCTTAGCCAGCTACTCGGCTCAGAGTTTTTTGAGAATACGTTCCATTTCACCGAGGAGGGCGACGGAGGATTCCACCTCTCTGGATGGCTCAGTCTGCCCCTTTACACCCGTGGACAACGGGATCAGCAATTCTTTTTCGTGAATCGACGAAGTCTCCAGGATCGCTTGCTGCGCCGTGCGGTAGCGGAGGGCTACCGTGATGTCCTGTTTCGGAATCGCTATCCAGCCTATGCCCTCTTTTTGGAGCTCGATCCAGCCGCAGTGGATGTCAATGTCCACCCGACTAAACATGAGGTCCGCTTTGCCAATGCTCAGCGGATTTATGCCTTCATCCGTGATACTCTGGTCCAGCGGCTTGCCGCTCCCCCCACTCGCCCGCACTGTCGGACAGAACACCTGGGAGAGGCTCAGCGATTTCGGTTCGCCATGGCGACCTCGTCGCTGATTGGGACCCGAACAGGCCAACTTAGGACCTTTGGCCACAATCTTGCCGAACCAACGGGGGGACAGAATGAGCTCTCGCTCGCGGAGACCGAGGTAGCCTATCGCGCTAGCCCTGGGACGCCTATCTCGGACGGAGCCGAACGGTGTTCTACAATCGATCAGTTACCCGAGGTGGGGGCACCATTGGGGTATGCGGTAGCCCAAATCCTTGGAACCTTTATCCTGGCCCAGGCCCAGGATGGGATCGTGCTCGTGGATCAACACGCCGCCCACGAACGCATCACCTACGAGCGATTGAAGGCAGCTTATTTCGGAGGGGGAGTGGCTCGACAGTCGCTGCTCGCCCCCATCGGGGTCACCTTAAGCGAGGTGCAAGCGGCGATTCTTGAAGAGCAGGCCGATACCCTTGCCTGGACTGGATTACGGATCGACCCTACTGGGCCTCAGAGCGCGGCCATCCGCGAGATCCCGATCCTGCTTGGGGAGGCAAATTGGCCGAAGTTGACCCAAGGGATATTGGATACACTCGAGCGGTCCGGCTCTGACCAACCCTTGGAAGCAACGATCAATCAGATCCTTGCCACCCAGGCGTGCCATGCCTCAGTGCGGGCCAACCGCTCACTTACCCGCCCCGAGATGGATGCCTTGCTGCGCCAGCTTGAATGGACCCAGCGCAGCGGCCAATGCAATCATGGTCGCCCAACCTATATCTATCTCTCCTTGCAGGAACTCAATCAGCTCTTTAGGCGCGGGGAGTAGCCTTGCGGCGACGCGTGATCTTTCTAATGGGGCCGACTGCCTCTGGGAAGACCGAAGCAGCTCGAGCCCTTTGCGAGCTCTATCCAATGATGATTATCGTTGTGGACTCCGCGCAGGTCTATCGGGGCTTGGATGTAGGTACTGCCAAACCCCCAGCTGCGCTCCGAGAACGAGTCCCGCACGCCCTATTGGATATCCGCGATCCCGGAGAGCCGTTCTCCGCTGCTGATTTTGCTCGAGAAGCCTGGGAGGCAGTAGAGGCGGCCTGGGCATCTGGTCGTCTCCCGCTGCTGGTCGGAGGGACCGGTTTGTACTTCCGGGCCTTTGAACAAGGCCTCTCCCGGATGCCGGAAGCCGATCCGACAGTCCGTGCGAAGCTGCGCGCTTGGGCCCATCGGTGTGGTGACCGGGCCCTTTACCAGTGGCTTGCCAGAGTGGATCCTATTGCCGCCCAGCGTATCCATCCTCACGATCGCCAAAGGCTTCTGCGGGCGCTTGAGGTCTTTGAGCTAACAGGTCGCCCCATTTCGGCGCTGCAGGTGGAGGGGAAGCGAAGCAAGGCCAGTTACCCGATCTTGAAGATTGCCTTGTCTACCGACAAGGATCAGCTGCATCAACGGATTGAGGCACGTTTCCATACTATGTTGGCCAATGGGTTGATCGAAGAGGTCCGCATCCTCCGCGAGCGTGGGCTTGATCCGGATCTTCCTGCGCTTCGGTCCGTGGGCTATCGTCAGGTCTGGGAATACTTGGCGGGCGAACGGGATTGGGAGTCAATGGTCGAGGCCAGCATTGTGGCGACTCGGAGGTTGGCCAAGCGCCAGCTATCGTGGCTGCGACAGGAGTCTGGGCTCCATTGGATTGATTCCACCGATCGCGCTAGCTTACTTGAACGAGTTGAGCACTTTTTGATATCCGAGGGCTAACGCGCTTGTGCTGCGAGGTCAACCTCACTACACTGCCTACCGCAGTATTCTTCAACAGATCTATCTTTGTAGAGGAGAATGAGATTGGCACCGAATCAGCCGGGAGAGGGGCCACCTCGGGGGTCCCATCAACAGGGCCCTTGGGGGCCGTATGGGGGCGGTGGGCGTCGGGGCCAGCAACCGCCCGACCTCGATGAAATCGTGCGGAAGTTGCGCGCTAAGCTTGGCGGGCTCTTCAAAGGAGGCGGGGGCTCTGGAGGAGGCCAGAGCCCCTTCCCTTTCGGGAGGCGCGGTGTTGCCTTGATCGTCGCCATTGCCTTGCTTTTGTGGCTTGCCAGTGGGATCTATCGGGTCGGGCCCTCTGAACAGGGGGTTGTGCAGCGTTTCGGCGCCCACGTGAAAACCACTCGGCCCGGCCTCCACTACCACTTACCTTACCCCATTGAGGCCGTTCGAACCCCTAAAGTGACCCAAATCCGGCGGATTGAGGTAGGCTATCGTAGCCGAGATGGGGAAGATTCCTTGCATGTGCCCAAGGAAGCCCTGATGATAACCGGTGATGAGAATATCGTGGATCTCCAATTCGCTGTCCAATACCATATCCGCGATGCTGCGGCCTACATGTTCAACGTCGCCGATTCTCGGGGAACAGTCCACGAAGTCGCTGAGACCTCCATCCGCGAGGTCGTGGGTCGGCGACCGATCGATGATGTGCTCACGCGGGCCCGGGCCGAAGTCCAGCATGAGACCCTGAACCTGATGCAGTCGATCCTTGACTCCTATCAGGCGGGTCTCGATGTGACCAATGTCGCATTGCACAGCGCCCAGGCGCCCGAACCGGTCCGGCCGGCCTTTCGGGATGTGATCAGCGCCCGGGAGGACCGCTCCCGCGCCCGGAATGAGGCCCAGGCCTATACCAATGACATCATCCCGCGGGCACGCGGTCGGGCC
>CAYUWI010000024.1:0-14949 GCA_964448275.1 uncultured Gammaproteobacteria bacterium | reverse complement strand
AGCAGCTCTACTTCGACCACCGGGCCTACAGGGAGCTTGGCGAGTCCCTGCCGACCTATAAGCCGCCAGTGGATATGGTCCAGATCGGTGATGTGGACCCCAGCACCGCCGAGCCGAACTCGAAGGTGCTGCGCTTCCTGACCCCGCACGGGAAGTGGCAGATCCACAGTATGTTCTGGGACTCCTGGCAGATGCTCAACCTCTTCCGCGGCGGCCAGGTCGTGTGGATCAATGATGACGACGCCCAGGAGATCGGGGTCGAGGACAACGATTGGGTCGAGGTATACAGTGAGAACGGCATCATGGCGTGCCGGGCAGTGGTGAGCGGCACGGTCCAACCCGACTCGTGCATCATCTACCACCAGTCCGAGCGCCACGTGAACGTGCCGTTCTCGCCCCTGGCGCGGAAGCGGGGTGCCAGTGACCTGCGGGGCGGCAACAACAACGCGACCACCCGTATCATGCTGAACCCGGCAACCATGGTCGGGGGCTATGCAAACTGGACCTACTTCATCAACTACCAGGGGACCAGCCCCTCCGAGCGTGATGCCGCTGTGCTGGTCCGCAAGATGCCCCTGGAGGCTGGCCGTAAGAAGGTCATCTACCAGGAGAAGGATCTCAAGCAGATCATCCAGAAGGAGAAGGCGGTGAAGGCGTGAGTGAGGGCGCTGTAGCCTGGAGATAGCGCGATGCGGGAACGGGAGCCTGGGTGTCGTAAGGTAAGATTAAGCTGGATAAGCGGTACTGCGGGGCCGTTCCCGCTCGTCTTCCGGGCCTTCACCTCAAAGAGTTGTCAGAAATGGCAGCTAAGTGAAATTCAGGAGGGAGTTCGGTATGCGACCGAAACAGCAAATGGCCGTGGTGTTTAACCTCGATAAGTGTATCGGGTGCAACACCTGCACCATCGCGTGCAAGAACGTGTGGACCAGCCGCGAAGGCGCGGAATACATGTTCTGGAACAACGTCGAGACCAAGCCAGGGATCGGCTACCCCGCGGAGTGGGAGAACCAGGACAAGTTCCAAGGTGGCTGGGAACGGCAACCAGGTAGGAAGAACCCGCGGTTGAGGGTCTCCTCGCGCTTCTGGGAGATGGTCAACCTCTTCTACAACCCGGTGATGCCCCAGATGGAGGACTACTACGGTAAGGGCCCCTTTACCTTTACCTACGAGGATCTGCACTCGGAGGAGTCGACTGAATACTCCCAACCGGTGGGTCGGCCGAAGTCCCAGATTACCGGGGAAGAGGATATCTCCCTGGATTGGGGCGTCAACTGGGAGGACAACGGTGCAGGCGCCTACATCCGCGGGACCGGTGCGCGGGACTACAACTGGAAGAACATGACGAACCATGAGCGCCAGGCCTACCTGCGCTATCGGGATAGCTTCATGATGTACCTGCCGCGTATCTGCAACCACTGCTTCAACCCGGGTTGTGTGGCGGCATGCCCAAGCGGGGCGGCCTACAAGCGCAATGAGGATGGAGTGGTCCTGATCGACCAGCACCGCTGCCGGGCGTGGCGCTACTGCATCTCCTCTTGCCCGTATAAGAAGACCTACTTTAACTGGCGGACCGGCAAGATGGAGAAGTGCATCCTCTGCTATCCCCGGATCGAGACCGGCCAGCCGCCGGCCTGCTTCCAGGCCTGTGTCGGCCGGATCCGCTACCTTGGGCCCATTATGTTCGACATGGATCGGGTCCCGGAGGCGGCCAACTCGCCTGAGCAAGATCTCGTTCAGGCCCAGCGCGATATCATCCTCGATCCGGATGATCCGGAGGTGATTGCCGCGGCGAAGCGTGAAGGGATCGCCGACTCGTGGTTGGAAGCGTGTCGGAAGTCTCCTCCGTACTTCATGTTCAAGAAGTGGAAGATCGCCCTGCCGCTGCACCCCGAGTTCCGGACCCTTCCGTCGCTGTTCTATGTCCCGCCGGAGAGCCCGGTCCAGACAGCGGCCCAGAATGCACGCGGGACCTACAACATGGTCGACCACACCGGTGTGCTGCCCGATCTCGACAAGTTCCGGATCCCGGTCCGGTACTTGGCGACGATGCTCGCGGCGGATAATGAGTCCGAGGTCAAGACCGCTCTGCGGCGGCAGCTGGCGGTACGTAATTACCGGCGCGGCCTGCGGGTCGACGGTGTGGCCAATACCACACTCCTCGATGAGGAGGGGTTGACCGCGGCGGATGCCGACCACATGCACCGACTCCTGGCACTTGCCCACTTCAGTGAGCGCTTCGTGATCCCGACGACCAGGCGTGAGCAGACAGCAAATGCGCCATATGTCGAGCGGGGCTTCGCCGGCTACACCGAGATGAGGCCGGGATCGTACTCGAGTGGTAAGCGGCGCCAGACCGTCCACGGTGGCCGTGAGGAGGTTGGCAGCTAATGATCGATCAGTCCACGTTGTCTGCGGTATATAAGCTAATCAGCGAGCTGCTGATAGCCCCGCAGGAACGGGACGAGGAGCGCATCACGCTGCAGGGGCTCGACAATGCCCCCGAGGAGGTCAAAGAGCCCCTGCGGCGTTTCCTGGGTGACCCGTTCTGGAATGATGAGACGGAGTACGTCCAGACCATGGAATTGACGCCCCCTGTCCCGCTCTATGCGGGGGCCTATATGTTCGATGAACCGCCGACGTGCCGGGGTGCAGGGGCTTCGGCGCGTAATGGCTACATGATCGAGTTGAAGTACATCTACGGGCACTTCGGCATCGAGCCAGATCAGATGTCGGAGATGCCCGACTTCCTCCCGATCATGGTGGAGTTTTTGTGGCTTAGCCTTGAAGATGGCCGTGCCCCTGGCTTACGGCGTCGCTTTGTGGAGCAGCTCTTGTTGCCGTGCCTGGACCCGATGCAGCAGCGGATGAACGAGTACAATACACCGTATGAGTTGGTCATTCAGGCGCTGCAGGCGGCGATCCAGAAGGATATTGAGCTGATGGGGGATACACCCCCCTGGCAACCCCCAGATGATGCTGCCGCAAAGCGTGAGCGGAGTCGGCGGAGCGGTCAGCGGCTACGGGGCATTCCAGTGGTCCATGATCCCGGTCTAGCCCAGGAGAGCTGAGGGCAACCAACAGCCA
Source organism: uncultured Gammaproteobacteria bacterium (assembly GCA_964448275.1). Classification (GTDB taxonomy): domain Bacteria; phylum Pseudomonadota; class Gammaproteobacteria; order Thiohalorhabdales; family CAYUWI01; genus CAYUWI01. Next base: position 11,865 of record CAYUWI010000024.1, on the reverse strand, counting down.
AGAGGAGAAGCATCCGTGGAAAACTTTCTCTGGGGGATCTTACCGTATATAGCGATAGTCTCGTTCTTTGCAGTCCCAGTGATCCGGATGGTTGTGAAACCTTTCTCATGGACCACCCGGGCAACCACCCTGTTTGACCCGACCGGTCTTCTGGGGTGGGCCTCGTTACTGATGCACTGGGGCTTGCTCGCGGCCTTTCTGGGCCACCTAGTTGGGCTTATCGGCGGTGTCGTGGGCTCATCTGGGTCCGTTGTCTTCTTTTACTGGTTAGGTTTAGTGGGCGGGCTCGCAGCGATCGCCGGTTCGGCACTCGCCCTGATCCGCCGGATCAGCAATCCCGAGGTGCGTGCCCTGAGTATGGTCGAAGACTACTTGATCCACGTTTTCTTGATCGTGATCATGGGCTTGGCCCTCTATCAGGTCATCGCGCACCAGATCTTCGGGATCGCCTATACTGCCTCTTCGTGGTTCGCGAGCCTGTGGAGCCTGAACCCGCAGGCTTCGCTGATGGCCTCGGCTAGCGCGATTACCAAAACCCACGTCTTTCTCGCGCTTGTCTTCTTTGCCTACTTCCCGTTCACGAAGCTGGTCCACGTCTGGACCCTTCCGGTCAACTTCTTCGCGCGCCCGCGCCAGGCGGTGCGCACGCTCAAGTACCGCTATCAGACCCGTTGGGAATGGCGGCTAATGAACGACAAGTCGTGGATGGTATACGCGCTGGCGGTGTTTGCGGTCATCTTTCTGGTGGCCGGTGGGCTGCTAGGCAGCGCAACCCCGGCGCCGGCGAGCGTGCCGGGTGAGAAGGTCCGCACCGTGGAGGCCCCGAAGGGGAGGCTTGCTGGGACCCCCTTGTACGTTAGCCAGTGTGCCCGTTGTCACGGCGTCGATGGGAGTGGCGATGGCGCGATGTTCGCCGAGCACTCCCCGCTGTTCATGAGTTCACCGCGTAACTTCCAGGCAGCGAACTACCGCTTTGTATCGACAAAGAATGGGGTCGCTGCTGACCAGGACCTCGCAAAGACTGTCCGGGAAGGTCTACCCGCAGCGGGCATGCCGGCCTTCGACAATCTGACTGAGGAACAGATCGAGTCGCTCACTGCCGTCCTTCGGCGCTTCGCTGGTGAGGCAGCCGCTGAACCGGGCGAGAGCATCGATGTGCCCCCGGCCACGGTCCTGGCTGGGGCAAGCCCGCAAGAGGGCAGAAAGATCTACCAGCAGCAGTGTGCCTCCTGTCATGGTCAGTCGGGACGTGGCAACGGCCCAGCGGCTGATACGATCACCGACTGGCAAGGTCAGTCGGTCCAGCCACGCGACTTGACTGCTGAAGACCAGTACAAGAGGGGTACTGAGGCCAACGAGCTCTACGCGCGGATCGCTGCAGGGATCCCGGGTGGCTCGGGTGGCGGTTATCTAATGCCTCCGTTCCACCAGAGCCTGGACCAAGACCAGATCGCGGCGATTGTCCGCTATATCCGGACGGATCTGATTCCTGCCGACTAATATTCGGTGATGATCTGTCTGGATTGATTGCGGTCCAGTAAAAGGGGGCCGACCCTAACGGGGTCGGCCCCCTTGTTTTGGTTTTGCGGCTAGCCTAGATCATCACCACAGCTATCCGGCTTGTAGGCGATGAACTGGGCCCGATCGCGAAACCCTCGGGAGAGGTCCCCGATCCGACCCTCTTCCCGGTAGACCACGAGCCGCAGCGGGGCAAAGAGCTGCAGGAGCTCGTTGTCGGCGAGGCGGAATTGCTCGCGTTGGGGGCCCGTTTCGGTCACTCGGGTCCGGGTGAAGGTCTGATAGAAGAGTAATCCCCCGGGGCGTAAGGCCTTCATTAAGGGACCTGCCAGGCGCCGCTCGAGGAAATGGGCCACAACAATGACATCGAAGCGGTTCGGTTCTGGGGGGTCAAGCTCGACGTCGTGAACCTCGGCATTAAGGGGCAAGCTGTGTTTCTGGCCCCATTCATGGAGCTTGGCGATCGCAACCTCGGAGCGGTCCCAGGCGAAGCTCTGGAGGCCGTGTTGGGCGAGTAGGATGGCGTTGGCCCCCAACCCGCAGGCGAGATCGAGGGCCTGACCGCTCTTAGGCAGGAGATGACAGTTCTCCACCAGTACCGTTGCTGGACTTCCTTCTTCGATACCCCGGTCTTGATAGCGTGTATCCCAACGGTGTTGTTCGCTCACTACTGACCTCCTCGGTACCCCGCCATGCTACTATAGGCTGAACTCGTCACGACGCCAGGTATCGTCTCCCGTATGCAGCTACTCCTAAACGTTGCACGAACCTATCCGAGGCGTAGCCTCTTGATGCTTGGGGCCCTTCTCCTTAGCGGAGTGGTCGAAGGCGTTAGTCTGACCACCTTGCTCCCCTTGGTCAATGTCGCCACAGGGAAACAAGGGTCTGCTGGAGGTGAGACAGCTACCGAGGTGGTGACCGACGGCCTGGCCGTACTGGGGCTCAGTCCCACCCTTGAGCTCCTCCTCGTAATCATCGTGATCGGAATGGTAATGAAGGGCGGGCTTAAGCTGCTCGCCGAGCGCCAGGTCGGCTATACTGTAGCTCGCGTGGCCACCGATCTCCGCCTCGATTTGATCCGTGCCCTCTTGCGAAGCCGTTGGGAGTATTATCTGAGCCGCCCAGTCGGTGGGCTCGCCAATGCTGTTGCCACCGAGGCGAACCGGGGCTCGTCTGCCTATCTCTACGGGGCGCGAGCGATCTCCCTGCTGTTGGAGGCGGGTGTCTATACAGGGGTTGCCTTGTTGGTCGCTTGGCGGGCGACCTTGGCCTTCCTGTTCGGGGGGGCAGTGTTGCTCTACCTCCTGAATCGCTTGCTCCGTATGGCCCGGCGTGCTGGTGCACGCCAGACCGCACTCCTGCAGTCCTTACTATCCCGGTTGACCGATACCCTGTATTCGGTCAAATCCTTAAAAGCGATGGCACGCGAGGAACTAGCCGATACCCTCCTCGCGGGCGACACCACACGGTTGAACCGGGCACTACACAAGCAAGTCTTCAGCAAGGCGGCCCTGACCGCGGTCCAGGAACCGTTGTTGGCTGTGCTTTTGGCTGGTGGCCTCTACCTCGGGCTGCGCTATTGGCAGGTCTCGCTGCCGGCCATGCTGATGTTGGTGTTCTTATTGGGCCGGGTCCTAGCGCGTCTGAGCAAGGTCCAGCGCCAGTACCAGCAGATGGCCACTTGTGAAAGCGCGTTCTGGTCCCTCCGAGAGACGATTGAAGAGGCGCAACAGCATGCCGAGTCCCCTTCAGGGAGACTCTCCCCAAGCTTGGAGTCTGGGCTCCATCTGCATCGAGTCAGTTTTGCCTATCGACATCAATGGATCTTACGGGATATCTCGTTGACCCTCCCGCCCAGCTCCTTCACAGCGATCTTGGGTCCTTCGGGAGCAGGCAAGACCACCATCGTCGATTTGGTGACGGGTCTGCTCCAGCCTCAGTACGGCGAGGTCCAAGTGGATGGTTACCCCTTACAAGACTATGACCGCCGGCTTTGGCGCCGCATGATTGGCTATGTCCCCCAAGAGACCGTGCTCCTGAACGACACTGTAGCGAACAATGTCGCCTTGGGTGATCCGGGATTGGATGAGGAGGATATTCGGCGGGCCCTCGTTGCGGCCGGTGCCTGGGCATTTGTCGCGGTGCTTCCGGAGGGAATCCATGCCCCAGTGGGTGAACGAGGGGCACACCTATCGGGCGGTCAACGGCAACGGCTCATGATTGCCCGTGCCCTGGCCCATCGTCCCCGCTTGCTTATCCTCGATGAGGCAACGAGCGCCTTGGATGCCGAAGGCGAACAGGAGCTTTGCCGTACCCTGGAAACCTTGGCGGGTCAACTCAGTATCCTTGCCATCTCCCACCGGCCTGCCCTGGCCCAGGTGGCGGAACAGGTCTACCAATTGCAGGGCGGCCGCTTGACATCTGTAGCGACTCCAACTGAGCTGCACAATCCTGCCATACTTGGGTCGAGGTGACACGCTGGGCGGTGTATCCCGCCATGGATCCTGCCGTGACTAGCGAAACCCGCCCTGGCGGTAGATCCGCCAGAGGACTGGCCAACCCAGCAGCAGCGGATGGCGTCGCAGGCGTGGGGTGGCCTCGATCCGAACCCCCGAGTGCCGCTCGATCTTCCATAGGATATAGTCTACGCCTCCCTCAAAGGTTGCCACCCCTTTGATCAGCCGGAGCAAGGAGAGTAGCTTTCCCTGGCAGATGCGCATCTGCCAGGCGAGGCGGCCCTTGGAGCGTTGCCATGAGTCGAACTGCACCTGGTAGCGATCCTCTGCTTGTCTATGCACGGTGACGGGAGCCTCGGAAAGCGCTGCACGGGTTAGTGCCCGATACTCCGCCGCATTGGCGTCGAATAGCTCGAGGATATGCTCCGGCCGCTCCGCTCGGAGCTCTGCACGGTAGTTAAGGGTGAGCCCCCGTTGCCAGAGTAGTCGGCTATCGAACTCCTCCGGCAGGCAGGGCAGGACCCGCCTGATAAAGGTCATTACAGCTTGGGCCAGGGCCCTTTGTATTTGGTTGTGGGTCTCCTGGTCGCGGGTGTACACCAGAGCTGTGGGTTGAGCGAAGCGTCCCCACAGGTAGGAGTGGAACCAAGCCGGCGAGGTGCCGCGGCAGAAGTCTGCCAATGTGAAAACCGCCACCTTAGCGCGTGCCACCCGATCTTCGAGGGGATGCTCCAGGTAGAATACGTGGGGCGGGAGAAGCTTATTAAAGAAGGTGAAAACTCGCTGAGTCGAGATGCAGCTGTAATCATCTACCAAGAGACATAGATCGGCGATACCGTCGCGGTCGTCTCCTCGACGTAGGCAAGATCCATAGAACAGGATAGCGGCCACCGAATCAGCGTAATCGCGCCGCACCGCCTGACTAAGGGCGAGGACCCCAGGGGGAAGTGGAGGAGCAGTCTGCCCGCGGATCTGGGTAAGCAGTGGGGGCGGTACCTCTGTGTTTAATGCTTTCAATTGCGAGTAAAGAGCCATGCGGTGAGCGAGCGGTTCCCCTGCCCTGACTCGACCTCTTGGAACCAGGGTCGCAAGGTTCCGTGAATGAGACGCTCGCGCCAGGCCTGCACGAGACGGACTAGCAAGACCAGGGTGGAGACCACGGTCCACAAGGCCACCGCCAGGAGCCCGAGATCTGGGCGTCCCACAATGACGCCGGTGGTCAACAGGATGAGATTGGGGTTCCGGCGTGCTGTTACCAGGCGAAATGCGGAGTCGAATGGGCGCCACAAGAAGAGAGAGAAATCGGCAAGGAGGGCGCTGAATGTACCCTCTACAAGGCGTCCCCCAATGTAGCCGATGACGATCGCCCACAAGAGGAATTCGAGCGATAGCCCGGTGATCTCACCACCCGGCAGGGTCAGTCCCCATCCCCAGGCAAGGTACCAGAGCGGGGGATGGACTAGGTCGAGGAGGTGGTCGAAAAGGTCCCCCCCACGGCTTGTATTGAACGTCACACGGGCAAGCTTGCCGTCAACGGTGTCCAAAAAGGTCATCACCCAACCGATTACCAACCCCCAACCGTACTCCCCAACCGCAAAGAGGAGCCCGGTGGCTAGGGCCAGCGCCCAACTGCTCAAGGTGATATGATTGGGTTTGATCCCGTGGCGCGTGCACAGATGGGTTGCCCAGCGGGCCGGTTTCGGCCAGAGCCACTTGGTTATCAGATCGGTGACCCCTTTATAAGTGCTGGTGAAGAGGCGCCGCTCCAACTCCCGTTGACTGTGTGGGGTGATGGGCTGGACGAACGGGGGGTCGAATTTGAGCAGTTTCTTCTGATAGTTGGAGACAAGGGACTCTGGGGTCTCGATGCGAAGGTTGGACGCGGTAGGCTGGGTTTGCGTCCCGGCGATGAGAGCGGTGGCCTGACTCACATCGTCGGCTGCCACATGAGCCGCGACGACCGGAGACCGCTTTGAGGCTCGAAGCAGGGTATTGGGCGCTGCGACCAAGGCCTCAATCACCCGATCGTCGTAGACGTAGTCTCCGCGGAGCAGCAGGATTGAGGCATGGGTAGGCCGAGCCTCTAGCGCCTCGATGGACTGGGAAAGGCCGACAGCCTGGAGCTGCCGTCGTAGGCGTTCGCTTGGGGAAAGCCCCCAGAGGGGGATAGGTGAGTCCCCAACGATATAGATGGACGGATCCTGCATTGTTCGTAGAGGGGGTTATTAGAATAGCTATAAGTGGCAAATCAAGATGCCACTTAGCTTAATGGATCGTGATCGAATTCGAAAACCCCACCGTAACAAGGAATGAGTGAGGAGCGTAGAATCCCTAACCCAGGCCGCTTTACCCTTGCCCATCTCTCCGACCCCCACTTAAGCTCCCTCCATGGGGTGGGTCTTCGTGAGTTGGTCGGGAAACGTCTGCTCGGCTATCTTACCTGGCGCTACTCGCGATCCGCCGAGCACCGGAGCGAGGTGCTCGACGCGTTGGTGGATGACTTGTATGAGACACGCCCTGACCACCTCGCGATCACCGGTGATCTCACCCACCTGGGGTTGCCGCGCGAATTTGACGAGGTCCGATGCTGGTTGGAGGGTCTCGGCCCATCCGATCAGGTTACCGTCGTTCCAGGCAACCACGACGCCTACGCCCTTACTCCCTGGCAAGAGGGGTTGGGCCGATGGGCGCCTTATCTGGTCTCTGATGGCGTCTTACCCGGTGCAGCGAACCCGGATGCACTCTTCCCGAGCCTACGGATACGGCGTGAAGTGGCCCTAATCGGCCTGTCAACAGCGCGGCCCTCCGCCCCGCTACTCGCCATCGGTAGTTTGGGGACAACCCAGCTCTCACGACTCGCGGAGCTGCTTGTGGAGACAAGGGAGCAGGGCCTATGTCGTATCCTATTGCTCCATCACCCCCCGGTTGCTGGTTCGGTGGCGTGGCGCAAGCGGCTCACCGATGCCGCCGGTCTCCGAGAGGTCATAGCCCGTTATGGGGTGGAGTTGGTATTGCATGGCCACGCCCACCGCAGTATGCAAACAGAGCTTATCACCCCACGGGGGCGGGCCTTGACCCTCGGTGTCCCTTCGGCCTCGGCCATTGGCCGCCACCCAGGATCACGGGCGCAGTATGCCCTCTACTCCTTGAGTCCCAGCCCAAGCGGGGGATGGGAACTGCAGCTACGGATGCGCGCCTATTCCCCAACGGAAGGGCGCTTCCTTCCTGCTGCTGAACCCGTACAGATGGCCTATCTGGCCGCTAGCGGAGCCGCCACCACAATCCCAGGGTGAGTGCCAGGAGGAGCGCGACGGGTGTTAAGGCGGCAAGACTGGGGTCAAGGTCGAGCAGTAACCCGGAATATCCGGTGACCTGCTTGAGCAGGTAGAAGGTGAAGCCGAGGATCGTGCCCACCACGAGCCGCAAACCGGTGCTCTCCAGTCGCCCTGGACCCAAAGCGAGAGGGAGGGCGATCAGGAACATCGCAGCGCTCGATAAGGGGAGAGTCAGCCGGTGCCACAAGGCAAGGGCATAACGCTTGCTTTCCTCTCCCCTGGCCCGTTGCCCTTGGACGTATTCATAGAGCCTAGGCAGTGCCAGGCTTTCTGGGGGTAAGATGAGCGCTTCGCGCTGGACTGTGCTCAGGAGGGGCTTGGAGGGTAAGCGTTCGAGGTGGTGTGTAGCCACCTCCTGGGTATCGAAGCTCTTGGCGGTGACATCGAGCAGCACCCAATGGCCGTCCTCTTGGATGTTGGCGCGACGGGCATGGAGGAAGCGGCGTAATCGACCTTGATCATCGAACTGGTACAGATCGATGGCAGCAGGGACATGGCCCTCCAAGAGGGTGCGTACATTGACGAAGCGGTGGCCATCGCGGGACCAAAAGCTGTGTTGGGTGCGGAGGGTGATGCTTCCAGAAATCGCCTCTGAGCGCTGGGTCAAGGCGAGCTTATCTAAAGGGGGGACCATCCACTCCCCGATCATGAGCGCGGTGAGGATGATCAGACCACCAATGCGGAGGACTGACCCCCCAATACGCCAGGCGGAGATCCCTGCGGCCTGCATGGCAATGAGCTCGCTGCCATTGGCGAGTGTCCCCAAGGTGAGGATACTACTCAGTAGGGCGATAGCCGGTAGGAGATCCAAAATCCGATGGGGGAGGGTGAGGGCGACGAAAAGGAGGGCGTCTTGGAGCTGGTAGGCGCCCTCTCCGGTATCCTCCAACTCTTCCGCCAGATCGAGTACGCTAAAAAGGGAGGCAAAGGCCACCATCACGAGGAGAAAGGCCTTGGCAAGGGTGGTCCCGAGATAGCGATCGAGGGTGATCATCGGAGCAGCTGGACCACGAGCAGGGCTGCCAGTAGGGTTGGCACCCACCAGATCCCAGGAAAGGCGCCGATGTATCCCTGTTCGAGCCAGGTTCGGGCGATATCGAGCAGGTTGTAGTACAGGGCGTAGAGCAGGGCAGCGGCGAGCAGTTTGGCGTAGCGGCCCCGGCGCGGTGCGACATGGCTGAGGGGCACCCCGAGTACTCCGAGTAGGAGGGTCGATAGCGGTGTGGATAATCGCCACTGGAGTTCGGCGAGATCTGCAAGGTTTTGGGAGTTTGCCAGATGGGCATTCGAAGCGGCCTTCCGTTTATACCCTAGATCGACCTCAGGGGTTTCAAGCTCGAGCACCAGGCGCTTGAACCCCATAATCCGGTCTTGGCTGCCGTTGCGGTCGAGCTCATAGACATGGCCATCTTGGAATACAAAGACTTGCTCTCCACCTGGGGTGCCGGAGCGTCTAGAGGCGTGCTGTGCGAAGATAACCCGCGAGTACCTCGAAATGTGGGCCTGGACAAAGACGCCACGTAACCGATCGCTTCTGGGATCATGCCGGTCCACAAAGACCACATAATCCCCTGAGGGACCGACGTAGAAGCGGTCGCTCTCGAGGGTATCCACATCCAGTGTCGCCTCCGCACGTGCCTTGAGCTGGTAACTCGTCTGGTAGGCCCAAGGACGGATGTGCAGCGATAGCCCCCCGACCACGACGGCGAGCAGCAAGGCCAACCCAAGCACCGGGCGCAATAGCTGCCACATGCCGACTCCAGCGGCATTCAAGGCAGTGATTTCCGAGTCACTATGGAGTCGACCTAAGGCGAGCACTACGCTGAGATACAGGGCGATCGGTAGGAGCACCTCGAGGGCAATCACGGTCTTGAGTGTGATCAGGTCGAACACCGCGGATGTCGAGAGTGTCCCGGTCGCTGCATCGGAGAGAAAACGGGTTGTGCTGTAGCTCGTGAAGATCACCACCAATATACCGCTAATGAGGGCAAGCGGTTTGCTGATCTCGCGAATCAGGTAGCGATCAAGAAGCACGAAGTGACCTCAACTCAATTGCATGCTAGATTTGGCGCGGAGGCAATGGACACGATGCATATGCACCTTGGATCGCCATGAAAGCGGTAATCCTGAGCGCAGGCCAGGGTAAACGCCTGCTACCGTGGACCGCTACAGTCCCTAAGAGCCTTCTCTCCCTCCACGGGCAACCGTTGCTTATTTGGCAGATCGAGGCGTTGGCCCGCTGTGGTATCGATGAGGTGGTCGTCGTCGTCGGCTACGGCGCACCCCTTATCGAAGAGTTCCTTGCTGACCGCTATGGGCGAGGCAAGGTCGCCACCCTGTATAACCCTGTCTTCGATGTTACTGACAACCTGATTAGCTGCTGGCTTGCCAGCACCGAGATGAACACCGATTTTCTCTTGCTCAACGGCGATACCGTCTTCGAGCCGGCCCTATTGGAGCGCTTGCTAGGGCAACCTCCCCGACCAATCACCGTGGCGATTGATAGCAAGCCCCATTATGATGCCGATGACATGAAGGTCAGCCGGGTAGGAGAACAGCTGGTCCGGATTGGCAAGGACTTGCCGCACGCCGAGGTCGATGGGGAATCCATTGGGATGCTGCTCTTTCGTGGCCACGGATCCACCTTGTTCCGGCAGGCCATGGGGCGTGCTGTGCGGCGACCCCAAGCACGCAAGTGTTGGTATCTCACGGCCATCAATGAATTGGCCCGTTCGGGGGGAAATGTCTGGACCTGCTCGATTCAAGGTCTCCGATGGGCTGAGGTCGATTGTCCCGCCGACCTAGAGCGGGCAAAGCAAGTACTGGCGAGCCGACTCAATGCGTTTAGTCTAGCAACTACCCCGGGCCTAGACTGATACCCACCGATTGCCTTAACCATACCATTGATGGGTTGATTTTATGCCAGCAAAAGGGGATACTTAGGCTGGCTATATCTAGCTGTGATGGATTTTCGGATTCGTGAGTTGGATACTGTTAGGAGGTTAACATGGGAGATTATTCGCTCTCTGGATGGAGACCCAACGCCCCGATACGGGGCGATTCGAAATCCCACCTACGGGGGGGTCATTTCGATTCCTATGCCCAGTACGGCAAGTACGAGAATACTAACCAGATCATGGATTCTACATTAAATATCATTGTCGATGATCCCCATGATCCGAAACAAGCTACACCGGTCATCGAGAAGCTCAAGGAGCTGTGGCGTGAGGGCGATACGGTGGGAACACTCCTGAACCGGTATCGCCGCGAAGCGTAGCCCATCTTCCGAGAGTGCTTTAGGCGAGGTCCCTTAGGATCGCGTCGGGAAGATCGGACTTGAAGCTTTAAAGGTAGTGTTGGATTGGATAGAGGCCCCGTCTCAGACGGGGCCTTTTACATCTGATTTGTTGATGGCCGACCAAGCCGGTTAAGGGCTAAGTCAAGCTCCGGGTTGCAAGTTGCTAGACCAACCTGCCAAGATTAAAGGTAGGTGGATGTACACTGGGAGGGGGCAAAGTCTTTTTTGGGTAGTAGGTAGGCCAGCGAGCGGTTTGGCCAAGGGGAGTTGCTGGAAGCTAGCGAGGAGAAAAGAAATGGAGCAGGGTTGGTTTAACATCAGCGATCACCGCGCCTCGAGCAAAGATGAGAATAAGTGTCAGGTGCTCAATGCTGCCCTCAATATGGTCATGACCGATCAGAGTGACCCTGAAAAGGTCAAAACGGTCATGGACCAACTCGAGGGACTATGGCGTGATGGTGATACAGTTGGCATCTTAGTGCAACGGTATCAGGCTGCTACCAAGAAGTCCTCATCATAGTCCTTTGAACCCCTGAGCCGCGTAACGGTGGGGAGGCTGGGTGGGGGAGTCGGACTACTGTACCCCGCCGTGCGCGGTTGGAGCTCGGCCTATGAGGCCGACTTATCCACCACAGCCTCAACAAGCTGCCAATCGGCCACCGAATCCACATCGATCGCTGCCTCTGGAAACGGCAATATAAGTGCCCCTGCGGTCATTCCCAGGCGCGCTGAAAGGCGTTCCAGGCCTTCGGTGAGCGTCAGCCGGCCAGTGGCATAACGGAGGAGGGTCTGTACCCCAAGAGCACTGACCAGGTAAAGGGGCCGCTTGCGTCGGTTCTCGAGGTGGCGCCAATAAGCGGTTGCGGCGCGTCCTTTTGGGGTGAGAAAAGCGAACAGATTGCAGCTACAGTATCCTCCTTCCTGGAGCCGTAACACGGTCCTTTGCACCCCAGGATAGGCCCCGACCACCTCTGAGTGCCAAGCCAAGCCGACGACCACATCACATCGGCTCATACGTGCTTGGGCACAGAAGGTATCGACTATCCTCGGGGTCAGAAGGGCGTGGTCAGCGGTGGTCACCAACGCCGGGCTCTCTGGGGGTAGGCGCTGAAGGGCTGCATGGGTGCTGGCACTGGGGCTCAAGCCATTTTCCATCCACTGCACTTCGCCTGAATAGATGGCCTCTCGGAGCTCGGGGTGGCAGTCCACTGCGGTCCAGGATGGACCACAGAGGAGCCGCGGCCCGACGTCCGAGGCA
>CAYUWI010000023.1:0-15374 GCA_964448275.1 uncultured Gammaproteobacteria bacterium | reverse complement strand
CTGACTCGCTCCAGACGAACCAGTGATTGATAGAGGCATGTTGTGCCGAGAGGGGCGGTATTTCCTTCGCAATGGTTTTGTAATATTCGGTTGATACACTTATCCTTTAGCTCAACAGGTAACCGGCTGAGGAGGGACTTGATGGATTATCGGCGTCAGGCCGTTACACTAATCCTTGCTTTCTTCTTGGTTAGTGTGGGGATCAATAGTGTTGCAGCCCGTAATCAACTCCGGATTGTGGGGTCATCCACTGTCTATCCATTCACTAGCTATGTCGCCGAGGAATTCGGCGCGATGACAGAGCACCCAACCCCGATCGTCGAGTCCACGGGAACTGGCGGGGGGATGAAGCTCTTCTGTGCAGGCGTGGGCCTCGATAGCCCGGATATCACCAATGCCTCGCGACGGATGCAGCCGGACGAATTCAAGCGGTGCCAAAAGAACGGCGTGACCCGGATCACCGAAGCGATGTTTGGCTACGATGGGGTTGTCCTGAGCCAAAATGTTGCTAACCCCGAGCTGCATCTCACACGGGAACAGATTACCCGGGCAGTCGCTGCAGAGGTCCCACAGGACGGGAAACTAATTGACAATCCCTACACCTATTGGGATGACATCCATCCTGACCTTCCCCACCGAGAGATCCTGATCTACGGTCCCCCGACCACCTCAGGTACACGGGATGCCTTCGAAGAGCTCGTTATGGAGGCAGCTTCCCAGAAGATGGCAGGCTACTCTGGCAAGTATACCAAGATCCGGCAGGATGGTGCTTATGTCCCCGCGGGTGAGAACGATAATCTAATCGTCCAAAAGCTTGTGCGGAACCGCACCGCCCTTGGGATCTTCGGGTACAGCTTCCTAAAGGAGAATACGGATCGTATCCAGCCGGTGATCGTCGGGGGTGTGGTTCCTACCCCTCAAACAATCTCCTCTGGGGAGTATCCGATCTCTCGGAGCCTATTTTTCTACGTCAAGGATGCGCATCTCGATGCGCTTCCAAGCATGAAGGGATATGTTGAGCTCTTCCTGAGCGAGAAGATGATCGGCAAGCTCGGCTATCTGAAGCGGCTCGGTCTCATCCCATTGCTTCGGGAAGAGCGCCAGGCTGTCCGAGAACAGGTCGGTCAGTGGGACAATCTTCAGCTCAGTGCCCTCCAGTAAGGCCAATGTGGGAGATGTCCTATGGAGATCTGCTCGGTGACAAGGTGCGAGAGACAGCAATATGGCCTTTGGAGGTATGGACTAGCCTCCGAATAATAGAGGCTGCCTCAACCTGTTTGGTATTCAACTCCCACTGAGCATCACTGAGAAGGAGTGGCCTCTTGGATATCGAACAGACGGGGCTGAGTCTCTTTGTGGGACTCCTTCTGCTCTCCTTTACAGCCTATACCTTGGGCCGAAATAAGGCGGTAGCCATAGCAGCAAATGGGCAACGTCTCCACTCCCACCCTGCCCATTACGGCTGGTATACGGTCTTTTGGGTAGCCCTGCCTGCCCTGGCCATTGCCCTTGGGGGAGAGGTTCTCCAGTTACTGGGTTGGACGAGTCTCCCCCTAGCAGGAGTTGCGGCCGGTGGCTTGGCCACGTCTGTAGGTGGGCTCTGGTTCGCCCTACGTACGGTCCAATCGCACCTGCGGGCGCGGAACTTCGTCGAAGCGATCATCCGTTGGACGCTGCTCGCTGCTTCTCTGGTCTCGATCCTGACCACACTCGGCATCCTAGTGTCGACCCTCTTTGAGGCTATTCGTTTCTTTAAGCTCGTGAGTTTTTGGGAATTCATCACAGGGACTCAATGGAGCCCGGATACCGCCTTTATTGGTTCTGAAGAGGCAAGTGAGCCCACCTTTGGCTCACTCCCCCTGTTTGCCGGCACCTTCATGATCACAGCGATTGCTATGGCAGTGGCCGTGCCGATTGGTCTCCTTTCGGCGATCTTCCTCTCGGAGTATGCTCACTTCAGTTTCCGCAGCGTGGCCAAGCCTGCCTTGGAGGTGCTTGCCGGGATCCCGACCGTAGTCTACGGTTTCTTTGCCGCCATCACTGTCAGTCCCTTTGTGGTGGGATCCGCTAATACCCTCGGCCTGGAGGCCAGCTACACCAATGCCCTGGCCCCTGGATTGGTTATGGGGATCATGATCATCCCCCTGGTCTCGTCACTGTCCGATGATGTCATCACTGCACTCCCCAACAGCCTGCGCGAAGGCTCCTACGCCCTGGGAACAACGCGGGCAGAGACGGTTAGGCATATTCTGTTACCTGCTGCCCTACCGGGCGTAGTCTCGGCATTTCTGCTCGCTGTCTCCCGCGCTGTCGGGGAGACCATGATCGTCGTGATGGCGGCTGGGCTGCGCCCCAACCTTACCTGGAATCCCTTGGAGGGCGTGACCACGGTTACAGTCCGGATCGTTGACGCCCTGACTGGGGATCAGAGCTTCGATAGTCCTGAGACCCTGTCGGCGTTTGGCCTCGGGCTGGTACTGTTTATGGTCACTTTGGGCCTGAATCTGGTCTCGATTGTCTTTATTCGGCGGTTCCGGCAAAGATACGAGTAGTTTACAGCAAAATGCCTACCCTCCGAAGCAGTGGAACCGAAAGGCAGTGGCGGAAACGCTACCGCGCTGAGATGCGTCTCAAGACCCTTTGCCTCGGGGCTTTGGGTTTGGTCATCGTGTTCTTGGTGGTCTTCTTCACCACTCTGATCGCCAAGGGGTACACCGCATTCCTACAAGCGAGGATCCAGACCGAGGTCACCTACAGCAAGCGCAGCGTCAAGCTCCCCCTCGCAGCGGTTACTTCTGAGGTCCGGCCCTTGATCAGTCGGGGCTGGCTACGCCTCCTGCCCGGCAGGGTGGAGGGGAATCCCAAACTCTTGGGGACGACCCAGACCGAATGGGTATTGGCGACCTCTGAGGTAGATCAGTACTTAAAGGGACGCCATTCCGACCTCTCTGCGGAAGCGAGGGAAACGGTTGATCAACTCGCAGCTTCTGACCGCGCTGAGCTGGCTTTCAACACCGGCTTTTTTACCCATGGTGATTCCAAACTGCCTGAGCTGGCCGGAATCCGAGGGGCTTTCATCGGCTCGGTTTACATCATCCTATTGACCTTGATATTTAGTTTCCCGATCGGGATCATGACGTCGATCTATCTCGAAGAGTTCGCTCCTGACAACCGCCTTACACAAGCCATCGAGATCAATATCAACAATCTCGCAGCCGTCCCCTCGATCCTGTTCGGACTTCTTGGGCTTGCCATCTTTATCAATTTCTTCGGAATCCCCCGTTCATCGGCCCTCGCCGGTGGGGCCACATTGGCCTTAATGACGCTCCCGATCATCATCATTAGCACCCGAGCCGCCTTACGGGCGGTCCCAGATTCCATTCGAGAAGGGGCCTTTAGTGTCGGCGCCTCACCCTGGCAGGTGGTCTGGCACCATACCTTGCCTCTCTCCCTACCCGGCATCTTGACCGGTACGATTATCGGGATCGCTCAGGCCATGGGTGAGACCGCCCCTTTATTGATGATCGGTATGATGGCCTTTATTCCCCAGGCACCGAGCGGGATTACCGATGCAGCCACCGCATTACCGGCCCAGATCTATACCTGGGCCGGAGAGCCGTTACGGGCCTACACCGCACGTACTGCTGCTGCAATTTTAGTGCTACTCGTCCTCATATTGACTATGAATGCAATTGCCATCTGGCTGCGGAGGCGTTACGAACGGCGGTGGTAATAGGTCGGGCGAGAGGTTAGAGGAGGGCAAATCCGGTGTATCGGGAGCCGAACCAGGACCTTCTGATGGAATCTCCGACCAAGGCAGAGAGTAGCTCGTACAAGGTGCGCACCCGGGACCTATGTCTTTGGTACGGGAAGGACCAGGCCCTATTCAATATTGACCTCGATATCCTTGAGCAGGAGGTCACTGCCCTCATCGGGCCCTCCGGCTGTGGAAAGTCCTCGTTCCTGCGTTGTCTTAATCGAATGAATGATTTGATCCCCGGCGTGGTGGTAAGCGGTGAAGTCACAATGGATGGCCAGGACGTCTATGATCCCGCAGTTGACGTTGTGCAGCTTCGTTCCCGAATTGGGATGGTTTTCCAAAAACCGAACCCCTTCCCCAAGAGCATCTATGAGAATGTCGCTTACGCCCCGCGCATCCATGGGCTCGCGAAGAAGGGAGCGGAGATGGATGATCTGGTCGAGACTGCCCTAACCAAGGCGGGGCTTTGGCGCGAAGTGGCCGACCAGTTGGGCAAGCCAGGCCCTTCGTTATCAGGTGGACAGCAACAGCGGCTCTGTATCGCCCGGGCGATTGCAGTTAACCCAGAGCTCATTCTGATGGACGAGCCGGCCTCGGCCCTGGATCCAATTGCCACCGCCACTATCGAAGAACTAATCGATGAGCTGCGGACCAACTATACGATCCTGCTTGTTACACACAATATGCAGCAGGCTGCGCGCGTTGCTCGGTACACCGCCTTTTTCCATTTGGGCCAGCTGATCGAGTACGCTGATACCGAGACGATGTTTACCACTCCGCAGAAAAAGAAAACCGAAGACTATATTACCGGCCGCTTTGGTTAAGGAGTCCCGACCATGGCCAAGCACCCTGACTTCGAACACATTAGCCAACGTTACGACCAGGAATTGGAGGCCCTCCGCGATGATGTCCTTCAAATGGGGAGCCAGGTTGAGGCGCAGATCGAAAATGCCGTCCGTGCCCTCATTGAATACGACGATCAGCTCGCTGAGGCCACGATCCAAAGAGACCATGCCATCAATACCATGGAGGTCAGTACCGACGAAAAGGCGGTGTCGCTTTTGGCTCGACGGACACCGGCAGCCAAGGACCTTCGCTTTGTTATGACCGCGATCAAGACCATTACCGACTTGGAGCGAATGGGGGATGAGGCAGAGAAGATTGCCCGTATGGCGAAGGCCCTCAACCACCAAAACTCCTTGAGGCGCCCCGTGGCCTTGTCCGCTATGAGTGAAACGGTCCGCCATCAGACCCGACAGGCCCTCGATTGTCTTGCTTCCCTCGATGCTGAGGCTGCACTTGCTGTCCACTCCGCGGACAAGAAGGTGGACGAGATGCTCGAGGGGATCTTCCGCGAGTTGCTGACTTATATGATGGAGGATCCCAATAGCATTTCGGCCAACATCGAGATAATGTCAGTAATCAAGGCCCTTGAGCGCATCGGTGATCATACCAAGAACATCGCTGAGTACGTCATCTACATGGTCTATGGCAAGGATGTCCGGCACACGGACTTCCATGAACTCGCCTTCGGTTCTTGAGGCTAGCTAGGTGGCTACTCCCCAAATAGCCGACCGATGGTGGAAGTGTGGGCTTTTCGGGGCCCTGTTCGCTCTAGCGCCCCCGATTGGTGCTGAGGCTGGCGAACCGATCTCGGTCTTTGTCAGCATTCTGCCCCAGAAGTACTTCGTCAAACGAATTGGGGGGAATCGGGTCGAGGTGACAGCGATGGTGGGACCCGGGCAGACCCCGGCGACCTATTCACCCTCACCAAGCCAAATGGACCAGCTCGAGCAGGCGCACGTCCACTTCCGCATTGGGGTACCTTTTGAGGAAGCCTGGATGGATCGGCTGCGAACCCTCAATCCCAAGATGGAGGTAGTGGATACCCGTGTGGGATCCCCGTTACGGACCCTAAGCGGTCTCTTTGGGGCCTCGGCTAGGGAGGATAATACAAAGCGACGGGATCCCCATATCTGGACGAATCCTGTCGTGGCCCAAGGTATAGCTACGCATATTCGGGACACACTCGTTGCGGTCGATCCAGAGCATCGCGCCCAATACCAAACTCGCTATCGTGAGTTTATTAGGGAACTTGCTCAGTTGGATGCAACGATCCAATCTGCCTTGGCTGGCCTGAAGGGTTGCAAGGTGATGGCCTATCACCCTTCTTGGGGCTATTTCCTCGATCGTTACGGGCTCGAACAGGTCCCGATCGAACTCGTCGGTAAACCGCCCGGCCCGAAACAGTTGGCTGCGCAGATCGACTACGCGCAAGAGACAGGAATCCGGGTCATTCTAGTCCAGAAGCAGTTTGACACCCGGGCCGCTCGGATCGTTGCTCGAGAGGTTGGCGCGACTGTGCTTGCTGTCGATCCACTAGCAGAGGACTACATCAGCAATCTAGAGGCGGTGGCGACCAAGCTCGCTACTGTTTTGGGTAATGGTAGAGTCAGCCATTGAGCTCCATGAGGTCTCCTTCACCTACGGCGAGACCCCAGTCTTGGAGGGGGTCAGCCTGCGAGTAGATCCTGGTGAGTTCCTGGGTCTGGTTGGTCCGAATGGTAGTGGCAAGAGTACCCTACTCAAGCTAATCCTTGGGCTTCTGAAACCGACCGCAGGACAGATCTCGGTGCTTGAGAGGCCTCCGCGCGCTGCCCGAGGCCGAGTCGGATATGTGCCCCAGTACGCCTCTTTCTCTCGGGATTTCCCAATCACCGTAGAGGAAACCATCCTACTCGGCCGCCTTGGCAAGACCCTCCCCATTTGGGGCTATCAAGCCCAGGACCGGAAGGCCGCTTGGCGGGCGATGCAAGAGATGGAGGTCACGGGACTGCGCGATAGGCCCCTTGCCGCCCTGTCTGGCGGTCAACTCCAGCGCGTCCTTGTGGCGCGGGCCTTGATAGGTGATCCGGAGCTCCTCCTCCTCGATGAACCGACGGCCCACATCGATATACGCAAGGGAAAGGACCTCTTTGATGCCCTCCAGGCGATCAATCGCCGGTTAACCATCGTCGTGGTTTCGCACGACCTCGGGTTCATTATGCGCTACATTACACGGGTGGCTATCCTCAATCGCAACTTGGTCAGCTATTCGGCCAACAAGCCCCGGGATGAACTCCTCCAGCATTTGTACAGCCACTGCGATACCCCAATTGGTTCCCCTGAAGGTTACTCGGAAACCTCCGTTTGAGTAAAATACCCCCTCACGTTGGCAGATGCGCCATTCCCTATAGGTAATACCGGCGGTACCCGGGCCACCTGCACCGAAGTCGCAAGAGGTTGTGGGCCGATTCAGAGGAAAAGCGTAGTTGGTCGATTTTATCGATGGCCTCCTCCACCATCCCTTCCTTCAGAGGGCGCTCCTGGCCGGTATCCTGGCGAGCATAGGCTGCGGCCTTGTCGGGCCCTTCGTGGTCGCGAAGCGAATTAGCTACCTTGCAGGGGGTATTGCCCACGCCGTCCTTGGCGGGATGGGCATTGCGTACTATCTCGGATTTCCCCCGATCAGGGGGGCGTTGGTGGCTGCTGTCGTTGCTGCGCTGCTAATTGGAGGGATCGTCCTGAAGCGGAGGCAGTACGAAGATACCCTTATCGGGACAGTATGGGCGGTTGGGATGGCCATTGGGGTGCTCTTTATTGCCAAGACCCCGGGGTACAACGTCGATCTAATGAGTTACCTGTTCGGCAATATCCTGCTGGTCTCACAGAGCGACCTCTATATCATGGTTGGAGTGGACCTCACCATTGCGCTTGTCTTTTCGCTCTTCTACAAACAGTTTCTGGCTGTTGCATTCGATGAAGAGTTCGCTCGCACTCGGGGAGTCCGGGTCGGCCTTTTCTACCTCCTACTGCTCGTCATGGTCGCGCTCACCGTCGTTCTGCTGATTCGGGTAGTTGGCTTAATCCTAACCATTGCCCTATTGACCCTTCCGGCTGCCATTGCAAGGCACTTCGTAGACACCTTGTTCGGGATAATAGGTTTGGCCATCCCGTTGGGCGTACTATTCACTTGCAGTGGGTTGGGGGTCTCCTACACCTCCGATCTTCCGGCTGGAGCGATCATCACCTTGGTCACCGGTGGGGTCTATGCCCTATCCACCCTGGGTATCGGAATGCTCCGGCGCCTCCGGCCGTCTTAATACTATCCGGTGGTCGGCAGAGGGGTTGGGGCCGATCCCTTGCTTGATTGAGCATTTCATTAAGGAATACAATTAAAATCTATCCCTTTAGAGCAACTCAGAGGTTGATTATGCAGATCGAGACGCGAAGGGTGGCAACGATCGACTACACCTTAACTGACGAGAACGGAACAGTCGTCGATACCTCTGAAGGGGGGGAACCGATCACTTATGTTCACGGGTTTGGCACCCTCATTCCG
Organism: uncultured Gammaproteobacteria bacterium; assembly: GCA_964448275.1. Taxonomy (GTDB): domain Bacteria; phylum Pseudomonadota; class Gammaproteobacteria; order Thiohalorhabdales; family CAYUWI01; genus CAYUWI01. Next base: position 7,233 of record CAYUWI010000023.1, on the reverse strand, counting down.
GGCCTTGAACGCGCCCTCGAGGGCAAGTCCCCTGGGGACTCCGTTCAAGTGACTATCCCACCGGAGGAAGGCTATGGCGAACGGGATGAAGAGATGTATGAAGAAGTCCCGCGCGAGATGCTTGAAGGGCTCGATGAGGACCAGATTCAGGTAGGGATGCGTCTCCATGCAGCAACCGAAGAAGGGACTCAGATCGTAACCGTTAAGGAGATCCAGGAAGATTCAATTGTCATGGATACCAACCATCCCTTGGCTGGGTTAAACCTTCACTTCGATGTAACCGTTCGGGACGTACGGGAGGCGACACACGAGGAAATTGAGGAAGCCCGCGAACAACTCGAAGAATCCGAAGAGGAGTTTGAAGGGCCGTGGATCGCCAGTCCGAACAAGACCGGTTGATAGCAGGTTGGATCGCCTCCTATCTTCCCTCGACCTTACACCCCTACAAGCCAAGCTCAAGGATCTCCACCTAAAGTCGCCGCTGTTTCACAGGAGAAGCGCCTTCCTCATCACTTCGTGAGTGAAGGGGAGGATAATGCTTCTACGCTACCTCCTGGACAAGCTCTCAAGTGACGCGAAACGGTCTACTTCACGAGCTGGGCCTCACTGCGGGATGCAGTCTCTACCAGTTCCATGCAGTCCTCTCGCGGACCATCAGCATCTTGGCATTCGAGGAAACCATTGAGCAGAATGTGACCAATATCGGCACATTTCAACTCCTCGAGGTCAAACACCCCAACCCGGGTCCGATTAGGAGCTAGTGGGGCCCCATTGACTGCCAACCGTTTCGCGATAATCTCTTCTTGATTGAAGAAGATCAGATCCAGTTTGAATGCACCAAAGGTGTTATCGGTCTGGTTCTTGAAGACGAAGTAGGCCCGACATGCCTTTTCCTGTTGTTCCAGCTTGTTTAACTCCACTCGAACCATCTCGGTGGCACCCGCTGTTGCAGTGGTAAGGAGCATCACCGCAATGATGTTCAGCCAAACCCTACTAATTCTCGCCATAGGACCCTATCCTCTCCAATCGTAGTTGAATTTCGTTACCCTTCCTGACGATGCTAGAAGACCTCTAAGGGGCTTTTGACAAGCCACGCGGCAGCGGCAATGGACAGCTCTCGAACTCCGAGACGGGACTTGCTTGTCTATATAGGGAAAAGCCAACGGTCGGAATCTCCTAATGACAGTCTCTATTGCCAAACGGCCGCAGACTGAAGCCATTGCACTCCTCGCCGCAGCTTGTGGTCGTGGGGCCCCTGATACAGGTTGTGAAGCCGGTCCGGCAGAACTGGAAGCCCATGGTCTGCTTCCGTGGCTTAAACGCCGGGGCATCGCAGCACACTGGCAAGCCCATCTGGGGGTGCCAGTTGGCCCGCCTGAACCCCCTGCAATGGTAGCGGTGGCCAACCTCTGTGCCCAACTTGCCAATGAGGTAGAAGAGCGTGTCCTGAGGGGGAAACGGTTTGCAGTGGTCGGTGGCGACCATTCATGTGCTGTGGGGACATGGAGTGGGGTCCACAGGGCGTTCCAAGGGAAGTCCCTTGGCCTTATCTGGCTTGATGCGCATATGGACAGCCACACCCCGGACACCAGTCCTTCCGGAGCCCTCCACGGGATGCCACTTGCTTGCCTGCTCGGTTTTGGGTTGGAGCCTTTGATCGAGCTTGCCACCCCGGCGCCGGCCCTGTCGCCGCAGCACTTGTGCCTAGTTGGGGTCCGTAGTTTCGAGCCGGGAGAAGAGGCCCTCCTGAGGCGCCTTGGGGTCCGGATCTTCTTCATGGAAGAGGTCGAGCAGCGAGGGCTTGGGGAGGTACTCCGTGAGGCAGCGTCCTTGGTCCAAGCAGGGACTGCCGGTTTTGGCCTCTCTCTCGATCTCGATGTTCTGGATCCAGCGGACGCTCCTGGGGTGGGCACTCCCGAGCCAAGAGGGGTTCGGGCCACGGAGCTGCTACCGCTCCTCCCCTCAATCTGTGACCATGAGGGCTTCCTCGGGTTGGAGATCGTCGAGTTCAACCCGAGCCGGGATCGTGCGGAGATGACAGCCCGCCTAGTGCGCGAACTGCTTGCCGCTTGCCTCCTCGAAGGAGAAATGCCGTGAGTGAAGCCATTCAGCTTGAAACACGCTACTCGGCGCATAACTATGCCCCACTTCCCGTGGTCCTCGTGCGTGGCCAAGGCCCCTATGTGTGGGACCAAGGGGGTCAACGTTACCTGGATATGATGAGCGCTTACTCCGCCGTCAGCCTCGGCCACAGCCATCCAAGGCTGGTACGGGCCCTCACCGAGCAGGCGAACCAGCTCGCTGTAACCTCACGCGCCTTCTATACAGACCGTCTAGGGCCGTTCTTAGAGCGGGCTTGTCAGCTCACCGGGCAAGAAGCGGCCCTCCCGATGAACAGTGGGGCCGAGGCAGTAGAGACCGCGGTCAAGGCAGCCCGTAAATGGGCCCATCAGATCAAGGGTGTACCTGAGGGTCAAGCCGAGATCGTCGCCTGTCAAGGGAACTTCCATGGACGCACCATCGCCATGGTCGGTCTGTCATCGGACCCGCAAAATCGTGCTGGATTCGGTCCCTTCCCCCCCGGACTCAAGTGCATCCCCTATGGTGATCCCACAGCCTTGGAGACCGCCATAACCCCGCACACCGCGGCCTTCCTCGTGGAGCCCATCCAGGGCGAAGGGGGGATCAATGTACCGCCTTCCGGCTATCTCGCCGAATGTGCCCGGATCTGCCGAGAACACAACGTCCTGCTCTTCTGTGACGAGATTCAGACTGGTCTCGGACGCACTGGACGGCTTTTGGCCTCGGAGCACGAAGAGATCACGCCGGATGGGGTGACCCTCGGAAAGGCATTGGGAGGGGGGTTGCTCCCAGTTTCCCTGTTCCTCACCCGACGCGACGTGATGGATGTCATTACTCCTGGTGACCACGGCAGTACCTTCGGGGGCAATCCCCTTGCAGCACGGGTCGGCCTAGAGGCCCTGAATGTCCTTGTGGACGAAGCGTTGGCAGAACACGCAGCAGAGCTCGGTGAGTACTTCCTCACCAGGTTACACACCCTGGAAAGTCCTTATATCCGGGAGATACGCGGCAGAGGCCTTTTTGTGGGGATGGAGATCGCCCCCGAGCGGGTCGATGCCCGCGCGGTGTGCGAACGCCTACTTTCCTACAACATCCTCACCAAAGAGACCCACGGTACCGTAATCCGCCTGACGCCACCACTTGTGCTGAGCCGCTCAGAGCTTGACTGGGGGATCGAGCAGATCCGTGCGGCCCTCGAAGACCTTCACAAATCGAAATAGCCTTTCTCATCTTAGGCGCTTCCTCCCATATCAGATCATAGATCATCCCACAGGGGTCCGAGTCGCAGTTTGGTCCCAGAGGTAACCTCTTATGGCCTTTAAGGCCGAGGGTTTGTGGACTTGTTATGCGCACCCTCGGAATATCGGAGCCATTGCAGAGCCATCTTACCGAACGGTCGAAGGGCACATCCTGGAATGACCACCATCGATCCTGTCTTTGGGTGGAAACGGAAGTCACAAACCGCGCGTCCAAGAAATAGCAGGAGAGCTGAAGTCCCTAGAATAAGGGATTGGAGCTGCACGGGGATGTCCCTTGACTAGGTGAACCCTCCCCGTTTTGCCGGAGGAGCCGAAAATGGCTGATTATCTCGACGAGTTGATCCGGGAATGGGAGGGGCTCGCCGTTATCTGCCGCTACGATCGAGCGACCGGGAGCCGTATCTTTATTGCCCTCCATGATACCCGCCTTGGTATGTCGGTCGGTGGCACTCGCATGAAAGCCTACTCTACTCCCAAGGAGGCCCTGCTGGATGCTATGCACCTCGCCGAGGGTATGACATATAAGTGGGCCATGGCTGATTTTCCCTTTGGTGGGGGCAAGGCCGTTATCGATCTCCCAGACCCCCTGGAGGGAGAAGAGCGTCTAGCGTTCTTCCGACGCTACGGTCGTTTCCTGGCAACCTTCAACGGTACCTTTGCCACAGGAGTGGATCTTGGGACCCGACCCGCAGATATGGATGGCGCTGCCCATGAGTGCCGCTTTGTCTTGGGGCGCCTCCCGGGACAGACGGACACCAAAGACCCCGGGCCCTACACTGCTTTAGGGGTATACTGCGGCATCCGTGCGGCCTTGGGGTATTGCTTCGGGGAGGAAGAACCGGAAGGGCGGACCATCCTGATCCAGGGTCTGGGCGATGTGGGGGCCCCACTGGCACGGCTCCTCGCCAAGGTGGGTGCACGAGTCCTACTTTGTGATACGAATATCTCGCGTGCCGAGTTGCTTGCAGATGAGTTGGGGGGGCAAGTTGTCCCGTTAGAGCGGGTCTACGAGACAGAGTGCGAGGTCTTCGCCCCTTGTGCGGTAGGAAGGACCTTGAACAGCGAGACAATTCCCCAATTGTGTTGCCGAGTGGTGGCAGGTTCAGCCAACAACCAGCTAGCCCGAACCGAAGACGCGGAACTCCTACACCAGCGAGGTATCCTCTACGCCCCCGATTACGTGATCAACGCCGGGGGCGCGATACTCCTCGGTATGCTCCACCGGGAGATCTCTGAGGATGCCGAGATTCGACAGCGTATCTGCGGGATCGGGGATACCTTGCGCGAGCTCTTTGAGGAGGCTCATATGCGTGTTGAGTCTCCGCTCAATGCAGCACGTCGTCTCGTTGAGCGGCGCCTCGCTCAGGGGTACGTGAGCATTGAATAGGGTCTCTGGGCCACCCCTGGCGGCGGTCTCTGGGTGGGGTCACAGACTGCGACTGACTGGCTGGGAAGGCAGGGAACGATGAATACATCCAAACAGATTGGTGACTACCTGATCGAGCAACTCCACACCCAGGGGGTCCGAGCGGTCTTTGGGGTCCCCGGAGACTACGTCCTCGGTTTCTATGATCAGCTAGTCCATAGTCCCCTTCAGGTCATCAACACCTGCGACGAACAGGGGGCCGGTTTCGCCGCGGACGCCTACGCCCGTATTCGAGGACTGGGAGCGGTCTGTATTACCTACTGTGTCGGAGGCCTCAAAGTAACCAACACGACAGCCCAGGCATTCGCAGAGAAATCCCCTGTTGTCGTGATCAGCGGGGCTCCCGGGGTCAATGAGCGGCAAAAGAACCCGTTACTCCACCATAAGGTGAAGGAGTTCGATACCCAAAAGAAGGTCTTCGATCAGCTCACGGTTGCCTCGACTATCCTCGACGATCCCCAGACCGCCTTCCTGGAGATCGACCGTGTCCTGCACGCGGCATTGCGCTACAAGCGGCCGGTCTATATCGAGTTACCGCGTGACATGACCTGGGCGCAAGGAATTCCGCATCACCAGCGCACCCAGCTATCTACCAACCAACTGACTCAGAAGAGCGACCCGAGCGCCCTACGCGAGGCCCTCGAAGAGGCGGTGGCCATGATCAATGCAGCGAAGCAACCGGTGATCATCGCCGATGTGGAGCTGCACCGCTTCAGCTTGCAGGATGAGCTGCTCGAACTGGCCAGGCGGACCAATATCCCGGTTGCTGCCACGATCCTGGGTAAGTCAGTGATCGGTGAGCACCACCCCTTTTTCCTCGGGATCTATGAAGGGGCAATGGGCCGTGCCGAGGTCCGTCAATATGTGGAGAGCAGCGACTGCCTCATCTTGCTCGGCATGTTCATGACTGACATCAACCTGGGGATCTTTACCGCCCGCCTTGACCAGGGGCGCTCGATCTATGTCACCAGTGAAAGGACCTCAATCCGCTACCACGACTATACCAATATCCGTATGCAGGATTTCATCCATGGCTTGATCAAATCGCACCATATCCAATACCGGGCCCTGGCCCAGATCCCCCATCCGGAGCCGCCGAAACACTTCACACCAACCAGGGGCGCGCCGATCACCATCCAACGCCTCTATCAGTGCCTCAACGCCTTTATTGACGAGAATTTCATAATCATCGCCGATGTCGGGGACGCCCTCTTCGCGGCCTCTGACCTCTTCATCCGTTCTCGAACCGGGTTTATAGCCCCGGCCTACTATACCTCCATGGGCTTTGCGGTCCCGGGCAGCATCGGTGCGCAGATCGCCAATCCGAAGGTCCGCCCCCTCGTGCTGGTTGGCGACGGTGCCTTCCAAATGACTGGGATGGAGATCTCGACTGCGCTCCGCTTCGGCCTGAACCCCATCGTGGTGGTCCTCAACAATAGCGGTTACGGGACCGAGCGCCCCATGCAGGATGGCCCCTTCAATGATCTGCTTCCCTGGCGCTACGATCGGATCCCCGAAATCATCGGCGCCAGGCTTGGTCTCCGGTCCGAGACCGAATATGAGCTCAGCGAGGCCTTGGAGACGATCAAACAGCGGACCAGCAGCTTCTGCCTACTCGAAGTGAGGTTGGCCCCGGACGACTACTCGTCGGCCCTGCAACGGTTGACCGAGCGGATCGCGCGTACCACACAAGCCGGCAGAAAGGTCTCAGCCAAGTAACCAAGGGAGAGCTGTATGGAGAAGGACGATCCGGGTGGTGAGCACTTCGCAGAGGTCCAAAAGGGGGCGGAGGTAGCCAGTTACACCCTCGAGGACGACGGCACCTTCCCCAACAACGCCACCTTACCGCTCGTGGTCTATCGAGGGGCCTTCTATCTACCCGATACTGATCCAGCTGCGGTCATCGAAATGGTCTTCAGTGCACACCAGTGGGGCCGGAGTTGGCGCAATGGGATCTTTCGCTTCCACCACTACCACAGCACCGCCCACGAGGTGCTAGGTGTCTACCGCGGCAGCGCCCGAGTCCAGTTTGGGGGAGAAAACGGGGTCGTCATTACGGCAAGTCATGGCGACGTACTCATTCTACCGGCAGGGGTGGCCCACAAGAACCTGCGGGCCAGTCGGGACTTTGGTGTAGTGGGGAGCTACCCGAAGGGACAGGACTTCGACATGAACTACGGCCAACCCGGCGAGCGTCCCCAGGCTGATGACAACATCGCCCGGGTGCCACTGCCTGTCGAAGATCCGGTCTACGGCCCGGAGGGGCCACTGGGCCAGTATTGGCCGCTCACCAGATAGGCGGTACTCTCCCTCCCAGCCCTCAACCTTTTCGCTAGCTAGTGCCCCAGCCCAGCAATGGCACCCATGGAAGGTTGCCTTGCTCGTCGTGCCGACCCCAACCCCTATCACAGTCCCTATGTGTCAGCCTCGTGTCCGACAGTGCCAAGCGTTTTTCCTGTATAACGT